>NZ_PZKO01000060.1:0-107689 GCF_014926485.1 Pseudarthrobacter sp. AB1
TCACAAAGTTCAGGTTGTCGAGGTTCTCGTTCGCGGCGAGCTGGAGCAGGCCGCGGGACTCGGGCTCGTCCATTTCGCCGTCGCCCAGGAATGCCCAGACCTGCTGGTCCGAGGTGTCTTTGAGGCCGCGGTTGTGCAGGTACCGGTTGGACTGGGCCTGGTAGATCGCGTTCATCGGGCCGATGCCCATGGACACGGTGGGGAATTCCCAGAAGTCCGGCATGAGGCGCGGGTGCGGGTAGGAGGAGAGCGCGTGGCCTTCCTTGGACTTTTCCTGCCGGAATCCGTCCATGTCCTCTTCGGAGAGCCGGCCTTCCATAAAGGCACGGGCGTACATGCCGGGGGAGGCGTGGCCCTGGAAGAAGACCTGGTCGCCGCCGCCGGGGTGGTCCTTGCCGCGGAAGAAATGGTTGAACCCTACTTCGTACAGGGTGGCGGCGCCGGCGTAGGTGGAGATGTGTCCGCCTACCCCGATGTTCGGCCGCTGCGCCCGGTGCACCATGATGGCGGCATTCCAGCGCATGTACGCCCGGTACCGGCGCTCGAATTCCTCGTTGCCGGGGAACGCCGTTTCCTGGTCCGCCGGGATGGTGTTCACGTAGTCCGTGGTGGTCACCATCGGCACGCCCACGCTCTGGGCGCCGGCGCGCTGCAGCAGGCTGCGCATGATGTATTGGGCACGTTCCGTGCCCTGTTCCCTGATCAGCGCATCCAGGGACTCAACCCATTCGGCGGTCTCTTCCGGATCACGATCAGGCAGCTGGTTTGTCAACCCGCTGAGGATATGGGAGGTCTCTTCTCCTGCAGCCACGTCCAACCTCTCTTTGCGCGCATGCATCGCCGCCCACATGCCGGGCAGGGTGACTGTCCGGCATGAATGCGACGTGTGCGACGTATCGGTTACAACAGCCCGGTCATGTGCGCCGGGCAGGGTCCTAGCACGCCTATGTCTGCCATTGAGTTCCAGGCGGTCGCCCCGCAGGCATAGTTGTCACCAGCCACTCTAGCTGTGACTCCAGCGCGATGCGTAGCCGCGTCTGTGGCGTCCCCGTTGTATTTCGCCGTCATACTGGTTGTGTGACGAAAGCCGCTGCAACGCAGGCTGACTGCGCCGGATGTGATGCAGAATATGGCGGATCTCGGTGGTGGCAGCTTGAAGCGCGGGCACAAAGGGTGTTGGCTGGGAGTAATGGAAATCACTATGCGCATTGCATGTATTAGGCATTGGAGGAACACGTGAGCGAGGCCGACGCCGCCACTTCGGTAAGTGTGGCGGAAAAATTGGGTTTCAAAAATGGGGATCTGATTCAGGAGTTCGGTTACGACGACGACGTCGATTTCGACTTACGTGACGATATTGAGGACCTGACAGGGTCCGAACTCCTGGACGAGGACGACCACGACGTTGTTGACGCCGTCATTTTTTGGTGGCGGGACGGCGACGGGGATCTGATCGATACCCTCATGGATTCCCTGACCACCCTGAGTGAAAACGGGGTTGTCTGGGTGTTGACGCCAAAGTCCGGGCGCACCGGGTACGTGTCGCCGGCGGAGATCCAGGAAGCGGCACCCACCGCGGGCCTGCACCTCACCACCTCCGCAGGTGTGTCGAAGGACTGGAGCGCCACCCGCCTGGTCAGCAGGAAGAACAAGTGACCTCAGCTCTTGCCGTAGTCGGCCAGACTGTTCCGGCGGTGGGGGAACTTGCCCCGGACTTTGAGCTGGTGAACCAGTTCGGAGAACCTGTCCGGTTGTCCTCTTTTCGCGGGCAGAACGTTGTGCTGGTGTTTTATCCGTTTGCATTTTCGGGTGTCTGCACCGGTGAACTCTGTGAAATCCGTGACAACCTGACAGCGTTCGAGGATGCCAGGGCCACGGTCCTGGCAGTGTCCGTGGACAGCAAGTTCAGCCTGCGGGCCTATGCCGAGAAGGAAAGCTACGGCTTTGATCTTCTGGCTGACTTCTGGCCGCACGGCGCCGTCGCCTCCGCCTATGGTGTCTTCGACCCGGAGAGCGGCATGGCGGGGCGCGGGACGTTCATCATCGATGCAGCCGGAACAATCCGCTACGTTGTAGTGAATCCGCGCGGCCAGGCCCGCGAGCTCGCAGACTACCAGGATGCTCTGGCAGGCCTGGAACAGAGCTGACGCCGCATGGACCAGCAGCGGCACGGCATCGGCCTGACGGGCTTCGCCAGCCTGCCGGCCGCTGACCCTGCTGCGCTGGCCAGTGCGGATCTTCAAGGACTGGAGCGCGTCCGGGAGCTGGTGTCCCGCAAACGGCTGGCGCTGCTCACGGGCGCCGGGCTGAGCACCGATTCGGGCATCCCGGATTACCGGGGGCCGAACGCCGTACCACGTTCGCCCATGACATACCAGGAATTTGTACGCGAGGGCGCCAACCGCCAGCGCTACTGGGCACGGAACCACATCGGCTGGTCCAAGTTGCGGCACGCGGATCCAAACCCCGGGCATCGTGCGGCCGCAGAACTGGAGCGGCGGGGCCTGCTCACCGGATTGATCACGCAGAACGTGGACCGGCTCCATGAAGATGCCGGCAGCCGGAATGTCATTGACCTCCACGGACGTTATGACCGGGTGGTTTGTCTGGCTTGCCAGCACACATACACGCGCCACCTGCTGGCGGGGGTCCTCGAAGAACTGAATCCCGGCTTCCTGGCACGCGCCACCACGTCCGGCCTGGTGGAAATGGCGCCCGACGCCGACGCCACAGTTGAGGACTCGGCGCTGATCAGCAGTTTTGTGGTCGCTGCCTGCCCCGCCTGTGGCGGAATGCTCAAGCCTGACTTTGTCTACTTCGGCGAGAACGTGCCCAAGGACCGCGCGGAAGCCGCGTACGCGATGGTGGACGCCGCAGGGGCATTACTTGTTGCCGGATCATCGCTGACCGTGATGAGCGGACTGCGGTTCGTCCGCCACGCGGCGAAGGACGGCAAGCCGGTAGTGATCATCAACAGGGGCGATACACGGGGCGACCAATACGCCACCATCAAGCTCCACGCAGGCGTCAGCGAGGCGCTGACCTGGCTCGCCGCCGAACTCCCCGATCTTGACCCATGACGGGGACGAGGCGTCGATTGGCTTTTCTTCCCGCCCGTCAGGTAGAGTTCATGTTCGTTGGTTGACGCGCTGAGGCGAGAAAAACCGGCCGTTCGGGTCTTTAGCTCAGCTGGTAGAGCGCCACGTTTACACCGTGGATGTCATCGGTTCGATCCCGGTAGGACCCACCATCAAACCCCGTTGTTCCTGGCCAGATTGGCTGGGAACGGCGGGGTTTTTGTTGCCCTGCGCCGTCTTCCGTACTGGGCTCCGCAGGCAGCCAAGAGGTTAACAGTCCGTGCCCTGCTGGCTCAGTTCGGCCAGGGCGCCTTAATTGTCGGTGGCTGTCCCTAGTGTTCCTGCTATGGAATACGTGGTGGTGAAGACGGCCCAGGACGGCAGCCCGACGGCGGTAGTCAGCAACGGCAGGGAATGGGCCGTCGGCGCCGATGCAGTGAGATGGTTTGAGCGTGTGAGCTGGTGGGAGGCGCAGCGCCGTATGCCCAAGGGGCTGGGCCGTGTGGATGTTGAGGTGTTGCAGGTCCAAGTGCGGCTGGGTCACAATCCGCATTCCGCGCTGACCACCATGGTGCTGGAGCGCGACGGACTCGGTGGCGGCTGGAGGCTCAGGGAAGCCGTGGTGGACGTCGCCTGAATCCGGCGGCAGATGCCGAGAGAACATTTGGGCATTGGAAAACCCTCCACCGCGACTATTGGGGGATGCCGCGGTGGAGGGTCTGGAATGAATATACCGTGAACTTCCTGAAACAAACAAATGCCACGCGAAACGTGGTTCCTGGCGCGGCGGACGTAGCCTTTTGTCCGGGCCCTGAAGCGCCGCCAAGCCATTATGATGGTTACTGTTCAGCAGAATGAACGTATCTATGCGACGCGCCCTGGCGTGCCGATCGAAGGAGAATCATGGCCGATTCCCGCACCCCCCGCTCCTCCGAGGGTTTGGGGAGCACGTCGCCCGCGCCGGCGGTCACGCGTGCCGCCGCCGTCATGGACGCGTTGGCAGCCTCTGCTACCGGAAGGCTGACGCTGAGCGACCTGGCCCGCGAGCTGGGAATCCCCAAGTCGTCCACCTCAAACCTGTTGCTGGCGTTGGAAGAAGCCAGGCTTATCAGCCGCCAGGGCGCCGAATTCACGCTGGGCCGCAAGCTCGTGGAACTCGGCGCGGCATATCTGAGCCGGCTTGACGAAGTGCAGGAGTTCTACCGGTTCTGCGAACAGGCGCCGACCCTTTCCGGGGAGACGGTACGCATCGCCATGCTGGACGGAACCAACGTCATCTATCTGGCCCGCTACGAGGGCCATCCGGCGGTCCGCCTGACGTCCAACATCGGCGACAAGATGCCGGTGTCACTATGTGCTGTTGGCAAGGCCCTGATTGCCCGCCTTCACGACCATGACGTCGACGCCATGTTTTCCGATGACGCCGAACTTCCGGTCCTGACCCCGAAGTCCCTCCGCACCGGAGCTGAACTGAAGGCCCAGCTGACCACCATCCGGGAACAGGGCTACGCGTTCGAGGACGAGGAATCTACTACGGGAGTGGTCTGCCTGGCTGTATCGGTGCCCACGCGCGGCGCCCACGGCCCGAGCCTTGGATTGTCAGTCACGGCCCTTAAAGCCACATATTCCGCGGAGCAGGGTGCCCAGATGATCAAGGAACTGAACGAGCTGGCGCGGTCGCTGGGCAACCCCATGGGCTAAGTACTCTGCCCTGACGGGGCTACTTAACGTTCATAGCACCGGTTGTGAACAAAAACTGTCAACCATTTGCTCCGTGTTCAGCTTGCTGTACTCTGTTCAATATAGTGATCGACGCCATGGGGTGTCCTCGCTATCCCACCAGGCCAACGGGGGCCTGGAGTGTTTTTGAGGGAGTTCTTGTGACAACTCGTACTAAATCACCGCAGACTGACATGGACGGCGCCGCCGTCGATCCGGACCAGCTGCGAAGGGCAACTCTTGCCAGTTCTGTAGGCTCCGCACTGGAGTACTACGACTTCTACATCTACGGCCTTGCCTCGGCATTGATCTTTGGACCGCTCTTCTTCTCACCGCTGGGGGAAAGCGGCGCCGTGATCGCCTCGTTCGCCACCTACGGTGTGGGCTTCGCCGCCCGGCCGTTCGGCGGCGTCGTCTTCGGCTACATCGGCGACCGGTTCGGCCGGAAGATGGTCCTGGTCCTGACCATCGGCCTGATGGGCATGGCCAGTTTCGCCATCGGGCTCCTGCCCACCTTCGAACAGGCCGGCATGGTCGGCGCGGTGCTCCTGGTGGCCCTTCGAATCCTCCAGGGCCTGGGTGCCGGTGCCGAGCAGGCAGGCGCCACCACCCTGATTTCAGAAGTGGCCCCGCGCCGGCGTCGTGGTTTCTTTGCCGCACTGCCATTCGTTGGCATCCAGCTGGGCACCCTGCTCGGCGCAGGCACCTTCGCATTGATGGCACTGGCTGACAAAGAGGTGCTGCAGGGCTGGCTGTGGCGCGTTCCGTTCCTGGCCAGCGTCATCCTGATCGCCATCGCGGTCTTTATTCGGCTCCGGCTTAAGGAAACGCCGGTCTTCCAGGAACTGGAAAAGCACAAGGCCGTGGTAAAGAACCCTGTGGTGCAGATCTGGAAGCACTCAAAGAAGAACGTGCTCATCGGCATCGGCCTGCGCATGGGAGAAAACGGAAACTCCTCCATCTACTCCGCCCTCCTGGTGTCCTTCATCAGCCTGCCCGCCGGAGTCTTCGCCGGCGACAAGTTCATCGGCCCCACCGGCCTCCTCATCGCCGCCGGATTCGCAGCGGTCATGGTGGTCACCTTCGGCGCCCTGTCCGACCGCTTCGGCCGCGTACCGGTGTACCGCTACGGCGCCCTCTTCCAGGCCGTCATCGCCCTGCCGGCCTTCTACCTGGTCACGCTCGGCAATGTCACCCTCGTCTGGGTGGTCATGGTGCTGGGCATTTCTCTCGGCGTGCAGTCAATGCTGGGCCCTCAGTGTGCCATGCTCCCGGAACTCTTCGGCTCCCAGCACCGCTTCACGGGTGTAGCGCTGAGCCGTGAACTCTCTGCCGTCCTGGCAGGCGGATTCGCGCCCATGATCGGTGTGGCGCTGCTGGCTGCGACCGGCCACTCCTGGCTCGTTCCCGCGATCTACTCCCTGGTCCTGGCGCTGATCTCCTTCGGCACCACCTTCTTCGCCCCCGAAACCAACGGCCGGGACCTGCTCCTGGTGGAGGATGCCGGCTAGGCACTCCACTGACGCAAAAGGCGGCCTCCCATGCGTGGGGAGGCCGCCTTCCTGCTTTAAAGCGCACTCCGGGTACGCCTTCCCGGTGCCGCCCGGCTGGTTGTTCCCCTGCTGGTTGCCCAGATAACCGCCGACACAAAAGAGCCCCTGCCGTGGATTCCCTTTTCGAGGATCCACGGCAAGGGGCTCTGTGGTTCAGGCCGGCGGCTGTCCCTCAGTAGAAGTGGACCGGGTCTACGAGGTGAGGCAGGTCGCCGCCATTGAGGAACGTTCGCAGGTTGCTGCAGAAGCGGTCCGCGATCAGCCGGTTCTCCGCGGCGCTGAGCGCCGAGGTATGCGGCGACACCATGACTTTGGGGTGGTTCCAGAGCGGGCTGTCCCGGGGGAGCGGTTCCACAGCGAAGACGTCGAGGCAGGCGTAGGAGACCTGGCCGTTGTCCAGGGCCTCCAACAGGGCGTCCTCGTCCACCACGGTGCCGCGGCCCACGTTCACAAACACCGTTCCCGGCTTCATGGCGGCAAACACCTCACGGTTGAACAGCTTTTCCGTGTACGGCGTGCCGGGCAGGGTGTTGACGACGGCGTCTGCCGTGGCGAGCAGCCCGGGCAGACCGTTGTTGCCGGCGACCTGCTCGATTCCTTCGATCGGCTCAACGTTTCGCTTGGTGCCGCTGACCGTCATGCCCAGGGCGCGTGCGATCCGGGCTGTCTCCAGGCCGATTTCGCCCAGGCCGGTCACTACCAGTGTGGAACCGCTGACCAGGCGGGTAGGGGTCCGAAGCTCGGGCCACACCTTGGCGGCCTGGTCCTGGGCCAGCTCGGCGCTGCGCTTGAAGCCGTTGAGGATCCCCAGGGCAGCGAATTCTGCCAGCGGCAGGGCGTGGACGCCGGCTGAGGTTGTCACCTTGAATTTGAGGAGGGTTTCCTGGTCCAGCCCGGAGGCCTTAAGGGCACCGCCGGCGCCGGCGGCCATGGCCTGGACCCACTGGAGCCGAGGATTCTCGAGCGCGATGCGGGCCAGGCCCGCGGGGCTTTCGTTGGGCAAGCCGTACAGAACCTGCGCCTTGTTGAGCATGGCCCAGTACTGCTCCTCCTGCGCAGGCGTGCGTTTGAAGTCCGGATCCCCGGAGTGGTCGGCCGGAAAACGCTCGGGCGGAAGCAGCTCCGGCTCATAGAGGACGGTTACGGAGGGGTCTACGGCGCGGATGCGCTCCACCAGCTCTGCTTCGAGCGGGACGGCGATCGCGACGGTGGTTAGAGTCGTCATAGTGTTCATCATACTGAATAGAGGCTAGGATATTGGACAGATTTCCCTTCATTAACCACACAACGATGTGAGTCGAGGCCTATTTATGGAAGACAGAACAGCGGGCTTTGTAGGCCTGGGGCTGATGGGCCTGCCGATGGCGACCAATCTGGTCCGCGCCGGCTGGGCGGTTACCGCCTGGAACCGGTCCGAGGGACCCCTGCAGGAGTTTGTGGCGCAGGGTGGCTGCTCCGCGCCGGACGTTGCATCCCTGCGGGACCTGCCAATCATCGCCTTTATGCTCCCGGACCTTTCCTTCATAGAAGAGGCATCGGCGGGGCTGCTGACGAGCTGGGACGAAAATCCGCCGCAGCCCCGCACTGCCGTGGTGGTCACAAGCTCAGTCTCACCGGCAAAGGTCCAGGCCTTCGGGCGCCGCGTACGCGAGGCAAGCCAGGGACGCGCCACCGTGGTGGACGCCCCGGTCAGCGGCGGCACCAAGGGCGCGACCGACGGGACACTGGCGATCATGGCCGGCTGTGCCGCGGACGAGTTCCGGCAGCTCGAGCCCTTCTTCAACGCGATGGGAACCACCGTCAGGCGCATGGGCCCGCTGGGCGCAGGGTCGCTCGCCAAGGCCTGCAACCAGCTCATTGTAGGAACCACGACGGCGGCACTAGCCGAAGCGGCCGAGCTCGCCGAGCGCTCCGGGATGGATCCGGCAGCGCTTTTCGATGTCCTGTCCGGTGGCCTTGCGGGCAGCCGCGTGCTGGAGAACGTGGGACCGCGTTTGGTTCGGAAGGGCTACACACCCACAGGTCCGGCGAAGTTCATGCATAAGGACCTGTCCTTTGTGCTCGAATCAGCCTGGGCGTCCGGCGCTGCCGTGCCGATGGCGACTGCCGGCGTCGAACTTTACGCCGAACTCAAGCGCCAGGGCCTTGGCGATCAGGATCTTGCCGTGGTCCGCCAGGCCATTTCGAATCTGAGCGACAACACCAATATCGCGGAACCTGCGGAGACCGCAACGAAAGGGACAGCTGCACCATGAGTACTCTTTTTGATTTGACGGGGCGGGTTGCCTTGGTGACGGGTTCGAGTCGGGGGATTGGTAATGCGTTGGCGCGGGCGTTGGCTGGGGCCGGGGCGACGGTGGTGCTGAACGGGATTAATGCGGAGCGGTTGAAGGCGGCGGAGGTGGTGATGGCCGCGGATTTTGCCCCGGGGCGGGTGCATAGTGTCGCGTTTGATGTTACGAGTGATGCCGAGGCTGCGCGGGGTATTTTGTGGGTGGAGGAGCATGTGGGGCCGTTGCAGATCCTGGTGAATAATGCCGGGATCCAGCATCGGGTGCCGATGCTGGAGCTTGATGTCGCGGATTGGGAGCGGGTGATCAGGACGGATCTGACGAGCGCGTTCCTGGTGGGGCGTGAGGCCGCGCGGCACATGATCCCGCGCGGGAGGGGCAAGATCATCAATATCTGTTCGGTGCAGACGGACCTGGCACGGCCCACGATCGCCCCGTATGTGGCGGCGAAGGGCGGGTTGCGGAACCTGACCCGGGCGATGACGGCGGAGTGGGCGGGCTCGGGGCTGCAGATCAACGGGATCGCCCCGGGTTACATCCATACCGAGATGACGCAGAACCTGGTGGACGATGAGCAGTTCAATGCCTGGATCCTGGGCCGGACCCCGGCGCATCGGTGGGGCACGGTCCAGGACCTGGCGGGCCCTGCGGTGTGGCTGGCCTCGGACGGGTCGGACTTTGTGAACGGGCAGACGATCTTCATCGACGGCGGAATGACGGTGGTGGTCTGATGGGCACTGGAATAGTGGCTCAGGGGACCGAAGCAACAGTGCTGCCGGTGTCGGGTCCGGCGGTGGTGGCGTACGCAGCCGGGGACCTGCGGGTCGAGGAGGTCCCGGTGGGTGTGCCCGGCCCGGGCGAGGCCGTGGTGGAGGTTGCGTATGGCGGGATCTGCGGGTCGGACCTGCATTACTGGCTCCATGGCGCGGCGGGGGAGTCGGTCCTGAAGGCGCCGATGGTGCTCGGGCATGAGATTTCCGGGACCGTGGTAGCGGCCGCGGCGGACGGGACCGGCCCGGGTGTGGGGACCGCGGTCGCGGTCCACCCGGCCACCCCGGGACCCGGTGCGGGGGATGTGCGGTGGCCGGCGGACCGGCCCAACCTGTCCCCGGGGTGTACGTATTTGGGCAGTGCGGCGCGGTTTCCGCACACCGACGGTGCGTTCGCCCGGTATGTGAACCTGCCGTCCCGGATGCTGCGGGCGCTCCCGGCGGGCGTGGACCTGCGGACCGCGGCCCTGATCGAGCCGGCCGCCGTGGCCTGGCACGCCGTCGCGAGGGCCGGGGACGTCGCGGGCAAGAGTGTGCTGGTGATCGGGTGCGGCCCGATCGGGACGCTGGCCGTCGCGGTCCTGAAACGTGCCGGCGCGGGACGGATCACCGCCGTCGACGTTCATACCAAACCGTTGGAGATCGCCGCCGTGGTCGGCGCGGATCAGACCCTGCAGGCCGGGGACACGGACGCGATCGCCGCGGTACAGGCCGATGTGGTGATTGAGTCCTCGGGCAGCCACCACGGCCTGGCCTCAGCCATCCAGGGCGCGGGGCGCGGCGGGACCGTGGTCATGGTCGGGCTGCTGCCCACCGGACCCCAGCCGGTGCTGATTTCCCTGGCCATCACCCGGGAACTGGACCTGCGCGGATCCTTCCGCTTCACCAACGAGATCGACGACGTCATCACCGCCCTCGCCGACGGCACCCTCCACATCAACCCCGTCATCACCCACGAATACCCCCTCAACCACGGACTCGAAGCCTTCGAAACCGCCAGGAACTCCGCCGAATCAGGAAAAGTCCTCCTCAACTTCCAACCCGAATAACGCGATATAGGAAGTGCTGGTCTCGGGGCCGGTTCCGGGTGAGGTCAGTTCCGGCGCACCGGGATAAACACCCGGGGCTGGTCCGTCCAGGTTCCGGACAGCCGGGAGGTGGTGCGGCGCATGATCTGTTCGGACGCGTCCCGGGCCGTGGCGGCGTCCCCGGCGGCGACCGCTTCGGCCAGATCGACGTGCCACTGGAGCGCCCCCTCGTGGGGGTGGTCCGGCATCAGTCCATGGACCGTGCGTCCCGTCAGGGTCTCTGCCACCTGCCCCATCAGGTTGGCAAACATTTCGTTGCCCGAGCCGGAAAGCAGGACCGAATGAAAAGCGATGTCCAGCTCCAGGAACTTCTGCGCGTCCCCGGAGTGGCCGGCGTCGCGCAGCGCGTGGGCGATATCCACCAGCTCCCGCCGCAGCTGCGCCGGGGCATTGTTCGCTGCCAGCTCGGCCGCGGCGGGCTCGACGGCGGAACGCAGTTCGATCAGTGACCGCAGCTGGGCGCCGCGGGCGTCGCTGGACAGCCGCCAGCGGATGACCTGGGAGTCGAAGGGGTTCCAGCGGCTCGGCGGCAGCACGCGGATACCTACCCGCTTGGTGGTTTCCACGAGGCCCAGGGACTGCAGAACCCGCACGGCCTCGCGGACCACGGACCGCGAAACCTTCAGCTCTTCCTCAAGGTGCTCGGCCAGCATGATGTGTCCGGTAGGCAGCTCGCCCGTGATGATCCGGGTGCCAAGGTTCTCAATGGCACGGTGGTGCAGGCTGGTCGACATGGACTCAAGCCTAAACTGGGATTGACTGGCCACGTTCCACAAAGTGGGCACCGCTTCCCTCAAGCCGATTGAATATATATGCTTTATTAGGATCCATCGGTTCGTGACAGCGTGCTTCGCAGCGAACGCGGAGCCATCTGCACATCCATTGCACAACGAAATTGGAGTTTTGATGTCTGCACACATCGGTGTCACCGGCCTTGCGGTGATGGGCGCCAACCTGGCCCGCAACCTGGCCCGCAACGGCTTCACTGTTGCCCTGCACAACAGGTCGGTCGAAAAGACTGACGCTTTGCTCGCAAAGCACGGCACGGACGGCGACTTCGTCCGCACCGAAACGTTGCAGGAGCTTGTTGACTCCCTGGAGAAGCCCCGCCGCGTCCTGATCATGGTCAAGGCCGGCAAGCCGGTTGACTCGGTCATCGAGCAGCTTGAACCTCTCCTGGAAGCTGGCGACATCATCATCGACGCCGGAAACTCCCACTACGAGGACACCCGCCGCCGCGAAGCCGCGCTGGCGAAGAAGGACCTGCACTTCGTCGGCATCGGCGTCTCCGGCGGTGAGGAAGGAGCCCTGAACGGCCCGTCCATCATGCCCGGTGGTTCCAAGGAGTCCTACGACGCCCTCGGTCCGCTGCTCGAAAAGATCGCCGCGCACGTGGACGGCAAGCCCTGCTGCGCATGGATCGGCACCGACGGCGCCGGCCACTTCGTCAAGATGGTCCACAACGGCATCGAATACGCCGACATGCAGGTCATCGGCGAAGCCTTCGACCTCCTCCGCTCCGGCGCCGGCATCGAGCCCGCCGACCAGGCCAAGATCTTCGAAGAATGGAACAAGGGCGAACTCGCCTCCTTCCTGATCGAAATCTCCGCCGAGGTCCTGGGCCACGTTGACACCCGCACCGGCAAGCCGTTTGTGGACGTTGTGGTGGATGCCGCCGGCCAGAAGGGCACCGGACGCTGGACGGTCATCTCCGCGCTGGAGCTGGGCTCCCCGACGTCGGGCATCGCCGAGTCGGTCTTCGCCCGTGCCCTGTCATCGCAGACCGAGCAGCGCAAGATCGCCCAGGAACTCCTCGCCGGCGAGGAAATCGCCGTCGACGTTCCGGACACCTTTGTTGAGGACGTACGCCAGGCGCTCTACGCGTCCAAGCTGGTTTCCTACGCCCAGGGCCTGGACATGCTGACCTCAGCAGCAAAGGAATACGGCTGGGACCTCAAGCTGGACGAGATCGCTTCGCTGTGGCGCGGCGGCTGCATCATCCGTGCAGAACTGCTCAAGGAAATCACCAAGGCCTACGCCGCAGAAGACAAGCCGGCCAATCTGCTGTTCGCCCCGGCGTTCACCAAGGCCATCGCCGATGTCCTGCCGGCATGGCGCCGTGTTGTCTCCACCGCCGTCCAGCTCGGCATCCCCGTGCCGGTCTTCTCCTCGTCACTGGCCTACTACGACGGCCTGCGCCGCAAGCGCCTGCCGGCCGCAGTGATCCAGGGCCAGCGCGACCTTTTCGGCGCGCACACCTACGGCCGTGTCGACGCCGAGGGCACGTTCCACACCCTGTGGGGCGAGGACAAGTCCGAAATCGAAGCAGTGGACACGCACTAGTCACCACGCTCTGATTGCATCAAGCTGCAAACCCTGCGGCCGGCAGTTCCCGGATATTCTGGGTGCTGCCGGCCGTTGGCGTTTCCGGCAGTTGTGGTGTCCGTCCATCCAAGGAGTCAGAATGCCCAAGCCAGTCGCATTAGTTACGGGAGCATCCACGGGTATCGGCTTCGAGGCGGCGAAAAAGCTCAGCAGCCACGGTTTCATCGTCTATGCCGGCGCCCGCCGGGTGGACAGGATGGAGCCGCTGAAGGTGCTGGGCGTCCAGGTCCTGGCACTGGACGTGACGGACGACGATTCGATGCGTGCCGCCGTCGGCCGTGTCCTGGAAGAGCGCGGGCGGATTGATGTCCTGGTCAACAACGCCGGATACGGGTCTTACGGGGCGCTGGAACAGGTGGACCTGGCCGAGGGCCGGCGCCAATTCGAGGTGAACGTCTTTGGCCTCGCCAGGATGACGCAGCTGGTCCTGCCGGCCATGCGGAGTGCGGGACGGGGCAGGATCATCAACATCTCGTCCATCGGCGGAAAATTCTACGAACCCCTCGGCGCTTGGTACCACGCCACGAAGTTCGCCGTTGAGGGCATGAGCGATGCACTGCGGCTGGAACTCAAGCCGCACGGCGTCGAGGTAGCCATCATCGAACCGGCAAGTACGCTCAGCGAGTGGGGCCGGATTTCCGCTGACGGGCTGCTGGCCAGCAGCGGCGAGGGGCCGTATGCCGCACAGGCACGGCACATGGCGCACGTCCTGGCCTCCACGGACAGGCCTGAAACGTCCACGCAGCCGGCGGTGATTGCGGCGGCTGTCCTGCACGCGGCCACGGCCGCCCGTCCCCGCACCCGGTACCCGGTGGGCAGGGGAGCGGCGGCCATTCTTGGCCTTCGGCGCGTCCTGCCGGACCGGCTCTATGATGCAGTGGTCACGGCAGTCCTGAAGCGTGTCGCCGGGTAAGGCTGCAGTGACGGATCAGATCCGGTATTCGATGTCGTACTCGGCCGGATCCACGGCGGGCTTGGTTTCGCGCTGGGCATCACGGTGGCGCCACTTGGCCGGCACGCCGGTCACAATCGATTCCGGCGGCGCGTCCTTGACCACCACGGCGTTGGCGCCCACGGCGCTGTCCCGGCCGATGGTGATAGGTCCCAGGACCTTGGCTCCGGCGCCGATGGTGACCCGGTCCTCGATGGTGGGATGGCGCTTGACCTTGGCCAGCGAGCGGCCGCCCAGCGTGACGCCGTGATAAATCATCACGTCTTCGCCGATCTCGGCGGTTTCGCCGATGACCACACCCATGCCGTGGTCGATGAAGAAACGCCGGCCGATCGTGGCGCCGGGATGGATCTCGATTCCGGTCAGGAAGCGGCCCAGCTGCGACACCAGCCGCGCCGGGAACCGCAGTCCCGGGGTTTGCCACATATGGTGCGTCAGCCGGTGGATCCAGATGGCATGCAGCCCGGAATAGGCGAAAAAGTTCTCAAAAGAACCTCGAGCCGCCGGGTCGTGTGACCGGGCGGCGTCGAGATCTTCCTTCAGTCTTGCGAAAAAGCCCACAAAGTTCTTTCTACAGGAAACGGGGCGACAACGGGCTGATCAGCCGCGGATGTCGTCATAGAGCACGGTGGAGATGTAACGCTCACCGAAGTCGCAGACAACCGCGACGATCAGCTTGCCGGCATTCTCCGGACGCTTGGCCAGTTCCAGGGCCCCCCAGACGATGGCACCGGAGGAGATGCCGCCGAGGATGCCTTCTTTGACGCCGAGTTCACGGGCGACCCGGACGGAGTCCTCCAGGGTGGCATCCAGGACTTCGTCGTAGACGTTGGTGTCCAGGATTTCCGGGATGAAGTTCGCGCCGATGCCCTGGATCTTGTGCGGCCCGGGAGCGCCGCCGTTCAGGATGGCGGAGTCCTTCGGTTCGATGGCGACAATCTGGACCTCAGGATTGCGCTCCTTCAGAACCTGGCCGACGCCGGTGACGGTTCCGCCGGTGCCGATTCCGGCGACGAAGATGTCCACCTTGCCGTCGGTGTCGGACCAGATTTCCTCGGCGGTGGTGGTGCGGTGGATCTCAGGGTTGGCCTCGTTGGCGAACTGCTGGGCCCAGATGGAGTTTTCCGTGTTGGCCACGATTTCCTGGGCCTTTTCCACGGCGCCGCGCATGCCCTCGGAACCCGGGGTCAGGACAATCTCGGCGCCGAACGCCCGCAGCATAACGCGGCGTTCGGTGGACATGGTCTCGGGCATGGTCAGGATGACCTTGTAACCGCGGGCCGCACCCACCATGGCAAGGGCGATGCCGGTGTTGCCGGAGGTGCCTTCAACGATGGTGCCGCCGGGCTTGAGGGCGCCCGACTTCTCGGCGGCGTCAACGATGGCCACTCCGATGCGGTCCTTGACGCTGTTGGCCGGGTTGTAGAACTCAAGCTTGACCGCCACAGTCGCGCCCAGGCCCTCGGTTAACCGGTTCAGGCGGACCAGCGGAGTGCCGCCGACCAACTGCGTTACATCGTCATAGATCCGTGCCATGTAGATATGCCTATCTCTCAAGTGTGAATGCTGAGGTCAGCCTAACGATGGCTGAGCGGGCGCTGCTAAGCATTAAGCCACGCAGAGTAATATTTCCTGGCCTTGGCGAGCTTGGGATTGATGATCACCTGGCAGTATCCCTGCTCGGGATACTTGGCGTAGTAGTCCTGGTGAAAGTCCTCCGCGACATGGAAGCGGGGGAGCCGGCTGACCTCCGTAACGATCGGATGGGACCAGAGAGCCTGGTTCCGGTCGATCGCCTCCTCGAACAGGATCTTCTCTTCGGTGGTCTCATAGAACATTGACGACCGGTACTGCGTGCCCACGTCGTACCCCTGGCGATTGAGCGTTGTGGGATCGTGCAGCGCGAAGAACATGTCCAGGATGACCTCAGCCGGGATGACGGATTCGTCGAAAGTGACCGCCACGACTTCAGCGTGGCCAGTGGTTCCGCCACAGACGGAGTAGTAGTCCGGCTGAGGGTCATGGCCGCCCGTGTACCCGGAAATCACCGACGTGACCCCTTTGGTTATTTGGTAGACGGCGTCGAGGCACCAGAAGCAGCCCCCGCCAAGAACAAAAGTTTTCATGACCTCTTCAATGGTTGAGCGCGCCAGATGATTCCCTGACCACCCTACGAGAGTTTGAAATATGCGGGGCAAACGGACCGATGGGGTAAAACTGAGACTATGGAACCTGCAGACATCGGCGTCAGAGATGCGGACAAGCACGACGACGGCACCCTTACCGGGGCGGACGCTGCAGCGGCTGGTCCGGCTGCTCCCACGCTGGGGCAGGTGCTGCTGGCGGTTGAGGAACTCTGGCCCGAGTCGCTGGCCGAAAACTGGGACGAAGTGGGGCTGGTGGCCGGGCACCCGTCAGCGCCCGTGACAAGGGTGATGTTCGCCGTTGATCCGACGCTTACGGTGATCGAGGAAGCCGTGGAATGGGGTGCCGAGCTCCTGATTACCCATCACCCGTTGCTCCTCAAAGGCGTCACGTCCGTGGCGGCCACCACTGCCAAAGGGCAGGCTATCCACCGCCTTATCGAGTCCGGAACCGCACTGCTGACCGTCCATACCAACGGTGATTCCGCCGTCGGGGGCGTTTCCGACGTCCTGGCCGATGCGCTGGGACTTGAGGGCGTTGTCCCGCTGACGGTGGCCGCGAACGGACTGCCCGAGGAAGGCATCGGACGTGTGGGTGATCTGGCGGACGTGATGAGCCTGGGCGATTTCGCTGCCCGGGTGTTCGGCATCCTGCCGTCGGTGGCCGGCGGAGTCCGTGTGTCCGGGGACAAGGACGGGCTGGTGCGGCGCATTGCGGTGTGCGGGGGCGCGGGGGATTCGCTGTTCAATGAGGTGCGGGCCAACAACGCCGACGTCTATGTCACCGCCGACCTCCGCCATCATCCGGCGTCCGAAGCCCGTGAAGCGGCAGTGAACGGCCGGCCCTACCTGATTGACGTTTCGCACTTTGCCAGCGAATGGCTGTGGCTGCCTGCTGCGGCGTCGGCGCTGGGCAATGTGCTAGCCGATCAGGGCCACGACGTCGAGATCCAGGTAAGCACCACCAACAGCGATCCGTGGGACTTCATTCTGACTCCGGGCTAAGCCGTGCGGGCGAGGGGCCCCAGGCGAGCTAGCGAGGCAGGGGAGCACGCCAGGCGCTAGAGTCTATAAAGCGCCGATACGGTGCCCGGCTTCGGCCGGATTGGATTTAGCGGAGGTAAATAGTGGCCAAGGCAGCACCGGCGGAACAGTTGAAGTTGCTCGAACTGCAGGGGCTGGACGCAAAGCTCAGGTCCCTGTCCAACCGCCGCCGCGCCCTGGAAACCGATCCCCGGATCGAGGACCTGCAATCGGCCCTGTCCGTCGCCAACGGCGAACTCGGCGCTGCCAAGATGGCCGTCCACGACGCCGAAGCCGAGCTGAAGCGCGCCGAGGCCGACGTCGAGCAGGTCGCCTCCCGCATCGAACGCGACGAAGCGCGGCTCAACAGCGGGACGGGGCTGTCAAAGGACCTGGTGGCCCTGCAGAAGGACATCGCGTCCCTCAACAAGCGCCGCTCCGACCTTGAAGACGTGGAGCTGGAAGTCCTGGAACGCCTGGATTCGCTGCGCGAGCGTCAGGCTGCCCAGCAGCTCATCGTGGATAACGTCCAGGGCTCCTTCGGCGGCATCCGCGCCGAACTCGATGAAGCCCTGGCCGAAGTGGCTGCTGAAGCGACCATTGTCCGCGGCAAGCGCGCCGCGTTCGCTGAAGGACTCGATGCCGGGATGCTGGCTATCTACGAAAAGACGCTGGCAAAGCGGGGCGTGGGCGCCGCCCGGTTGTTCCACGGCACCTCTGAGGCCTCCGGAATGAAGCTGAGTCCCGGGGACCTCGCCGAGATCAAGGCCGCCTCCGAAGACGACATTGTGTTCTGCCCGGATTCGGGTGCCATCCTGGTGCGCTCCGCTGAGTGGAACACTCCCGCCCCAGCTAACTAACAGCCCATATGGGGCGCTCTAACTGCCGTTGTGAACGCTCAGAGCGACTGTTTGTGCTACCGGGTTGGGCAGGATGATGTTCAGGGCATGCGGTTTCCGCACTGAACCATCCACCAGCTCGGCGTCCCATTTTTCGCGCGTGGCCTTCAGTAGCTGCCCCGGAGTCAGCGGGGCATTGCCGCGCCGGGCCAGCAGGTGCCGCGCCAGCTCGCCGCGGGTGTGCTTGGCGAAGTGGCTGACCACCTTGCGCACGCCATTGACCTCAGTAAAAACATTGACGGCCACCGTCTGAGCCGGCGGCGGTGTCCAGGCGGCGGCATAGGTGCTGGAGCGGCAGTCCACGAGCAGATGCCCGGACGCCGACTCCGCGAGGGCCGCCGAAATCTGAGGCTTCCAGAACGAGGCGAGGCGGCCGACGTCGGGCAGTGCCGTTCCCATCGACAGCCGGTAGGCGGGCACACTGTCCGCGAAGCGGATGGCGCCCCATAGCGCCGAGATCACCAGCACGGATACATCGGCCTTCCGCCGCTGCGTCGGCGTCAGGGTTTTGTAGCCGAGGGCGTCGTACAGAACGCCGGAATAGATCTGGTGTGCCGGGGCGGCCGGTTCGGCGTGGAGCCGGGTGTTGCGTTCGACGTCGTCCTGCAGCGATGCGCCGACGCCCAGCAGCGCGAGGGCATCCTCATGTGCGCTGACCGTCCCCAGCGCCTCCAGGACTTTGGCCCGATAGGTGTTGAGTTCGGGAAAGCTCAGTGACGGCCAGTCGACGGCGGATCCGCGGACTGCGGGGGTCTTGCCTTCGGAGGGGGGAAGCAGAATCAGCACCGTACGATCTTACCGGCGACGGCGTGGCCTCCTGCCGGCGGTAGACTGGGCTGCGGATGGGTTGACCAGGCGGCCGCGCGTCACGCAAGTGGCTCGAGGAACGTCCGGGCTCCGCAGGGCAGGGTGGTGGGTAACGCCCACTCGGGGTAACCCGCAGGCCAGTGCCACAGAGAACAGACCGCCTGCGTCTTCCGGCAACGGAAGCTCAACAGGTAAGGGTGAAACGGTGGTGTAAGAGACCACCAGCTTCCCGGGTGACCGGGAAGGCTAGGTAAACCCCACCCGGAGCAAGGCCAGACAGGACACGTTTGAGGGCTGCCCGCCCGAGTGTCCGGGTAGGCCGCTGGAGGGCGTCGGCAACGGCGTCCGTAGATGGATGGCCGCTACTCCCGCGCTGGTAACGGCACGGGAGCACAGAACCCGGCGTATCGGTCAACCCATCCAACACCTCCCGCCGGGCACGGACCCGCCCCGTATGTGAGTGATTTCACGCTGGTGGCGGCGGTCCGCCGGTCTGCTCCAGCCTAGAATGGAGAGCGAACGTAGGAGTTCTGCCGCCGGGTCTGCGTTCGCAGCCGGTGGCTTTTCTTTGCGCTTCTCCACGGCACCCGGGATGGACCGCATCCTGCCGGTGCCAGAGCCCCTGGACATCATCAGGTGGCCGCCAACCGCGTACGACGACGTATGCGGCTGAACCGAGGAAGGTAGTTCTGTGAGCCAGACGTCAGATTCTTGTCTTGATACGTGGATGGGCCGGGAGGCTCTCGCCGAGGCCATGATTCCGGTGATTGGCCGGCTGTACCGCGAAAACAACGTGGTGACCAGCATTCATGGCCGGAGCCTGATCAACAAATCCACCATGAACATCCTCAAGGCGCACCGGTTCGCCCGCCGCATGAGCAACACCGAGCTCCTGCTCGAAGAGACCGCACCGCTGCTGAACATCCTGGCTCAGCTGGAGCTGGGTGCGGCGGCCATCGACGTCGCCCGACTGGCGGAGAAGTTCAAGGCGGAAGGCGACGGCGCCACCCTGGAAGAGTTCCTCCGCGCCGAGCTTGCCGAGGTAGTTGGCAAGCGTGGTGGCGATGACCGCACCAGCACCGACGTTGTGCTGTACGGTTTTGGCCGGATCGGCCGCCTGCTGGCGCGCCTCCTGATCGAAAAGGCCGGTGGCGGCCACGGCCTGCGCCTGCGCGCCATCGTGGTGCGCCGCGGCTCGGACAAGGACCTCACCAAGCGCGCCAGCCTCCTGCGCCGCGACTCGGTCCACGGTTCCTTCGAGGGAACCATCCGGGTGGATGAGGCTGCCAACACCATTACGGCGAACGGTGTACAGGTCCAGGTCATCTACTCGGACAATCCTGCCACGATCGACTACACCGCCTACGGCATCCACAACGCCCTGGTGGTGGACAACACGGGCCGCTGGCGCGACGCCGAAGGCCTGTCCCAGCACCTGCAGAGCAAGGGCGTTGCGCGGGTTCTCCTGACGGCGCCGGGCAAGGGCGACCTGAAGAACATCGTGCACGGTATTAACCACCGCAGCATCGAGGACACGGACCAGATCGTGTCCGCAGCGTCCTGCACCACGAACGCCATCACCCCGGTCCTGAAGGCCATCAACGACAAGTTCGGCGTGATCCACGGGCACGTTGAAACCGTCCACTCCTTCACCAACGACCAGAACCTGATCGACAACTTCCACAAGGGCGACCGCCGCGGCCGCTCCGCCGCGCTGAACATGGTTATCACCGAAACCGGAGCGGCCACTGCTGTGGCGAAGGCGCTGCCCGAGCTGCTGGGCAAGCTCACCGGCAGCTCAATCCGCGTCCCCACACCGGACGTTTCGCTGGCCATTCTGAACCTGAGCCTGGAGAGCGGAACCACCAAGGATGAGGTGAACGACTATCTGCGCCAGATGTCCCTGCATTCGGACCTCCGCAAGCAGATTGACTACATCGATTCGCCCGAGGTTGTTTCCACGGACTTTGTTGGCTCACGCCGTGCCGGCATCGTGGACGGCCTCGCCACCATCTCCAACGGCAAGAACCTGATTCTTTACGTCTGGTACGACAATGAATTCGGTTACAGCTGCCAGGTAGTCCGGGTTATGGAAGAGATGGCCGGAGTCAACCCGCCGGCGTTCCCCGCCAAGGAAGCCGCTGCGGCGTTGGCAGCAATCGCCGTCTAGGCCGGTTGCCGGGCTGGCCGCCCGACATTCCCGGCTGATTTGCTGGAATCAGCCGGGAATCGGGATCACACTGGTGGCATGGATAACGAAACTCTCCACGAGACCACCCTTGAACACGCCCTCGACGTCGCCAAGGCCAACCACAAAGAAGCGATCCGGCTCCTGGACCAGGCGCGCAGGTCCCGGGCTTCCGGCGATGTCGGTGACGACCGGGTGCGGCAGCTCGAAGGGCTCCTCCAGGTTGCCGAAGAAGACCTGCGCCGTGTAGCCCGGGAGCAATAGCCGGCCTCAGCAGTGGGCGGGATGCCCGGTCCACTTGTCCTCCCCGTTGTGGATAACCGCTTGGGTGTCGGTGGGGTGACCTAGGCTCTTTTGGTGCGTTACATTTCCGGTAGAGCTGATTACCCATGACCGTCAGCTGGCGTGCCTACCGCAGCGCCCGCCGCCGCTCGAGGCAGGCCTGGGTCCTGCTGGCCGTGCTGACCCTGGCTGCAGCCGGCTCCGCGGGATGGTTTTTCACTGCGGGCCAGTTCGCAGCGGCGGAACCAGCCATCGCAGGGCCCAGTGAGGCGCCCGTTTTCGACGGGACCTGGATGAAGCCCGTGGTGCCGGTCCACGCTGTGCCGCAGGGGAGTGCCCTGGACGCCCTTGAGGGGCTGCCCGTCAAGGGCAGGGCTCCCAGGGACAACTACCAGCGGGAGGCCTTCGGGCAGGCCTGGCTGGACGTGGACCGGAACGGCTGCGACACCCGCAACGACATCCTTCGCAGGGATTTGACCGCCGTGGGCTTCACGGAGGGGTCCAAATGCAGGGTAGCGTCGGGTGCCATCCAGGAGCCGTACACGGGGAAAGCCGTGGAGTTCCGGCGCGGTGCGGAAAGCAGCAAGGAAATCCAGATCGACCACGTTGTGGCGCTCGGAGACGCGTGGCAGAAAGGCGCACAGGGGCTGAATTCGCAGCAGCGCCAGAGCCTGGCCAACGATCCGCTGAACCTCATCGCCGCGGACGGTCCCGCCAACCAGCAGAAGAGCGCAAGCGACGCTGCTACCTGGCTGCCAAAGAACAAGAACTTCCGCTGCCACTATGTTGCCCGCCAGATCTCGGTGAAGGCGTCCTATGAACTGTGGGTCACGCAGCCGGAGAAGGACGCGATGAAGCGCGTCCTGGACTCCTGCCCGGACCAGCCAACCATCAGCGCCCGTTAATGCGTCGGCTCAGTGGCCGAACGGGTCCGGATCCACGCCGGGCATCCAGGTCAGCCCGGGCACGCCCCAGCCGCTCTTCCTGGCCAGTTTCATGGCCTTCCGTGCATAGCGGTCCATCAGCCGGTTGACGTAAAGCTTTCCGTCCAGGTGGTCGTACTCGTGCTGGATCACCCGGGCGAACCATCCCGTCGCTTCGAACTCAACGGGCTGCCCGTAGCCGTCAAAGCCTTCCACCCTCGCCCACTCTGCACGCTTGAGCGGGTAGGCGCCGCCGGGGAAGGAGAGGCAGCCCTCTTCCTCTTCTTCGGGGTCCGGCAGTGCGCCAGAGATCTTGGACAGGGTCAGCACCGGGTTAACCAGGACTCCGATGGGCGGGGCGCCGTCGTCATTGGCGTACTTGTAAACGAAAATTCTCTTGCCAACTCCAACCTGCGGCGCGGCCAGGCCGACGCCGTTGGCAGCATCGTTGGTTTCAAGCATGTCCGCGATCAGGGTGCGCAGCCCGTCGTCGAACACCTCCACCTCAGCGGCGCGGCGGTGCAGCACCGGTTCTCCCCAGACGGTGATTGGCAGAACTGTCATCTCAGGCGGCCCTTCGTGCGTGCGGCGTGACGCCGGCGTTTATGCAAAAAAATGGAGGCCGTACCGGATATCCGGTACGGCCTCCAACTGAACAGCATTTACTGCCGCCCTATGAGGGTGAGCTACGGGGGTTGAACCCGCGACCTCCTGGACCACAACCAGGCGCTCTGCCAACTGAGCTAAGCCCACCATGTGCCCACAGATTCCCGGACATCCGGTGCTCTGGAAAGGCAACTCAAATAGCTTACCTGCTGGCGAAGGCTGCTTGTGCCACTTTTAGGGTTTTTGCGAAAAATTCCACCAAATGTGGTGCAGATTACTCTTCTGGGGTACCTGTGCCAGGCGTGGCAGTGATGCGCTGGGCGACTTTGCGGGCAGTGGCGCTGTCAGGTCCGGGAGCCGGAACAAAAACCGACTCGCGGTAGTAGCGGAGCTCGTCGATGGAATCCTGGATGTCCCCCAGGGCGCGGTGCCCGCCCCTCTTGGCGGGGGACTGGAAGTAAGCCCGGGCGAACCAGCGGCGGGAGAGTTCCTTGATGGTGCTCACATCGATCACGCGGTAGTGGAGGTGCTCCACAACGGCCGGCATGTCGCGGGAGAGGAAGACGCGGTCTGTCCCCACGGAGTTGCCGCCCAGCGGTGCCTTGCGCGGGTCCGGCACCCACTTTTCGATGTACTCCATCACGGCGGCTTCGGCCTCGGCCATGGTCTTGCCGTGCGGCAGTTCCTTGAGCAGCCCGGACCGGGTGTGCATATCCCTGACGAAGTCGTTCATCTGGGCGAGGGCAGCGTCCTCGGGCTTGATCACCACGTCCACACCGTCCCCGAGAATGTTGAGCTCTGAGTCCGTCACCAGCGCCGCCACCTCGATCAGGGCGTCGTTCTTGATGTCCAGGCCGGTCATTTCGCAGTCGATCCAGACGATGCGTTCGTTAGATATAGGCACCGGACCAGCCTACCGTTTAGCTCCGGCGCAACCGTCCGATGCTAGGATTTCGGGTACATGGGGGCGAGGATTTTGCCGCTGTGATGTGCCTGCGCGACCCGGGCTGCCACTGCCGCCCCGCGGGGTTGGAGCGCCGAGTGTAAAGAGATTGGACGATCCTGAGATGACGGCGCCTGTGCCTGCAACGGGGGAGATGGCCGCCAGCGTGATCCTGGAGCCTGCAGAGGCAGAAGTGGATAACGCAAGGTCCCCCATTCTTGCCGGTCTTGTCGGCTCGGTCCTGATGGTGCTCGGATCCCTCGGCGTCGGCTGGCTGGCTCCCGTTTCCGAACTCCGCCGGGTACCGATCTTTATCTGGATGCGCACGGAGGCCATCGGTGTTGCCCTGGCGATCGTGCTGGTCGCGGTGGGCGGCATGCTCCTGGTCCGCTCCTGGCTAAGGCTCGGCCAACGGATCCGCGTGTGGGGGCCGGCCGCGCGAAAGGCAACGCTGCAGGCCATCGCAGCATGGGGCCTGCCGTTGATGTTCACCGTCCCGCTTTTCAGCCGCGACGTGTATGCCTACATTGGTCAGGGCAGGCTGATGGTGGAGGGATTCAACCCCTACGAAAACGGCATCTCGGCGCTGTCCAACTATTTCCAGCTTGGCGCCGACAAACAGTGGACTGAAGCTCCCGTGCCGTACGGCCAGCTGTTTCTGTGGATTGAGCAGTTTGTGGTCTGGTCCACCAACGTCCAGCCCGAGGCCAGCGTGATGCTTTTCAGGCTCGTTGCGCTGTTCGGCGTGGTCCTCTGCGTTATCTATGTGCCCAAGCTGGCCGAGCTTCACGGCGTCAACCCACACCGCGCAGTGTGGCTCACCGCCGCCAACCCGCTGTTCCTCACCAACTTCATCGCCAGCGTCCACAACGATGCCCTCATGATCGGGTTGGCCCTCGCCGGACTGTATTACGCGGCCACCAGGCGCGTGGTGCTGGGTATAGTCCTGGTCACCCTTTCCATCGCCGTCAAGCCCATCACCATCGTTTTCCTGCCGTTCATCGGCCTGATCTGGGCAGGCAAGAACGCCGGCTGGCCGCGGAAATTCATGTTCTGGGGACTGACAGGAGGGCTCAGCCTTGCCATTCTGTATGGCCTGAGCCTGGTCAATGGGTTCGGTTTCGGCTGGATCAACGGGCTGTCGGCCCCAGGCAGCCTCTTTATCTGGTACGCGCCGGTGGGCTTGGTGGGGCTCATGGTCGCTTCGGTTTCGAATGCCTTCGGCCTCGACGGGTGGACGCTCGCAGACTGGGTGTTCGACGCCGGCAAACTACTTGCCGTAGGCGTCGTCGCCTTCCAGATCTTCAAGGGTGAGCATAACCGCCTGATCCGCCGCCTCACTTTGGGCTTTGCGGCCATTGTGGTGCTGGCCCCGATGATCCAGGCCTGGTACGTGGTGTGGCTCATCCCGCTGTTTGCGGTGACAGGCATCCGCAATGACTGGCAGGTCAAAGCCTTGTACTTCATCGTGTCGTTCTTCATGATCTACGCCATTTCCGACCAGCTGGAGGTATTTCCCTACCTCCAGACGGAGGATCTGGGACTGGCCCTCGTCCTGGCCCGCTTCGCGGCCGCGATAACGGGCCTGCTCTTTGCCATGTACCTGATCTTCATGGATCCGGACACCAAACGGCTTTTCCGGAAGTCGGCCGAGCCGGTGACCGAACGCCCCGTCATTTAGTCTCCGCAGGCACCGTTATCCGGAGCCGGTGACTCCCGGCGTCGTGCCCTCTTCCAGGTGCCGCATTGCTTCCTGCCGGGACAGCGGACTCAATTGGGTTCCCTTTATCATGACGAAATTGCATACCCACAACTGCGAGGTGATGGCCGACCGCCTGATCCAGAAGTCCTGGTCGGTGCTCCAGGCCAGCAGCAATTCGGTCATCATTGGCCGGTGTGCCTGAAGAAGCCCGCCGATACGATCCGATACCCCGTCCACGAAGTCCCACCACTTACCGGTGCGGATGATCTCCTCGTAGACAGGGAGCATCAGCTGGTCACGAGCCACCAACCGCAGGCCGGTCAGGTCAATGGCCGCATAGCGCCCCCGCGCACCGTGGAGCCGCGCCACAGCTCCAGCACCGTTGCCCTCAGCTCGCCCGCCGAGGTAAAGGGATGGGCGGCGGCAGCGGCCTTCACCAGGCGCCTGACCTCCGGGACCCTGACGCCCAATGACGGTGTAAGCCTGCGCTCCGGCGGCCCGCTCCGGGTCGGTCAGCTCCCGCAGCGCCGCACGTACGGTGTCCAGCAACGCGCGGTTCGGAGTCTCCGTGGCCCGAGCCTCCATGTCCGAAGGATCCTTGCCCAGCGTTTCCTCATGCGGCGATGATCCGTCCATGGTGCAACTGTAGCGAGGCGCCAGTGACATGCCGGCCGGTCCATCCGCTGTGGGACGGCTTTAGAGTGGGACCAGACATATGCACGTTCCCTTGGGCCGTGCCACCCGACGTCGGAGGTTCCCTGCATGTCCATGATCAAGACTCCCGAGCAGATTGCCCTGATGCGCGACGCCGGACGCGTGGTGGCAAACACTCTCGCGGCCGTCCGTGAGGCAGCCGGAGTGGGTGTCACCCTGCGCGAGCTCGATACCCTGGCCGCAGACACCATAGCCACGGCGGGAGCCACGCCGGCCTTCCTGAACTACCACCCGCGCTGGGCCTCAGTCCCGTTTCCCGGAGTGATCTGTACCAGCGTGAATGACGCCGTGGTTCACGGGATCCCCGGCGGGTACACACTCCAGGACGGTGATTTGCTCAGCGTGGATTGCGGGGCATTCCTGCAGGGCTGGTGCGGCGATGCGGCCATCAGCTTCATCGTGGGAACACCCGACCCCGCGGACCAGGCCCTCATCGATGCCACGGACGCCGCCCTGGCGCGCGGGATTGAGGCCGCCCGGATCGGCAACAAAATGGGCGATCTTGCCTACGCGATCGGCGGCGCCGCGCGGCGGGCGGGCTACGGTCTGCTGGCTGATCACGGCGGCCATGGCATCGGCCGCACCATGCACGCCGAACCGCCTGTGCCCAACGACGGCAGGCCGGGGCGGGGGATCAAGCTCACCGAGGGGCTGGTCATCGCCATCGAGCCCATGCTGATCCTGGGCCGCAAGGACGACTACTACCACGACGACGACGAATGGACGCTGCGGTCAGCAAATGGCCGCCGGGCTGCACACAGCGAGCACACGGTGGCCATCACTGCTGATGGCCCGGTGATCCTCACGCTTCCGTGACTGCCGATGGCTTAGGCAGACAGTTCAGCCGGCAGCGGTCCATCCCATCCTGTCCAGCCAGGCCGCACACAGCGATGTCCATTGATCCGGTCCCGGCAGCTCCCGGGCCAGCCCGAGGCCATGGCGGCCCTGCGGAAAAACGTGGAGTTCCGCCGGCACGCCGGCGCGGATCAACGCCCCGGCGTAAGAGAGGCTGTGGCGGACGGGTACCGCCGCATCATCGGCGGTGTGCCACACAAACGCCGGCGGGGTGGTGGCCGAGACCTGGAGATCTGGAGACAGTGCCCGGAGCAGATCGTCCGACGGCGACCCGCCCGCTAAGTTGTCCGCTGACCCCTGATGGACCGCTTCCGTGAAGGATACGACCGGATAGCACAGAACCGAAAGGTCCGGAACGGCAGCCCCGACGTCCAGCGAGGCGTTTCCGGTGGAGACCGCCGTGGACAGCGTTGCCGCAAGGTGGCCGCCGGCCGAGAAGCCCAGGACGCCCACCCGCGTCCTGTCCACCGCCAGTCCAAGGGCGCCTTCGCGGATCGCCAGAAGGGCCTCCTTGCCGTCCTCCAGCGGCGCCGGATGGCGGTGCGGGGCAACCCTGTAGCGCAGCACGTAGGTATGGATCCCCAGCGCGGAGAGCCACTCGGCAACCGGCTCTGACTCGTGGTCGGCCTGTCCTGCATACCCGCCACCGGGAAGGACCAGAACCGCTGGACGCGGACCTGCGCTGCCGCGGGCAGGCACGGCAGTCATTGAGACCGGGGGCATCCTCAGGCCACTGACTCTGCGCTGCTGGGTTGGACCACTTCGGTGCTGCGCCGCAGAGTGACCTGGCCGGTTATCGGCGAAGATCCGGCCTCGCCGTCGCCCATTCCCGCGGCGCTGCTGGCGGCCTGCCGGCCAATTTCCTCCAGGGGAAGGTGCACTGTGGAGAGGGCAGGGCGGAAATCTCGCAGGGTCTCAATATCGTCGAAACCGGCGACGGCGGCGTCCAGCGGGATCCGCAGTCCCCGGGAACGCAGCGCAGCGGCGGTCCCGATAGCCATAACATCGTTGACGGCAAAGATGCAGAGCCCTGGTGCATTGCCCCCGGACCGGGATGCTGTGATCCGGGCAGCCAGGGCCAGGCCGGCATCGAAACCGCCGGCACGGTTGAAGTCCGTGCGGATGACGTCCGCGGCTGGCAGGCCTGCGACGGCAAGGCCACGCTGGAACCCTCGGATCCGGTCGTCGGACGTCAACAGCCCTTCCGGGCCCCCGATGATGACGAAGTCTGCCCGCGACGCCGCCAGTTCGGTGGCGAGCTGCGCGGCCAACTCCTCATTGGGCACACTCACCACGTGGTAGCCGTCTGCTGCCGTGGCGCCCACAATCCCGTGGCCGATCACGCCCACATGGCCGCCATTGCGGCAGTAACGGTCCAGTTCCGCGGCCAGTTCCGCGTTGCCGTCCCGGTCCTCGACGCGGGAAGTCCGCGATCCTGCGATCACGATGGAATCGGCGCGGCGGGCCGCGAAGGCACCCACGGCTTCCTTCTCGCTTTCCGGTGCGCCTTCGGTGGTGGCCAGCAGCACCATCTTGTGCTGTTCCCTCGCGGCTTCCTGGACGCCGCGGGCTATGGCGGCAAAGTAGGGATCGGCGATGTCGTGCACGATCAGCCCGATCAGTCCGGAGCTGGACTTCGCCAGCCCCTGGGCCTGCGCATTGGGAATGTAGCCGAGGGATTCGGCGGCCTGGCGCACGCGGTCGGCAATATCCTTGCCGGGTATCCGGGCGGAGCCGTTCAGCACGCGGGAGGCCGTGGCAGGCGAAACGCCCGCCAAGCGGGCCACCTCGGTGAGGGTACTAGCAGCCACAGCTTCTCCTGTTCGTACGGACTGTCAGCGCTATAGGCGCCGACTTCAGTATGGCAGTTTGGAGATAGTCAGGGAAAGCGCTTGCCAATACGCGGTGACCGGTGCATGATGGATGCAGTGGGAATGCGCTTTCCCGAGACATCTTGAGTAACACTGCTCACTCACAGTGGAGGACACATGGGCTTCGAAACAAAGACGATCCGTATCGCCATGAACGGTATTACGGGCCGGATGGGTTACCGCCAGCACCTGCTGCGTTCCATCCTCCCCATCCGCGACGCCGGGGGATTCACGCTGGAGGACGGCACCAAGGTCCAGGTGGAGCCGATCCTGGTAGGCCGCAATGAAGCCAAGATCCGCGAGCTGGCCGAGCTGCACAAGGTGGCCGAGTGGACCACGGACCTGGATTCCGTGATCAACGATCCCTCGGTGGATATCATCTTCGATGCCTCGATGACGAGCCTGCGTGCCGCCACCCTGAAGAAGGCCATGCTGGCCGGCAAACACATCTTCACCGAAAAGCCCACGGCGGAATCCCTGGAAGAAGCCATCGAACTGGCCCGCATCGGCAAGGAAGCCGGCGTCACTGCCGGTGTTGTGCACGACAAGCTGTATCTCCCGGGCCTGGTCAAGCTCCGCCGCCTCGTGGACGAAGGCTTCTTCGGCCGCATCCTGTCCATCCGCGGCGAATTCGGCTACTGGGTCTTCGAAGGCGACGTGCAGGCAGCCCAGCGGCCGTCCTGGAACTACCGCAAGGAAGACGGCGGCGGCATGACCACGGACATGTTCTGCCACTGGAACTACGTCCTCGAAGGCATCATCGGCAAGGTCAAGAGCGTCAGCGCCAAGACCGCCACCCACATTCCGGCCCGCTGGGACGAGGCAGGCAAGGAGTACAAGGCCACCGCCGACGACGCTTCCTACGGCATCTTTGAACTCGAAACTCCGGGCGGTGAGCCGGTCATCGGGCAGATCAACTCCTCCTGGGCCGTCCGCGTCTACCGCGACGAACTCGTGGAATTCCAGATCGACGGCACGCACGGTTCGGCCGTTGCCGGCCTCAACAAGTGCGTTGCCCAGCAGCGTGCCCACACCCCCAAGCCAGTCTGGAACCCGGACCTGCCTGTCACCGAGTCCTTCCGCAGCCAGTGGCAGGAAGTCCCTGCCAACGCCGAGCTGGACAACGGCTTCAAGCTGCAGTGGGAAGAGTTCCTGCGCGATGTTGTGGCCGGCCGCGAGCACCGCTTCGGCCTGCTGTCCGCCGCCCGCGGCGTCCAGCTCGCCGAGCTTGGCCTGCAGTCCAACGACGAACGCCGCACCATCGACATCCCGGAGATCACGCTCCAATGACTTCCCTGATCCTTCCCACGCACGACGGCGGCACCCGCGAGTACCGCCTGCAGGGCGGCGTGTCGTGGGCCCGCCCCACCGCGCCGCTCACGTCACGTCGCGCGTACGCCGCAGCCCACGTCATTCCCGACGTCCTGGCGGACAACACCCCCGGCGCCCCTACCAGCCTCGACTGGGACGCCACCATGGCATACCGGCATGAACTCTGGTCCTATGGCCTGGGCGTTGCGGACGCCATGGACACTGCCCAGCGCGGAATGGGACTTGACTGGGCCGCAACCCAGCAGCTCATCAAACGCACGGGTGTGGAGGCGGCTTCGGTGGTCTCCGCCGGAAATGCCGCCACCGCCGGCAAAACTGTCCGCGACCTTGTCTCCTGCGGCGCCGGAACGGACCAGCTGGATATCGCCACCCTGCCCACAGGCGAGGCCGGACTTGCCGCCGTCCTGGATGCATACCGCGAGCAGATCGCCGTCGTCAGTGAAGCCGGACCCAAGATCATTCTGATGGCTTCCCGGGCGCTGGCCCGAGTGGCTGCCGGTCCGGATGACTACTTGCACGTTTACTCCACGTTGCTGCAGGAAGTGGACCAGCCCGTCATCCTGCACTGGCTCGGGACCATGTTCGATCCCGCGCTGGCAGGATACTGGGGTTCGGCCGACGTCGCTGCCGCGACCGAGACGTTCCTGTCCCTTGTCCGCGAGCACGCGGACAAGGTGGATGGCGTGAAGGTCTCGCTGCTGGACGCTTCGCACGAGATTGCCCTGCGGTCAGCCCTTCCGGAAGGCGTCCGCCTCTACACCGGCGACGACTTCAACTACCCGGAACTGATCGACGGCGACGGCAGCCACCACTCGGATGCGCTGCTGGGCATCTTTGCAGCGATCTACCCGGCGGCTTCGGTTGCGCTGCAGAACTACGACGCCGGCAAGGCTGCGGAAGCGCGAGCCATCCTCGATTCCACGCGGGAGCTCGGCAATCACATCTTCAGCGCCCCGACGTTCTACTACAAGACCGGGATCGCCTTTATGTCCTGGCTTAACGGCAAGCAGCCCGGCTTCCAGATGGTGGGCGGCCTGCACGCGGGCCGCTCCGTCTGCCACCTGGCCAAGACCTTTGAACTGGCCGACAAAGCTGGGTTGCTGAAGGATCCGGCGCTCGCCGCGTTCCGGATGTCCGACTACCTGCGCATCAACGGAGTGGGAGTATGAGCGATTTTTCGCGCCTTGCGATCAACAGCGTCACCACCAAGAAGTGGACTCTCGCACAGGTCGTCGACGGCTGCGTGAACGCCGGCATCCCGTCGATCGGCCCATGGCGTGACCGCGTTGAAGAGGCAGGGCTGGACAAGGCCGCCAAGCTGATCAAGGACGCCGGCCTCCGCGTCTCCTCGCTCTGCCGCGGCGGTTTCCTGACAGCGGCCGACGCCAAAGGCCAGGCCGCCGCGCTGGCGGACAACCGCGCGGCGATCCTCGAAGCCGCGGCGCTGGACACCCGGGAACTCTTCCTGGTTGTCGGCGGACTGGCGCCGGGGGAGAAGGATCTGGTGGCTGCCCGCCAGCGGGTCGTCGACCGCCTCGCCGACCTTGTTCCGTTCGCCGCCGAAAACGGGATCCGGCTGGTGCTCGAACCCCTGCACCCGATGTACGCCGCTGACCGTGCCCTGATCTCCACCCTGGGACAGGCTTTGGACCTCGCGGCCCCGTTCGACGCGAAGGATGTTGGCGTCGCCGTCGACACCTTCCACGTCTGGTGGGATCCGGAACTGAAAGCCCAGATTGAACGCGCCGGCGGGGAAGGACGCATCGCCTCCTACCAGGTGTGCGACTTCAACATGCCCATCGCCGCGGATCCGCTGCTGTCGCGCGGATACATGGGCGACGGCGTTATTGACTTCGCCACCATCGGCACCTGGGTCCGCGATGCCGGGTACACCGGCGACATCGAAGTTGAAATCTTCAATCAGGAGATCTGGGACACGGATGGCAATATCGTCCTTTCCACGGTCAAGGAGCGCTACGCGGAACTTGTCCTGCCCTACGCCTGAGTAACGGCAATTTGACGCCAGCCACATAATGAAAAACACCCCGGTCTGCTGACCGGGGTGTTTTTTGCTGACCGGCGCATCCGTCAGGACATGCCAACTCATCTTTTTGTGCCCCAGGAGGGAATCGAACCCCCGACCGGCGGATTAGAAGGCCGCTGCTCTATCCCCTGAGCTACTGGGGCACGTGGCGCCATGACCAGAGATCCGGCGCATCAAAAGTTTACATGGCCCCACGGTGCGGCCGCTTCACCTCGGCGCGCTGCCGGTACTTGTCCTCAACAAGGAAGTTTCGGGAAGGGTTGTGCACATACGCGAAGTTGTCCCTCGCGGCCCGGTGCAGTCCGCGCGAAGCTGGTTCTGCCGGTAAGGCACCACCTTTCGAGACAGGACAACATGATGACTGACTACCAAACGTTCCGGGGCTTCGTTGCCACGGATGTCAAGACCTCCACAACTCCGGGCGGGGTGGGCACAGCCTCGTTCCGCCTCGGTTCAACCGCGCGGCGTTTTGATCGCGCCACCAGTACCTGGGTGGACAGCCACACCAACTGGTTCAACGTCCAGGGATACCGTCAGCTCGCCGGGAACATGGCCTGCAGCATCAAAAAGGGACAGTGCGTCATCGTCGTTGGCCGGCTCAAGCTGCGCAGCTGGGAGAAAGACGGCCGGGTCTACCATTCGGCCGAAATAGATGCCGATTCCGTGGGGCACGACCTCAAGCGTGGTTCGGCCAACTACATCCGTACCAGCGACACCGGAGTGCAGCTCGTCTCAGACAACGGCGCGGCAGGCCAGGAGACCGCAGCGGAGGGCGGCGCCATCGGCCCCGCTGATCCTGAGGACGACGGAGGAGACCCGGAGGAAGGGGAGCACGCGGACGACGACGCGGCGGCCTTGGGAGTCTTCCACGAGGACGCAGACGGCAACTACATTCCGGTGGACGCTGAAACAGGCGAGCTCGCCGGAGCCGTCGTCTGAAAGTGCTGGCGTTGGATACTGCACGGGACACGGGCGGATCCGGTTCCGGCAGTCCGCCCGCGCCTCGAAGGTTCCGTCCCATGCTTGGCCGCGTGACAGAATGGCGGCATGAATCGCGCGACGGACAACCGGCAGGCAACCCCAATCACCAGCCGGATCACCCGTTCCCTGCGGCGTGCGCCACGTGCCGGACGGGCGCCCGTGGCGCTCGCCGGAAGCCTCCTGATGATTCTCGCGCTCGCAGCCTGCTCTGGCGGCTCCCCAGCAGGGTCCGGTCCAACGGGGGCCGGTCAGGGCATTGCTGCTCCCAGCGAAGTCACCACCCCTTCGGACCCGGCCACCACCGGAACCCGGCAGGCCGCTACGTCCCCGGCGGAGGATCCGGCCATCGCGGTCATGAAACAGACAGTAACGGATGCGCTGGAGAGGCTGGCGGCGGGGACACCAAAGCCAGCCACAGCCCAAATGACCGATGCCCTCACCGGCGCCGGGATTGCTTTCGCGTCCCTTGAAGTGTCGGCCAGCCGGACGCCCACCGGGCTGGAAGCGGACGCCATTGAAGCCGCAGTGTTACAGGGCACCAAATGCGTGGTGGGTCAGGTCCGTGACGGCAGCGTCACCGTCATCGTTCTGCCGGTCCTGGCCAGCGGCAAGTGCTTCGTGGGTACGGCTGCCTGACGCCTCGAATGTGAGTTAAGCCTGCCAACCCACTAGATTTGGAACCATGGCGGAATTTATCTACACAATGACCAACGCCCGCAAGGCAGTTGGCGAAAAACTCATTCTTGACAACGTAAGCATGTCGTTCTTCCCGGGCGCCAAAATCGGTGTTGTTGGCCCGAACGGTGCCGGTAAGTCCACCATCCTGAAGATCATGGCCGGACTGGACATCCCCTCCAACGGTGAGGCCAGGCTCAGCCCCGGCTACACCGTGGGGATCCTGTTGCAGGAACCGCCACTGAACGAGGAAAAGACTGTCCTGGGCAACGTCCAGGAAGGTGTTGGCGAGATCTACGGCAAGATCCAGCGCTTCAACGAGATCTCCGAGGAAATGGCCAGCCCCGACGCTGACTTCGACGTGCTGCTCGAAGAAATGGGTCAGTTGCAGGAGGCCATCGACGCCGCGGAGGCTTGGGATCTCGACTCCCAGCTTGAGCAGGCCATGGACGCCCTCCGCTGCCCGCCCGCGGACGCCGACGTGACACTGCTCTCCGGCGGTGAGCGCCGCCGCGTGGCCCTCTGTAAGCTCCTGCTGCAGAAGCCCGACCTCCTGCTCCTGGACGAGCCCACCAACCACCTGGACGCTGAGAGCGTGCTGTGGCTGGAACAGCACCTCTCCAGCTACGCCGGCGCAGTCCTGGCCGTCACCCACGACCGCTATTTCCTCGACCACGTCGCGGAATGGATCGCAGAGATTGACCGCGGCCACCTGTACCCCTACGAAGGCAACTACTCCACGTACCTGGAGAAGAAGCGTGCCCGCCTGGAAGTCCAGGGCAAGAAGGACGCCAAGCAGGCTAAGCGCCTCACCGAGGAACTTGAATGGGTTCGCTCCAACGCCAAGGGCCGCCAGACCAAGTCCAAGGCCCGTCTGGCCCGCTACGAGGAAATGGCAGCCGAGGCTGACCGTACCCGCAAGCTTGACTTCGAAGAGATCCAGATTCCGCCGGGCCCGCGCCTGGGCGGGCTGGTCCTGGAAGCCAGGAACCTGCAGAAGGGCTTCGACGACCGCACCCTGATCGACGGTCTGTCCTTCACGCTTCCGCGCAACGGCATCGTCGGCGTCATCGGCCCCAACGGTGTGGGCAAGTCCACGCTGTTCAAAACCATCATTGGCCTGGAGCCGCTCGACGGCGGCGAGCTCAAGATCGGCGATTCGGTCAAGATCTCCTACGCGGACCAGAGCCGCGGCGGCATCGACCCGAATAAGACCCTGTGGGAAGTTGTTTCCGACGGACTGGATTACATCCAGGTGGGTCAGGTCGAAATGCCGTCCCGCGCCTACGTTGCCGCTTTCGGCTTCAAAGGCCCGGACCAGCAGAAGAAGGCCGGGGTGCTCTCCGGTGGTGAGCGCAACCGCCTCAACCTGGCCCTGACCCTCAAGCAGGGCGGTAACCTGCTGCTCCTTGACGAACCCACTAACGACCTCGACGTCGAGACCCTCAGCAGCCTTGAAAACGCGCTGCTGGAGTTCCCCGGCTGCGCCGTAGTGGTATCGCACGACCGCTGGTTCCTGGACCGGGTGGCCACGCACATCCTGGCCTACGAAGGTGACGAGGAAAACCCCGCCAAGTGGTACTGGTTCGAGGGAAACTTCGAATCCTACGAGGAGAACAAGGTAGAGCGGCTCGGACCTGATGCGGCCAAGCCGCACCGCGTTACGCACCGCCGCCTCACCCGCGACTGATCTCAAAGGAAGGCCGGCACCCCATCAAGGGTGCCGGCCTTCCTGCTGCCCGCCAGACGTCGGCCTGCCGAAAGCCAGCCAGCCCTCCTCAGTCAGCCCGCTCAGCCAGCCCAGCCCCGGCCTCAGCCTCGCCCGGCCTTGCGGATCTGGTGCTCCAGGACTTTGGATTGTAGGGCGCCAACTACTTTGTTCTTCAGGTCCGTGGGCACCCGGACCATGCCCTCCTGTGCCACCGAGGCAACGTGCTGCCCGGCCCGGTTGAAGATCTTGCCCGTGGCGAGGCCGCGGGCTCCCTGGGCGCTGGGCGATTCCTGGACGTAGAGCAGCCATTCGTCCACCCGGGCGGGGCGATGCCACCACATGGCATGGTCCAGGCTGGCGACACTCATACCGGGCGTGATCCAGCTCAGCCCGTGGCGGCGCAGGATGGATTCCAGCAGCGTGTAGTCGCTGGCGTAGGCCAGGGCAGCCCGGTGCAGGTTTGAATCATCGGGCATGGGCCCGAACGTCTTCATCCAGACAGCGTTCCTGGCCTCCTTCTTGCCCTTGGCCGAGACGTACAGCGGCGGGTCAACGTGTCTGATATCAAAGGGCCGCTCATAGGCCCAGTGCTGGGCGATCGGGTGGTCGAACTTACCCAGCAGATCGGCCGTGCTCGGCAGCGACTCAGGATCGGGGATGTTGGCGGGCATCTTGGATTCGTGGTCGAGCCCTCCGTCCAGATCCTGGAAGGAGGCGATCATCGATAGGATGGGCACACCTTCCTGATAGGCATGGACACGCCTGGCCGAAAAGGACCGGCCGTCACGCAGTCGCTGGACACCAAACGTGATGGGCTTGTTGGCGTCCCCGGGCCGGAGGAAATAGCCGTGCATGGAATGGACAAACCGTTCCGGGTCCACCGTCCTCATGGAAGCGACCAGCGACTGGGCCAGCACCTGGCCGCCGAACACGCGCTGCCGGGGTTGCTGCTGCGATGGGCCAAGGAAGATGTCCTCATCGGTCCGGGCGCCTTCAAGCTCACCAAGGTCAAGGAGTTGGATGAGCGTTTCGGTGGGGTCGCCGCTGGGTGGCGCCAGCAGTCCGGTTTCGGCTTCAGTCATGAATTGACTCTAGACGCCGCCCCTGCCGCTGCTCAACCAAGCTTCAGCCGGTAGTGTTCTTAGTGTGTCTGACCTACTAACGAAGTCCTTCCGGTTCGCCGACCCGCGTGATCTCGCGGATCTGCGCACCTTCACCACCCGTGCCAAGGCCGTGGACGACGGCGCCATCCGGCTTCAGGCTGCTGGTTCCGTTCTGGCAGCCTACGTGTGCGTTCTGCGGCCCCGCCTGCTGGGCGAATCCACCCCCACCATCCTGGGCCTGCGCACCATGGCGCTAGCGGAACCCTCAGCGATTGACGTGACGGTGCCGCTCTCAGCCGTCCTGGACCGGCTTGCCAGGGCAGGAGAGGACGACGTCGAACTGCCGATTCCGCCGTCCACGATCACCGAATCGTGGACGGGGGTCGGCGCTCCGCGCACCGGCTGGGAGCTGGTGGGTGTGTTGTCGGATGCCGAACTCCGGCGCGCGGCTGAGGCCGGCATCACCGAAGTGGCGGGCATCATGCCCGCCCAGCCGGGGGCACTGATCGTCAACAACGCGCGCGCCGCTGTGTGGGGCCGGGCCCTTGATGACTCCGGCCTCCCGGCAGGAGCCGCATTCGCGGCCCTCACGTTGGGATTCCTCGCAGATGCGGACCAGAAGCTGTACCGGGCGGGCCGCTGGTTCCGCCTCAGTGGTCCGCGCGGCCACGTCCTGGCTCGGACCGGCAGCGGTCTTTAGTACCCCGCCAGCCGTCGTCGTACGCGTTAAGGCTCCAGCCCCGCAGGAGGGCCGTGGGCGTCAGGCGTCCGAGGGGCTGTTCACCATGGACAACGCGGCACGGTCCATGTAGTCCCAGAGCGTTCCCTCGTACAAGGGCGGCAGTTCCAGGGCGTCCACGGCCGTCCGCATGTGGAACAGCCAGCGGTCCTTGGCCTCGGGGGTGACCCGGAACGGCATGTGGCGCATCCTCAGGCGCGGGTGTCCGCGTTCTTCGCCGTACGTGGTGGGGCCGCCCCAGTACTGCTCCAGGAACATCAGGAACCGCCGCTTGGCCGGCTCAAGGTCCTCCTCCGGGTACATCGGGCGCAACAGCGGGTCCGTGGCGACGCCGTCGTAAAATACATCGACCAGCTTGACGAACGTGGTGTGTCCGCCCACGGCATCGTAGAAGTTCTCCGTGTAGCCGGGTTGGCTGAAGGGGTCGTTCTGCATGAGCTGTCGGGGCTTCTGCGGCTCGGCGGGTATGGTCATGTCTCTATGCTCCGGCCTGTTGCTTTGTTTTTTCCGCCTCGGTGGCGGGCGCGCTCAGGGCAGTCTCCTGCCCGGCGACCGGCAGGTCCGGCACCGGCACGTATTTGCCCTGCGAACGGTTGCCGACTCTAAGGATCTCGCCATTGCGGAGGTACCAGATGGCGCCGTCCTCCGCGCGGACCCGGGTGATGCGTAGCCCCATGGATTCGACCACTCCCACCACTTCGCTGGTTTCGATGACGTCGCCGATCCCGAATTGGTCTTCGATGGTGATGAAGATCCCCGAGAGGAAGTCACGGATCAGCTGTTGTGCGCCAAACCCGATGGCGATACCCAGGATCCCGACGCTGGTCAACAGTGGTGTGATGTTGATGTCCAGGTTCTGGAGCACATACATGATGGTGATCACGGCCACCAGCACGCCCACGATGCTGTTGAGCAGGGAACCAATGGTCTCCGCCCGCTGCACCCGGCGTTCATGGTCCAGTGCCCGCAGCGCGGGGGCAACCCACTTGAAATGCGGTTTTTTGAAGAAATTGCTGCCCGCGGCCACGCGCTTGCTGATCCGCGAAATCACGAACGTCGCCACCAGCCACACGGCGATTCCGACGCCAAGGCTGATCGCGATGCCCGTGATGCTGACGCCGTTGGGCTGCGCGGTGAGGGGTGGGGGTGTAATCGACATCGTGCTGAACATAACGGCAAAACTCCTGGGGTCACCGGCGATGGCCGGGGGATGACGTCGGCCGATGCACGGGTTCGCCCGCGGCATAGGCTCTATTCCCTTTCAACCCTAGCGCCGTAGCGCGGCCCCGGACGCATCCTCATTCTGGGTGGAACCGCCTTTCGCTCGACTGAAATCGCCCGGCAGGCCGTTTCCGCAGGTCACGCAGTTACGTGCCTGGCCGGCGAATCCGCGACGGAACCGCCAAACGGTGTCCGGTGGGTCAACGCGGCCCGTTCACTCGGCGCGGCCGGTGAACTCCTGTCAGGCCACCACAGTCATGGGTGAATGATGGACGGGGAAGTTGACGCTCCGGGCGATGAAACAGACCGCGTTGGCTTCGCGGTGCAGCTGTTCGGCCAGATCCACATGGGCCGCGTCCACTACGGTGACCCGCGGGTTCAGCGTGACGGACTCAAACTGTCCGCTGCCGTCGCGGTTCAGGCGCATCACACCGGTGGCGTCGTCCTGATAGTCGGTCACCACCACACCGTGCTTCACCGCCACGTGCAGGAAGGACAGCATGTGGCACTGTGCCAGCGCCGCAAGGAGCAGCTGCTCCGGGTTGTAGCGGTCACGGTCGCCATGGAACGTAGGATCGGCCGAGCCTGGCAGGACCGGCAGCCCGGGGATCCGGACGTCGTGGTCCCGTGAGTAGCCACGGTACGACGACGTGCCGACTCCCAGGTTGCCGGTCCACTGCACCGTCAGGGAATAGTGGTGCTCGCCCAGGCCCATGGCGCAGGCCTACAGCTCGCCCGGCAGCACGTCGGCCGAGCGTGCCCGCAGAGCCCGGGCCACGCCGTCGCGGTTTTCCAGCATCATGCGCCGCAGTGCGGCGCTGTCGGCCTGAAGGCCTGCCAGGAAAGCATCCGTCCGGTCCACCGTTGCCTGCGTAGTCAGCAGCGCAGGGTAAAGCCCGACGACGATCTGCTGGGCGAGTGCGTGTGTGCGGTTTGCCACGATCGAGGGAACAGCCTCGAAGTACTTTTCCGCGTACGGTTCCAGCAGCGAACGGTCCAGCACGCGCATAAAGCCATTAACCGCTGAACCCTGGAGCGCATTGGAGAGTTCTCCCGTGACCACTATCGAGTCCCAGGCGGCGGCCTTGGCTTCGGCGGTGGGGATGGCCGCCGTGGCCAGGGCCGCGGCGTTCTGTCCACTCGCGGTGTTGTCGCGTTCCAGTTCGGCGGCGATCTCTGCCTGGCCCAGCCGGCCACCGGCCACCAGCGACGTCAGCAGCTCCCAGCGGAGGTCCTGGTCCACGGTCAGCCCCTCCAGGGTCGCGGTGCCGTCCAGCAGCCCGGCCACGGTGTCCAGCTGGCCTGAGCTGCGGGCCAGCAGGGCAATCGACTTCACAAACTGCAGCTGGGCGTCAGACCCGCCAAGTGCTGCGCTGGCAAGGTCCCACAGGGTGTCCACGGCGGCGACCGCGGTGGCCTCGCGGTGTTCCTCGGCCACATAGAAGTTCAGCGTGGTGGCCAGCTGGCGCAGCTGGACCAGGATCACCGAGGAATCCGATTCCGCGGCCACGTTGGCCAGGATCAGCTCCACGTACCGGCGCGCGGGGGACTCGCCATCGCGGGCAGCGTCCCAGGCCGCGTTCCACACCAGGGTGCGCGGCAGGCTCTCGCTGAAGTCCTTCAGGTGCGCCGTCGCGGTGGCGAGGGACTTCTCGTCCAGCCGGACCTTCGCGTAGGCGAGATCGTCGTCGTTGACCAGGATCAGGTCAGGTTGCGCCAGGCCCGCCAGCGCCGGCACCTCGGTCCGCTCGCCGTCGACGTCGAGCTCCTCGCGGTGCACGCGCTCCAGTTTGCCCGCGCTGTTCAGGTTGTAGAACCCGACGGCAAGCCGGTGCGGACGGATGGTGGGCCAGTCCTCGACGGCTGACTGCACGATGGTGAAGGACGTCAGGGTCCCGGAGCCGTCCACAGCGAGCTCCGGCTTGAGCGTATTGACGCCGGCAGTCTCCAGCCAGAGGCGGCCCCACTGGTCCAGGTCGCGGCCGCTGGCCTTCTCCAGCTCCACCATCAGGTCGCTGAGCTCGGTGTTCTGCCACGCGTGCTTGGCGAAGTACTCCCGGACCCCGGCCATGAACTGCTCCGGCCCCACCCACGCCACCAGCTGGCGCAGGACTGAGGCGCCCTTGGCGTAGGTGATGCCATCGAAGTTGACCTCCACGTCCTGCAGGTCGCTGATGTCGGCGAAGATCGGGTGCGTCGTGGGCAGCTGGTCCTGGCGGTAGGCCCAGGACTTCTCCACCGAGGCGAACGTGGTCCAGGCGCTTGTGAACGACGTGTTTTCCACGGCGGCGAGGTGGGACATGTATTCGGCGAAGGATTCGTTGAGCCAGAGGTCGTTCCACCAGCGCATGGTCACCAGGTCCCCGAACCACATGTGCGCGAGTTCGTGCAGCACGGTGATGGCCCGGCGCTCGATCTGCGCCCCGGTCACCTTGCTCCGGAAAACGTAACCTTCGAGGATTGTCACCGCGCCGGCATTCTCCATGGCGCCTGCGTTGAACTCCGGCACGAACAGCTGATCGTACTTCTCGAACGGGTACGGGAAGCCGAATTGCGCCTCGAAGAATTCGAAGCCTTGGCGGGTCAGGTCAAAGATGTTGTCCGCGTCGAGGTACTGCATCAGGGATTTCCGGGCAAAAACACCCAGCGGGATCACGCGGCCGTCGGAACTGGTGACCTCGGACCGGACAGCCTGGTACGGGCCGGCGATCAGGGCGGTGACATAGGAAGACAGTCGCGGTGTGGCGGTGAACGCCCAGACCGAGCTGGCGCCGCCGTCCGCCCCTGGCGTGGCCTCCACGGGGGCAGGGGTGGGGGAGTTGGAGATGACATCCCAGTGCGAGGGCGCCGTGACAGTGAACCTGAAGGTCCCCTTGAGGTCGGGCTGTTCAAACACCGCGAACATGCGGCGCGAATCAGGAACCTCGAACTGCGTATACAGGTACGCCTCCTGGTCCACCGGATCCACAAAGCGGTGCAGGCCTTCGCCGGTGTTCATGTACGGCGCCTCTGCCACCACCGTGAGCTCATTGGAGCCAGCCAGTTCCGGGAGCTGGATCCGGACGCCGTCGGACAGTGCCGCAGGGTCGAGGACCCGCCCATTGAGCGTAATGCTGTGCACGGCGTGGGTGACGGCATCGATAAATGTGGCGGAACCCGGCACTGCCGTGAACCTCACCGTGGTGGTGGTCCCGAAGACCTTCTCGCCCCTGGTCAGGTCCAGGATGACATCGTAGGAGTCAACGGTGATGAGTTCGGCACGCTCGCGGGCTTCGGCGCGGGTCAGGTTCATACCTGGCAAGTGGGGCCTCCAGAAGGGGTTGCGGTTGCCGGCGGGCGGTGGCCTGCACCGGCACAGTGAAGTCATTCTGTCACGGCCTCCGGCGGGGGTAGCGTTAATGCATGGGAAAGTTCCGGGATTCGGTGGATACCAAGGCATTGCGCTTTGCAGTGGGCTTTCCCGTGGTCCTGGCGGCGGCTTTTGTGTTCTGCGCCTTTTTGCTGCAGCCCGATCTTCCGGACCCCGTGGCGATCAGCTGGACGGCCGACGGCGGCGCCTCCTTTGCCCCGTTCGGCGCCTATGCGGGCGGCGGCGCGGTGCTCATCATCGCCTTAGGCTGGCTGGTTCTGTTCCAGGCGGCACCGCTGTCCCGGCCGGCTGTTATGCGTCGGATCATGATGGGGACCGGACTGTTCCTGAGCCTGTTCATCACCAGTGTCCTGGCGGCCGGGCTGGTGGGACAGGCCGGCCTCGCCGACGCCCGGGAGTCCCGGGTGGATCTCACGGTCCTCGCATTGGGCAGCGGAGCGGCGTTGTCGCTGGGCGTCATGATGGGTTTCGTGTTCAAGGCTGACCGGCAGTGGTCGCTTGACGACGACCGGGCCCTGGAGCTGGCCCTCGCCGGCGAGCTTGACCCGGAGCTCGCCGGAGACACCTTCCGGATGTGGGTGCACGCCCGCAGTTCCGTGTTTGTGATGATCGCTGTGGCAAGCCTGTTCCCGGCCGCGCTGATCGCCGTGGCGCTGCCTTGGCTCGGGGCCCTGGTGGCTGGCCTCGCCGTGGTGGCGGCGGCTTTCCTCTGTGCCCGTGTCAAGGCCGACCGCCGTGGCCTGCGTGTCCTGGTGGCCGGCGTGCTGCCGGTCATGGATGTGCCGGCAGCCGCGATTTCCACCGCGAGTGCCGCGGACGTCCGCGCCGCCGACTACGGCGGGTGGGGCTACCGCAACCACAGCGGCACCGCCGCGATGCTGGTCAGCAGCGGCCCCGCCGTCGTCGTTCATCAAACAGACGGGCGTAACCTTGCGGTCAGCGGCGGCAGCCCGGCATCCGCGGCCCGGCTGGCAGAGGTCCTGACCCGGGTGGCTGCCAGGGCGCACGGGGGTCCGTCCGCCGAGCGTGCCCCGTAGTCTGAGTCCGAGTAACCTTGTCCCTGATGATCTGACCCTGGCCTGAACCAGCGCTGCTGGCCCCCGGCGCCGAAACGAACGGATACTGCTGTGACTTCTTCCCCTGCCTTCCCGCGGGTACACATCGCCACCGACCACGCAGGCATGGAACTCAGCGCCCACCTGGTCAGCCACCTCACGGCCAAGGGCTACGACGTGGTGGACCACGGCCCTGAGGAATATGACGCCCTGGACGACTACCCGTCCTTCTGCATCAATGCAGCGCTCGCCGTCGTCGCTGACGGGCAGGCAGGAATCCACGCCCTCGGCATCGTCCTGGGCGGCTCGGGGAACGGCGAACAGATTGCGGCCAACAAGGTCAAAGGGGTTCGCGCGGCCCTCGCCTGGAACCACTCCACCGCCACCCTGGCGCGTGAACACAACGACGCCAACGTGGTGGCCGTGGGCGGCCGCCAGCACACTGTCGAAGAAGCAACCGAACTGATCGAGGCTTTCCTGGCTGAGCCGTTCAGCAACGACGAACGGCATGTCCGCCGCATCGCCAAGATTGCGGCTTACGAAACCACTGGCGAGGTCATCGAGTAGTGCCCGAAGGGCATTCAGTCCGCCGGCTGGCGCAACAGTTCGGGGACGTCTTTACCGGGGAGTCACTGTCCGTCAGCAGCCCGCAGGGCAGGTTCGCCGCCGGCGCAGCGCTGCTGGATGGCCAGGTCCTCACGGCTTCGCACGCCCACGGCAAGCACCTCTTCCTGCACTTTGACCACGCCGTGGTGCTGCACGTCCACCTGGGACTTTATGGTGCCTGGGACTTCGGCGGAGACGCCACGTTCAGCGGTGCCTCCAGCATCGGCGCGCCGCGGAAGATCGGGGAGCGCGAGGTTTTCGGCGAACCCGAAATTTCCGACGACGCCGGGACAGTTGAGTATGCAGGTCCGCCCGAGCCCCGCGGCGCCGTGCGCGTCCGGCTGGCCAGCCGCCATGGCTGGGCAGACCTGCGCGGGGCCACCACCTGCGCGGCCATCACCGAGGCCGAAGCGCGCGCCGTCCTGGCACGGCTGGGGCCGGATCCGCTGCACGGCCGTCCCGCGGACAGGGCCCGATTTGTGACGGGTATCTTGTCCCGCAAGACGCCCATCGCAGCGCTGCTGATGGACCAAAAGGTGATTGCCGGCGTCGGGAATGTCTACAGGGCCGAAGTGCTGTTCCGGCAACGCCTGGATCCCTGGCTGCCAGGCACGGCCCTTTCCACCAGCGCTGCCGGTCTGTTGTGGGACGACACGGCCACAATAATGGCCGACGGCGTCCGCGACGGGCGGATCATCACCACGCCGCCGGTGTATTGGGAACCGGATCGCCGGGAACCAGATCACCGGGAGCCAGGGGCGGGCCTGCCCGCGGGCGGCGACGCCCACTTTGTGTACAAGCGGGAGGGGCAGCCCTGCCGGGTCTGTGAGGTGCCGGTGGACTTCACCGAAATGGTGGGCCGCAAGCTGTACTGGTGCCCCGGCTGCCAGCAATAGCCAACATAGTCAGCTGACTCATAAGGCACGCAAACAACAAAAGAGCAGGGCCCCTCAGTGAGGGGCCCTGCTCTATGCGGAGGGGACGACGGGAATCGAACCCGCATCATCAGTTTGGAAGACTGAGGCTTTACCACTAAGCTACGTCCCCGGAAAAATACACCTGAGCTGTTGCATCAGGCTGCACTGCGTTTCTTCGGGCTGGCTGTTCAAGCCGGATACAACTAAACCTAATTCATGCCCCACGTGTCAAATGTGCAAAGAACGCCCGGATGAACGTAGACTTGCCTGTGCACTTACGGGGTGTAGCTCAGCTTGGCTAGAGCACCTGCTTTGGGAGCAGGAAGTCGCAGGTTCAAATCCTGTCACCCCGACTCTGCGGCTCGGGCCGTGCAAACGGCCCGAGCAGAAAACTGCGTTTGCAGAAACCCATCCCACAAACCCAGGAGTACTTAGACCGTGAAGAGCGCTGTCGAGAACCTCACCCCCACGCGGGTCAAGCTCAATGTTGAGGTCCCTTTTGAGGAATTGAAGCCCAGCATCGACGAGGCATACAAGACTGTTGCTTCGCAGATCCAGGTCCCTGGCTTCCGTAAGGGCAAGGTCCCGTCCAAGCTGATCGATCAGCGCGTTGGCCGCGGCTACGTGCTGGAGACGGCCATCAACGAAGGCCTCAATGGCTGGTACCAGGCTGCTGTCCAGGAATCAGGCATCCGCCCCCTGAGCCGTCCCGAGGTTGAAATCACCGAGGTTCCGGACCCAAGCTCCACGGACGGGGAACTGAAGTTCCACGCCGAGGTTGATATCCGCCCGGAGATCGAACTCCCGGACTACGCCGGCATCAAGGTCGAGGTAGCCGCAGCGGAATCCTCCGACGAAGACGTTGACAAGGCCCTGGATGAACTGCGGGGCCGCTTCGGCACGCTGAAGTCCGTGGACCGCCCGGCCGCCGATGGCGATTTCCTGACCATCGACATCACCGCCACCATTGACGGTGCGGACGTTGATTCCGCGTCCGGTCTGTCTTACCAGGTGGGCGCCGAAACCATGCTCGAGGGCCTGGACGAGGCCGTCACCGGCCTCAGCGTTGACGAAGACGCCATCTTCGAAACCACCCTTGTCGGCGGTGACCACGCCGGCGAGTCGGCCCAGGTGAAGGTTGTTGTCAAGGCCGTCAAGGAGCGCGAGCTTCCGGAAGCCAACGACGACTTCGCCCAGCTGGCCTCCGAGTTCGACACCCTGGCTGAACTCCGCGAGGACCTGGCCAAGCAGGCTGCCGAGTCCAAGGTTGTTGAGCAGGGCGTAGAGGCCCGCGACAAGGTCCTGGACAAGCTCGTTGAACTCGTCCAGGTTCCGGTTCCGGACTCCGTGGTCGAAGAGCAGGTCGACGCCCACTTCAAGGAGGGCAACGGCCACGGTGAAGGCGAGCACGACACCGAGGAGCACCGCGAAGAGGTCAAGGCCAACACCGCCCGCGCCTTCCAGAACGAAGTCATCCTCGACGCCATTGCCGAAAAGGAAGAAGTCAACGTCAGCCAGGCTGAGCTGATCGACTACATCGTCAGCGCCGCCAGCCAGTACGGCATGGACCCGAACCAGTTCGCCCAGATCATCGATCAGAGCGGCCAGGTTCCCATGATGGTTTCAGAGGTCCGTCGCCGGAAGGCACTGGCCGTAGTCCTGGGCCAGGCCGCCGTAACCGACACCGACGGCAAGTCTGTTGACCTCAGTGACTTCGTCCGCCCCGGCGGCGAAGACGAGGCTCCCGCCGTTGAGGCTGAGGCCACTGAAGACACCAACGCCGAGACCGACGCCACCCCGAGTGACGACCCGGCAGCAGTGAAGTTCTAGCACGCCCCTGGCAGTGCGACTGAAGGCAGCCCCCGGACCTACTGGTCCGGGGGCTGCCGTGGTTTACGGGCAGTTGCAGGGATCGTGCGCCGTCAGCGAACAGCGCGATTCCGGCGAACAAATCGGCCACCAAACCGGTTAGTGTCCAAGTAGTGAAGTTCAGTGATGTCACCGTCACCAGCGAGAGGTAAGTACATATGTCACAGCACGCAGAGGCCCCCCGGATGGCGACTGTAGATCCGGCCGGCCAGGACAACTACATCTACAACCGCCTCCTGAAAGAGCGCATCATCTGGCTGGGCTCCGAGGTGCGTGACGACAACGCCAACGCCATCTGCTCGCAGTTGCTGCTCCTGTCCGCCGAGAACCCGGAAAAGGACATCTACCTCTACATCAACTCTCCCGGTGGCTCCGTGACCGCGGGCATGGCCATCTATGACACCATGCAGTTCATCCCGAACGACGTCGTCACCGTCGCCACCGGACTGGCAGCCTCCATGGGCCAGTTCCTGCTCTCCTCCGGCACCAAGGGCAAGCGCTACGCCACCCCCAACGCCCGCGTCCTGATGCACCAGCCCTCCGGCGGTATCGGCGGCACGGCCTCGGACATCAAAATCCAGGCCGAGCTCATCCTGCACATGAAGAAGGTCATGGCTGAGCTGACCGCGGATCAGACCGGCCAGTCGGTGGAAACCATCCTCAAGGACAACGACCGCGACAAATGGTTCACCGCCTCAGAAGCCCTCGAATACGGCTTCTTCGACAAGATCGCTGCCCACGCCGGCACCGTGGCCGGCGGCGGCGGAACCGCCAACGGGCCCTCCGGCGAGTCGGCATCCGAGAAGTAACCCGGCAATAGAACCTTTAGATCAGGAGCAATAACAATGACTTACAACTTCGGATCGACTGCCGGTAACCTTCCGACCAGCCGCTACGTCCTTCCCCAGTTCGAAGAGCGCACGCCTTATGGCTTTAAGCGCCAGGACCCCTACACCAAGCTGTTCGAGGACCGCATCATCTTCCTCGGCGTCCAGGTGGATGACGCCTCGGCCGATGACGTCATGGCCCAGCTGCTGGTCCTCGAGTCCACCGACCCGGACCGTGACATCACCCTGTACATCAACTCCCCGGGTGGCTCGTTCACCGCCATGACGGCGATTTACGACACCATGCAGTACATCCGGCCTGAAATCCAGACCGTCTGCCTTGGCCAGGCGGCCAGCGCCGCCGCGGTTCTGCTCGCCGCAGGCACCCCCGGCAAGCGTTTGGCGCTGCCCAACGCGCGTGTCCTCATCCACCAGCCGGCACTGTCCGGCGGCCAGGGCGGCCAGGCTTCGGACCTTGAGATCCAGGCCGCGGAGGTCATGCGGATGCGGTCTTGGCTCGAGGACACCCTCGCACACCACTCAGGCCGCACGTCCGAGCAGGTCAACAACGACATCGAGCGCGACAAGATCCTGACCGCGGCCGACGCCCTGGAGTACGGTCTTATCGACCAGGTCCTTGATTCCCGCAAGATCAAGCCACAGGCAATTACCAGGTAGTACGAATCTTCGAAGGCCGGTGCGGTCCAGCTATTTGGGCCGCACCGGCCTTCGCTTTCCACCCTTGGACGCAATTGTGACCTAGAGTGGAAGATGTCACGGCCGGTCCTCCCAGGCCCGCCACGATTCCAGCAACGGTGCATAGCTGCCTGGCAGCAAGATACTAAAGGGGTTCACATATGGCTCGGATTGGCGAGAGCACGGATCTGCTGAAGTGTTCTTTCTGCGGAAAGAGCCAGAAGCAGGTACGCAAGCTCATTGCCGGGCCCGGTGTCTACATCTGCGATGAATGCATTGAACTCTGCAACGAGATCATTGAGGAAGAACTCGCGGAAGTCGCCGATCTGGGCAGCTTCGAACTGCCCAAGCCCCGCGAGATCTTCGACTTCCTGCAGGAATACGTCATCGGCCAGGAACCTGCCAAGCGTTCCCTTGCCGTCGCCGTCTACAACCACTACAAGCGGATCCAGGCCGGCCACACCCCCAAGAGCGGCAGCCTCGCCGAGGGCGGCCACCACGACGATGTTGAAATTGCCAAGTCAAACATCCTCCTGATCGGCCCGACGGGCTGCGGTAAAACCTACCTGGCCCAGACACTGGCGCGGCGGCTGAATGTTCCGTTTGCGGTTGCCGACGCCACCGCGCTCACCGAAGCCGGCTATGTGGGTGAGGACGTGGAGAACATCCTCCTCAAGCTCATCCAGTCAGCGGATTACGATGTCAAGAAGGCCGAACAGGGCATCATTTACATTGACGAAATCGACAAGATTTCGCGCAAGAGCGAGAACCCGTCCATCACCCGGGACGTCTCCGGTGAGGGCGTGCAGCAGGCCCTCCTGAAGATCCTCGAAGGAACGGTGGCCTCCGTCCCTCCCCAGGGCGGACGCAAGCACCCCCACCAGGAATTCATCCAGATCGACACCACCAACGTGCTCTTTATCGTGGCAGGCGCCTTTGCCGGGCTGGAAGAGATCATCGGTTCGCGTTCCGGACGCAAGGGCATCGGATTCGGCGCCCCGCTCAACGACGCCAGCAACAAGGTGGACTCCTACGGCGAAGTGATGCCCGAGGACCTGCTGAAATTCGGCCTCATCCCGGAATTCATCGGCCGCCTGCCCGTGATCACCACGGTCTCCAGCCTGGACCGCGATGCCCTCATCCAAATCCTCTCCACGCCGAAGAACGCTCTGGTCAAGCAGTACCAGAAGATGTTCCAGATCGACGGTGTGGAACTCGTCTTTGATGAGGACGCCCTCAACGCCATCGCCGACCAGGCACTTGAGCGTGGCACCGGGGCCCGCGGCCTCCGCGCCATCATGGAGGAAGTGCTGCTCCCGGTTATGTTCGACCTCCCCAGCCGCGAAGACGTAGCCAGCGTGGTCATCACCGCTGACGTTGTCCTCAGCAAGGCCGAGCCCACCCTCATTCCGCACGTGACCAAGCGGCGGAAGTCCGCCTGACGCGTCCGCCACCCTGTCTGACCTTTACCCCAGCCATCCCCGCACGCCCAGGAACCAGAGGACTCACGCATGACTGAAACAACCATCAACCAGGCCGACTTCTGGTTCGATCCGCTGTGCCCGTTCGCCTGGATCACGTCTCGCTGGATCGACGAGGTTGAGGCCGTCCGCGACATCGAGACCGTGTGGCATGTGATGAGCCTGGCCGTCCTCAACGAGGGGCGCGAACTCGACGCCGGCTATCTGGAGCTCATGGACAAGGCATGGGGCCCTGTCCGGGTCATCATTGCGGCCCAGGAGCAGCACGGCCACCACGTGGTAAAGCCGCTCTACGACGCCATGGGCACACTGATCCACGTCGGCGGGGAGAAGGACTACGGCATTGTCATCGGCAAGGCATTGGCCGAGTGCGGACTGCCGGCCGGACTGGCAGACATCGCCACCACGGACGCCTTTGATACCCAGCTGCGGGCCAGCCACGAGGAGGGCATCTCGCTGGTGGGCCAGGACGTGGGCACGCCCGTTGTTGCCTTCAACGGAACGGCTTTCTTCGGCCCCGTGCTGACCCGCATCCCGCGCGGCGAACAGGCGGGCGAGCTGTGGGATGCCACCATCACGCTTGCCTCCTACCCGCATTTCTTCGAGATCAAGCGCAGCCGCAGCGAACGCCCAGAATTCAACTGACGCAGGCAGCCAAGAGCCCCGGACGAATTACTCTGATGTAGTTCGTCCGGGGCTCTTGCGCATCCAAAGCGTCGGGACAACAATGGTTCTTACCCACTTCGAAAGAAGTGAGACGCAGGAACCAAAGATTCAGTGATATGTATCCGACGCAGCCATCGGCAAAGTCAGATACAAGCTACCAGTGACGAGGTAGGAAGACCTGAAGATCCAAGGATCCTGCCAGACCATCAAAGACGTCACCAGGATGGCCGAAAAGTCGAAGCCCCACCAACGGCAAAACGCTGATGGGGCTTCCCCTTTGCCCAAAAACAGGCCGGCTCAGAAACAGGGCTGCTGCTCCGAAACAGGCCTATATCCGGTCAGGCCTTGGGCTGTTCCTCCGGAGCGGCCAACACGACGTCGCTGACGGTCAGTTCGCCGTCGCCGGCCACGAGGGTCAGCTCGCGGGCGTTCGAGGCAGCCTTCAGGTCGCCAAGTCCTGCCTTCAGCTGCGTGGTTAGGGATTCCGACGCCGTGATGGTGGCGGAGAGGACCTCGGTCCGCTGCTTGACCTTGGCTTCGGATTTCGCCTTGCGGACACCGCTCAGGGCCGTGCCAACGGTGGCAAGCAGGGTGGTGTCGCCGTCCACGTCCACTGCGGTGGGCCACTGGGCGCGGTGCACGGAGCCGTTGCGCCACCAGCCCCAGACCTCTTCGGTGGCGAAGGGCAGGAACGGGGCGAAAAGGCGGAGCAGTGTGTCCAGGCTGGTGGCAAGTGCGGCCAGCACGGAGGCCTGCTCAGCGTCGCCGGCGGCACCGTAGGCGCGGTCCTTGATGAGCTCCACGTAATCGTCCGTGAACTGCCAGAAGAAGCTCTCGGTGATCTGCAGGGCCCGGGCATAGTCGTAGTTCTCGAACGCCTTGGTGGACTGGCGTACCACCTCGGCCAGCTGGGCCAGCACCGCACGGTCCAAGGGGTTGGTCAGGACCGAGAGGTCAGTGGACACCACGGAATTCTCCGTCGCACCCAGGTTGAGGACGAACTTTGAGGCGTTCAGCAGCTTGATGGCCAGGCGGCGGCCGATCTTCATCTGCGCGATCTCGTAGGCCGTGTCCGCGCCGAGCTTGGCGGACGTGGCCCAGTACCGGACTGCGTCGGAGCCGAATTCTTCCAGCACATCGGTTGGAACCACCACGTTGCCCTTGGACTTGGACATTTTCTTCCGGTCCGGGTCCAGGATCCAGCCGGAGATGGCGGCATGCTTCCACGGCGCTGCTTGCTGCAGTGCATCAGCCTGGACCACCGAGGAGAACAGCCAGGTACGGATGATGTCGTGTCCCTGGGGGCGCAGGTCAAACGGGAACACCTTTGCAAAGAGGTCCTTGTCCCGGCTCCAGCCGCCCACAATCTGCGGCGTCAGCGAAGACGTGGCCCACGTATCCAGGATGTCGGCGTCGCCGGCGAAGCCACCGGGAACACCGCGCTGGGCTTCGTTGTAACCCGGTGCGGCATCGGCCGCGGGGTCAACGGGCAGCTGCTCATCCAGGGGCACGATCGGGGCGTCGTACTGCGGGTTGCCCTCGGCATCCAGCGGGTACCAGACGGGGATGGGCACACCGAAGAAGCGCTGCCGGGAGACAAGCCAGTCTCCGTTCAGCCCGGAGATCCAGTTCTCGTACCGGGACCGCATAAAGGCCGGGTGGAAGTCTATCTCGTGGCCGCGCGCGATCAGGCGTGCGCGGCGCTCTTCGTCGCGGCCGCCGTTGCGGTAGTACCACTGGCGTGAGGTAACAACTTCAAGGGGCTTGTCTCCCTTTTCGTAGAAGTTCACGGGGTGCATGATCTTCTTCGGTTCGCCGTCGATCAGGTCTTCGGCGGCCAGGAGCTCCACCACTGCTTCCTTGGCACTGAAGACGGTCTTGCCCGCGATGGCTTCGTAGGCGGTGCGGCCGGCGTCGGTGGTGATCCAGTCCGGTGTTTCGCCGATGATCCGTCCGTCCCGGCCAACGATGGCGCGGGTGGGCAGCTGCAGTTCCCGCCACCAGGTGACGTCGGTGAGGTCACCGAAGGTGCACACCATGGCGATGCCGGAGCCCTTGTCCGCCTTGGCCAGCGCATGGGCCTTGACCTCAACCTCAACACCAAAGACCGGGGACGTGACCTTCTTGCCGAACAGCGGCTGGTAGCGCTCGTCGTCGGGGTTTGCCACCAGGGCGGCGCAGGCTGCCAGCAGTTCGGGACGGGTGGTCTCGACGTAGATCTTTTCGCCGTCTTCGGTGAAGAACGGGTACCGGTAGTACGCGCCGGCAACTTCGCGGTCTTCGAGTTCTGCCTGGGCCACGGCCGTGCGGAAGGTGATGTCCCACAGGGTTGGCGCCTCGGCCATGTAGGCGTCGCCGGCTGCCAGGTTGGCCAGGAAGGCGCGCTGGGAGACTTCGCGGGAAGCGTCGTCAATGGTCCGGTACGTCAACTGCCAGTCCACGGAAAGCCCGAGCCGCTGGAACAGGCTTTCGAACACCTTCTCGTCCTCCACGGCCAGTTCCTCGCACAGCTCGATGAAGTTCCGGCGCGAGACGACGTCGAAATCGCGCTGGTTCTTGGCGGGCTCGGCCGGAGCGCGGTAGCCGGCATGGTACGGGATGGCCGGATCGCAGCGCACGCCGTAGTAGTTCTGCACGCGGCGCTCCGTGGGCAGGCCGTTGTCATCCCAACCCATCGGGTAGAACACGTTCTTGCCGATCATGCGCTGGTAGCGGGCCAGCACGTCCGTCTGCGTAAAGGAGAACATGTGTCCCACGTGCAGGGAACCGGACGCTGTGGGCGGGGGAGTGTCGATCGAGTAGACCTGCTCCCGGGTGGTGTCCGGGTTGAACTTGTAGGTCCCTTCGGCAAGCCAGCGCTGGGTGAGGGCAGCTTCGAGCCCCTCGAGGGCGGGCTTGTCCGGAACGTTGATAGGGGCGGTGGAGGGCGTGTCTGTACCCTGAGTGTCTTCAGCCATCTGGCAATTGTTTCATGGTCTGTTCCTCCCGCGGCACGGGAGCCTGCCGTAGCCTGCGGGAGATAGGCACAAACGCGGACATTTTTGGGACCAAGCGCATCTATGATGCACCGGCGAACCACGCCCTGGTGATACTCGAGTTCATACTCAAGCACCGGTAGCTGCGCTGCCGTTAGGGTGGTGCCATGACTGAGGATTCACGCAACGCGACAGCACCTGGCCACGCATCACCAAACGAATCACTCGAGAACAAGGCGGCCGTCGTTACCGGCGCCAGCACCGGCATCGGCGAGGCGACCGTGCGGGCATTGCGGGCGGAAGGCTGGACCGTGTTTGCTGTGGCGCGCCGCGCCGAACGGCTGGCCGTGCTGGAAGCTGAAACAGGCGCCGTCGGAATTCCCGCTGACATCGCCGAGGACGACGACGTAGCCCGGCTGCTTGCCCGCGTCACCGGGGCGGGGGGTGTGGGGACACTTATCAACATCGCCGGCGGGGCCCGCGGCGCTGACCTGGTGGGCACTGCCAACACCGAGGACTGGGAATGGATGTTCCGGGTCAACGTCATGGGCACCATGAAGCTCACCCGGGCGTTCCTGCCGATGCTCCGCGCGAACGGCGAGGGAACTGTCCTGAACCTGACATCGACTGCGGGACTGGTGGCCTACGAGGGTGGTGGCGGCTATAACGCCGCCAAGTTTGCCCAGCACGCACTTACAGGCGCCCTCCGTCTGGAAGAGGCGGAGCACAACGTCCGCGTCATCGAGGTAGCCCCCGGCCTTGTCCACACCGAAGAGTTCGCGCTCAACCGCTTGGGTGACGAGGGCGCCGCGGCAAAGGTTTACCAGGGCGTGGAGAAGCCCCTGACTGCGGCCGACGTGGCCGACGTGGTGCGCTACGCCGTCAGTGCGCCGCATCACGTCAATCTGGACCAGATTGTGATCCGGCCCGTTGCCCAGGCGGCCAACCACAAGCTGATCCGCAACGTTACGGGCGACTAGGCAGCCGGGACGGCGAGCGTGGCCAGGACAGCCGCGTGGTCCGTGCCCGGCACCCGCTGGACCTGGTATCCGCTGCTCCCCACATGCGGCGTGGTCACCAGGTGGTCGATGGCGATACCGGGCAGCCGCGGACCTCGCATGGGCCACGTGGGTGTGAGCCGGGATCCTGACGCCGTCCCCACATCAACCAGGCCCGGACCGTCCGGGGCCGCGCCAAGGAGTGCGCGGAACTCGGTGTGGTCGTAGGTGGCATTGAAGTCACCGATCAACAGCCTGTTGCCGGGAAGCTCCGCCAGCCGACCCACGGCGGCAAGATCGCTGCGCCACTGGTCAACCCTGACATCCACGGGCGGCAGCGTATGGACATTGGTCACCTCCAGGACAGCTGCAGATCCGCCGTCCCTGACCGTCAGCCGGACCGTTGGCATCCGGAACGGTGTGTCCGGGAGGATGCCCACCTGTTCGAGGGGGTACGCGGAGTACACAGCACTGCCGGCGCCGTCGTCCGTGGGATCGCTGATCCGATGGGGCAGGAGCCTATCCAGGCCTTCGGCGCTCAACCGGTCCTCCAAGGCCTGCGAATGCTCCTGCACTGTCAGCAGACCTACACGGTTGTCCTTGACCAGCTGCACGATGCGGGACGCATCCGCCTGGCCGATCTCCGAGTTGATGTTCATCGCGTGTAGTTCCACCGTTGCTCCAGCACTGACAACAGCACCAGCAGCGGCGGCAGGGCGCGCCGTATCGAAGGGGAAGAGCCAGAAGATCTGGCACAGCATGAGCGCTCCGGCGCACACCTGAAGCCACCTGCTCCGGCCCGCAACGGCCAGGATCGTGGCTAGTGCAGCGGGCACGGCAAGCCACGGGGTGAAGGACAGCAGTTGCACCGCCAGCACCGGCCAGTCCGCCGGAATCGCACGGAACACGGACAGTACCAGGACAGGCAGGGCAGCCAAGAGCGCCAGCCAGCGGCAGGCCATGCCGGGCAAGCCGTGGGCGGAAGTCATGGCTCTGAGTCTAGGCACAGTCGTGCCGTCGGCGGGAGCCAAACGGCTATCCAGGAAGCGTGGGTCGGCCACGACGGCGGCGTGGTCGGGGCCGGGAACCGTGATGGTCGCGGAGGCCCAGACCTCGATGTCCGGGGTGACCAGGACATGGTCCAATGCAACGAACGGCGGGATGCTGGATCAGTGAGCCCACGTTGAGGACCATCACCGTTACCGTTCGGCCAAAGGCGACATGCGTCTCGGCGCGGGTCCACGTGCGCCGGAGAATGGCGGTAGACGGGCAGGCGATAGTAGACTCGAGCATGGCTACGACCCGGCGATCACCGGTGAGCTTCCGGAAGAACGCACTGACCACCAGGGATCTGGCGCCGGTGTTACTAGAACCGGACGGGTAAGCCCGTCACAGCAGTAATGAGCGGCCGGCGCAACAACAGCTCTCCAGGGAGCGTGGTTGAGTGCCGGTAAGTGAGGTGGTACCGCGGTCAGCGTGCAGTCCCAGGACAGCACACGAGCCGTCCTCGCATCCTGAACGGAACCAGTCAGCAGCGGCTGAATGGTTCACCAGCACAACCCAGGATGTCGAGAATGACGTATTACCCCAAAGCCTCCGCCCCCCCTTCGGCTGACGTTTCGAGCGGCGCTGCCGCCGGTGTCTCCCACTCCGTGAAGTTCCCGGAGATTGAAGAGCGCATCCTGAAGTACTGGGACCAGGACGGCACCTTCCAGGCCAGCATCGACCAGCGCAGCGCCGACGCCCCCGGCGGGAAGCCCGGCAGCAACGAATTCGTCTTCTACGACGGTCCCCCCTTCGCCAACGGCCTGCCGCACTACGGCCACCTCCTGACCGGGTACGCGAAGGATCTTGTGGGCCGCTACCAGACCCAGCGCGGCCGCCGCGTGGAACGCCGCTTTGGCTGGGACACGCACGGCCTGCCGGCTGAGCTGGAGGCCATGAAGCAGCTGGGCATGACGGACAAAACCCAGATCGAGACGATGGGCATCGACAAGTTCAACGACGCCTGCCGTGCCTCCGTGATGAAGTACGCCGATGAGTGGAAGAGCTACGTCACCCGCCAGGCCCGCTGGGTGGACTTCGACAACGACTACAAAACGCTCAACGTCGAATACATGGAATCAGTCCTGTGGGCCTTCAAGCAGCTGCACGAAAAAGGCCTGACATACAACGGCTACCGCGTACTGCCGTACTGCTGGAAGGACGAAACGCCGCTCTCCAACCATGAACTGCGCATGGACGACGACGTTTACAAGAACCGCCAGGACCAGACAGTCACGGTGACGTTCCCCATCTCAGCAGGGGAGACGGAGCTGTCGAAGCAGCTCGCCGGCGTGCAGGCGCTCGCCTGGACCACGACGCCCTGGACGCTGCCCACCAACCTGGCGCTCGCCGTCGGGCCCTCCATCACCTACGCCGTGCTGCCCGTCGGGCCCAACGGAGTCAAGGCCGCCTCGCCGGACGCGCCGGTTACCGGAAGCTTCCTCCTGGCCGCAGACCTGCTGGCGGCCTACGCCAAGGACCTGGGCTATGAGGATGTGGATTCCGCCGAGGCCGCCGTGACGTCAACCCACACCGGCGCTGAACTTGCCGGCTTGTCCTACGAGCCGCTGTGGAACGACTTCCGCGACGACGAAAAGTATGGGACGCAGAACGCATGGCGCTTCCTCGTGGCCGACTACGTTACTACCACCGACGGCACCGGCATTGTCCACCAGGCGCCCGCCTACGGTGAGGACGACCAGAAAGTCTGTGAAGAGGCCGGCATCCCGGTGGTCCTGTCCGTGGATGAAGGCGCCAAGTTCCTGCCGCTGTTCAGCCACGGCGACCTGCACGACATCGTGGGCCTTCAGGTCTTCGAGGCCAACAAGCCCATCACCCAGGTGCTCCGCGCCCAGGGCCGGCTGGTCCGCCAGGCCAGCTATGAGCACAGCTACCCGCACTGCTGGCGCTGCCGCAACCCCCTGATCTACCGCGCCGTGTCCTCCTGGTACGTGGAAGTCACCAAGTTCAAGGACCGGATGTCCGAACTGAACCAGGACATCAACTGGATCCCCGGGAACGTCAAGGACGGCCAGTTCGGCAAGTGGCTGGCCAACGCCCGCGACTGGTCCATTAGCCGCAACCGCTACTGGGGCAGCCCCATTCCGGTGTGGCAGTCCACCGACTCCGAATTCCCGCGCACCGATGTCTACGGCTCCCTGGCCGAAATCGAGGCCGACTTCGGCCGCCTGCCGCTGAACAAGGCCGGCCAGGTTGACCTGCACCGGCCGTTCATCGACGAACTGACCCGCCCCAACCCGGACGACCCCCGGACCCCCGAAGAAGGACAGTCCGTGATGCGCCGCGTCGAGGACGTCCTGGACGTCTGGTTCGACTCCGGCTCCATGCCCTACGGACAGGTGCACTACCCATTCCAGAACGAAGCCTGGTTCGACACGCACAACCCGGCGGACTTCATCGTGGAGTACATCGGGCAGACCCGCGGCTGGTTTTACATGCTGCACATCCTGTCCACCGCGCTGTTTGACCGGCCGGCTTTCCGGAACGTCATCAGCCACGGCATCGTGCTCGGCTCGGACGGGCAGAAGATGTCCAAGAGCCTGCGCAACTACCCGGACGTCTCCGAGGTCCTGGACCGCGACGGCTCCGACGCCATGCGTTGGTTCCTGATGTCAAGCCCCATCCTGCGTGGCGGCAACCTGGTGGTCACCGAACAGGGAATCCGCGACGGCGTCCGCCAGGTCATCCTGCCGCTGTGGAACGTCTACAGCTTCTTCACGCTATACACGAACGCCGCGGGCGCAGCCGGTGGAACAGCGCAGGGCTACGACGCGAAGCTCCGCTACGACGGGTACGCCGACACCCTGGACCAGTACCTGCTGGCCAACACCGGCGACCTGGTCCGGAACATGACCGCCCAGCTGGACAGCTACGACATCTCCGGCGCCTGCGACGAACTGCGCAGCTACCTGGACATGCTCACCAACTGGTACGTCCGCCGCAGCCGCCAGCGCTTCTTTGACGAGAGCGCTGACGCGTTCGACGCGCTCTACACGGCGCTCGAAACCGTGTCCCGCGTGGCCGCCTCGCTGCTGCCGCTGGTCTCCGAGGAGATCTGGCGCGGCCTCACCGGCGGCCGCTCCGTGCATCTGGCCGATTGGCCGGACGCGGACCTGTTCCCGGCCAACGCTTCGCTGGTGGAAGCGATGGACCGCGTGCAGCAGATCTGCTCCACCGGATCCTCGCTGCGCAAGGCCGCGAACCTGCGCGTGCGGCTGCCGCTGCAGGAACTGACCGTTGTGGCTCCCGGCGCGGATGCGCTGGAAGGCTTCGCCGCCGTCATCGCCGATGAACTGAACCTGCGCTCCGTGCGCCTGCTGGACGCCGTGAGGGCCTCCCCGGAGGAGTTCGGCATCGAGCAGAAGCTCGTGGTCAACGCCCGGGCCGCGGGACCGCGCCTGGGCAAGAACGTTCAGCAGGCCATCAAGGGCGCCAAGTCCGGTGACTGGTCGGTCCAAACAATTGACGGTGTCGACGGAGTCGTTGTTTCCGGCGGCCTGGAGCTGGAACCCCAGGAATACACGCTGGAGACAGTAGTGGCGGAGTCCGACGGCGGTTCAGCATCAGTAGCTGTCCTTCCGGGCGGCGGCTTCGTGGTCCTGAACACCGAAGTCACTCCAGAACTTGAGGCCGAAGGGACTGCACGCGACATGGTCCGCGCCATCCAGCAGGCACGCAAGGACGCCGGACTGAACGTGAGCGACCGGATTCGGACCACCGTCACCGCCGTTGCCACCGTGCTGGAGGCCCTCCTGGCCAACGCCGAGCTGGTCAAGACCGAAACCCTGACCCTGGAGCTGGCCACAGTTCCGGCTGAGTCAGGCGAATCACGCATTGCCGTCGAAAAAGCAGAGGCCTGAGCCATGACTGACGAATTCTCCGTGGAAAGTGTCTACGCCGAGCTGCTGGGGCGTGCACCGGAAAACAAGATGGAACCTCGTCTTGCGCCGCTGTTCCGGGCGATGGATGTACTGGGGGAGCCCAACAAGGCGTTCCCGATCATCCACGTGACCGGCACCAACGGCAAGACCTCCACGGCCCGGATGATTGAGGCCGGGCTGCGCGCGCACGGTCTGAGCACCGGCCGCTACACCAGCCCGCATCTGTCCAAGGTCACTGAACGGATCAGCATCGACGGCCACCCCGTCTCCGACGAAACGTTCGTCCGGATCTGGGACGAGATCCGCCCGTACCTGCAGATCGTCGACGACGAACTGACCGCAGCGGAGGAGCCCCGGCTCACGTACTTCGAGTGCCTGACCATCCTGGGGTTCGCGGTCTTCGCGGACCAGCCCGTCAACGTGGCCGTGATCGAAGTGGGCCTGGGCGGCATCACCGATGCCACCAATGTGGGCGACGGCCTGGTTTCGGTGGTTACCCCCATCTCGCTGGACCACACCGACCTGCTGGGCGATACCACCGAGGACATTGCCTACGAGAAGGCCGGCATCATTAAGCCAGGTGGCTACCTCATCAGTGCCTCGCAGCCCGTTGATGCGGCGCAGGTGCTGCTCGAGAAAGCCAAGGAAGTTGCAGTTCCGTTCCGGTTTGAAGGCGTGGAGTTCGGCGTCGAATCGCGCACGGTTGCCGTGGGCGGCCAAGTGGTGAGCATTCAAGGCATCGCCGGCCGATACCCGGAATTGCTGCTACCGCTGCACGGCGCCCACCAGGCCCAGAACGCAGCAGTGGCGGTGGCGGCCCTCGAGGCCTTCTTCGGGGGCGAAAAGGAACTCGACGCCGAGGTGCTCCAGGAAGCCTTCGCGTCAGTCACATCCCCGGGCCGCCTTGAGGTTGTCCGTACTGCGCCTACCATCATCGTGGACGCGGCCCACAACCCGGACGGCATCAGGGTCTCGGCCGAGGCCATCCAGGAGGCCTTCACTTTCACCCGGCTGGTGCCGGTGGTTGGTGTCCTGAAGGAGAAGGACGCCGAAGAGATCCTGCGCCAGCTCAAAGAATCCCTGGGCGACATCGCCCAGGAATACTGCTTCACCCAGTCCAACTCGCCGAGGGCAGTGCCCGCAGCCGAGCTGGCCGAACTGGCGGTGGAAATGGGCTTCGGCGAAGACAACATCCACATCGCGGAGAAACTCGACGACGCCCTCGAATGGGCCGTGGAACGCGCCGAAGCCAACGACGACCTCTCCGGCGGCGTCCTGGTCACAGGGTCCATTACCCTGGTGGCGGAAGCCAGGATCCTGCTCGGAAAGACGGAGGCCTAGGCATGGCCAAGCTGACCAAAGCCCAGCGTGAATGGCGCCCGGGAATGCCCAGGAAGCGCCGGTCCACCAAGGTGATGTTTGCTTCCACCGTCCTGCTGCTTGAGGCGTTTGTGGTGTTCTTCGCAACGCTGGCCGTCTTTGGACTCAGGCGCGGCGAGTTTCCGCCGGCGCTCATCCTGGGGATCGGCATCGCATTAAGCGTAGTGATGATCCTGGCCTGCGCGGTGCTGTCCAAGCCCTGGGGCGTGGGCCTGGGCTGGATTCTGCAGATTGTGCTGATCCTGACGGGCATTGTTGAGCCCATGATGTTCCTGGTTGGCGCGCTCTTCGGTCTGGCCTGGTGGTACGGAATCCGCACCGGCATCAGGATCGATTCCGAGGCCGCAAAGCGCGAACGCGAACAGGCCGAGTGGAACGCGTCGCACGGGAACGCCCCGGAAGCCTCGTAGAATTGTCCCGAAACCCACCCCTTACGCATTGGAGCAGCCATGACCATTGAGCGCACCCTGGTACTGATCAAGCCCGACGGCGTTGCCCGCAACCTCAGCGGCGCCATCCTGGGCCGCATTGAGGCCAAGGGCTACACCCTGGCTGAACTGAAGAAGGTTGACGCCAGCCGGGAATTATTGGAGCAGCACTACGAAGAGCACCTGGGCAAGCCGTTCTACGAGCCCCTCGTGGAATTTATGCTCAGCGGACCGGTTGTGGCCGCGATCTTCGAAGGCCACCGCGTCATTGAAGGCTTCCGGTCCCTGGCCGGCACCACCGATCCCACCACTGCCGCCCCCGGCACCATCCGTGGCGACTTCGGCCGCGACTGGGGCCTGAAGGTCCAGCAGAACCTGGTGCACGGCTCCGACTCCGTTGACTCGGCCGAGCGCGAAATCAAGATCTGGTTCCAGGACTGACTCCTGCACCTACCAATAAAGGCGCGAACTGTCATGCCAGTTCGCGCCTTTTGCGTGCGGTTTCTGCGACTCGTCTGGGGGCTCGCGTTAGAAGCCCGAGGTTCCGGCAAACACCTGGATGAAGGCGAAGAAAATGGTGGCGATGACCGCCACGTACAACAACGCAGTGATGATCCAGCCCGATTCGCCCAGCACTCGGGCCGCACCTGAAGGGACGGGGATGATGCCGTGGACGACGTTGCGGATGGTTACCCAGACGAAGAGCGGGATCATCGCGGCCCAGACGATCATGCAGAAGGGGCACAGGACGTGGATGTCATAGAGTGCCTGGGACCAGAGCCACACCACAAACGCGAAGCCGAGCGTGACGCCGGCCTGGAGCCCTGTCCAGTACCAGCGGGCGAAGGTGGCGCCGGACAGCAGGGCCATGCCCACTGTGATGATGACGGCGAACGCGACGATGCCGATAAACATGTTGGGGAACCCGAACGCCGAGCTCTGCCACGTCTGCATGACCTGGCCACAGGAGATCCACGGATTAACGTCGCAGGCCGTTACGTGATTCGGATCCTCGAGGACGGCGAGCTTTTCCAGGACCAACGCCCCCGAGGCCAGCCAGCCGACGACGCCGGTGATGACCATCAGCCAACCGAAGGGCCGGTTACGTGCCATCGGCGGCACAGTCCCGGGCGTGACGGGCAACGGCTCCGCCGCAGGGGAGGCAGCTGGCGTTTCAGTGCCGTGGGAGGAAATGCTGGGCATGGTGTGTGGCGTCCTTTGCTTCGGGTGCTCCTTGCCCCGATTGTAACGCCGGTGACTGGAAGCAGCGTTCAGTCACCGCCCTCACGTCCTGATCCGTTGCCCGTGGTGCCGCCGTCTTCCAGCCCGGGTGTGAGAGAATGAACTTGGCTGGAGGCCGACCCACATTCGGACTCCGGTCCGGTGGCTTGTTTCAAGACCGCCAATGATGAGCAGGGCAGGCTTCGGATTCTCTGATCCGGCTTCCCGCAATTCCATTGGTCGGCACCTGGTTGTGGCGTGTAGAACAACGGGTTTCAGGACACAGCCGACGGCTCCCACGGGCTGCCGCACCCCTCTGCCGGTGCGAACCTGGGAGTATCCACTTGACTTCTGTCAACGCCTGCGGGTTTTGACAATATGCGCCCCAATGGGTGCCGGATGTGGCGGTACGTCAGGGGCAGGAGTGTTGCCACATATGGAAAACGAACAAGCACCAGCCGTTAATGATGAAGCCGTCGCCGAGGCTGCGGAAGCGCCCAAGAAGGTCACCCGGACGCGTCGGAAGGCAGCGCCGAAGGCCGCAGAGCCCGCACCCGTGACTGACGCCGCCGCCCATGCTGAGCCTGCGGCAGACGCCGCGCCGGAGCCTAAGGCGCCGGTGCGCCGGACCCGCGCACGTAAAGCGGTAGTCACCGCCGAACCATTGCCTGCCTTCGCTGCCGAGGTTTTGGAAGCACCTGCCGCCGTTGATGCCGAGAGCGCCGTAGAGACCGCTGCCGCCGTCGAACCGGCGGCCGAAGCCGCGGCCCCTGAAGCTGCAGCGGAGACCAAGCCTGTCCGCCGCCGCCGCGTGGCCACCCGCAAAACTTCGGCCCCCGACGTCGCTCCCGGGGCCGTCGACCAAACGGCTCCGGAACAGGCAGCCCCTGAAACTGCAGCAACGCCGGCCCCGGAAGCAGAGGAAGTCGCCGCTGCGGAGGCCGCCGCGCCCGCAGCAGCCGCCGTCGCCCCCGTCAACGCTGCCCCGGTCAACGCTGCCGCCGCGCCGGCTGGAGAACCGGCTGCTGCAGAGTCTGCCAGCCCGTTCAGTTCACTGTTCCTTGAGCCGGCGTCCACCTCGTCGGTGCTTTTCCAGGCCCCTGACCTGAGCACCGTGGTCCGTCCGGCACCGGCCGCCGCCGTGGTTGAAGAGCCGGAAGAGGACGACGCCGAAGACGGTGAAACGGACGACGCCAACGGCCGCCGCAGGCGCCGCAGCCGTGGTCGGCGGGGACGCAGCCGCACCGGCGAAAGTGATGCTGACAGCGAAAACGAAGGTGAGGACGGCGCAGCCGAAGAAACTGATGAGGAATCCGCCGGGCAGGCCGACGAAGGCGTGACGTCCCGTCGCCGTCGCCGTCGCCGCCGTGGCGACCAGGATCTGGAACTGACCGGCGGAGAAGGCGACGACCCGCCCAACACGGTGACCCGCGTCCGCGCGCCGCGTGCGGCCACAGAAGCGCCGGTCAACAACCGCGTCACATCCGTCAAGGGTTCCACCCGCCTCGAAGCCAAGAAACAGCGCCGCCGCGAATCCCGTGATACCGGCCGCCGCCGCACCGTCATCACCGAGGCCGAGTTCCTGGCCCGCCGCGAATCAGTGGACCGGCAGATGATCGTCCGCCAGCGCGACGACAGAATCCAGATCGGCGTCCTCGAAGACGGTGTGCTGGCCGAGCACTTTGTCTCCAAGACCCAGCAGGACTCCCTTATCGGCAACGTCTACCTCGGCAAGGTGCAGAACGTGCTGCCGTCCATGGAAGCGGCGTTTGTTGACATCGGACGCGGCCGCAACGCCGTCCTGTATGCCGGTGAAGTGAACTGGGAAGCCGTTAACCTCGAAGGCAAGCAGCGCCGGATCGAAAACGCGCTCAAGTCCGGCGACACCGTCCTGGTTCAGGTCACCAAGGATCCCGTGGGCCACAAGGGTGCACGCCTGACCAGCCAGATCTCGCTGCCTGGCCGCTACCTCGTCTACGTGCCCGGCGGCTCCATGACCGGCATCTCCCGCAAACTGCCCGACGTCGAGCGCAACCGCCTCAAGCGCATTCTCAAGGACCGCCTCCCGGAGCACGCCGGGGTCATTGTCCGCACCGCTGCCGAAGGCGCCTCGGAAGAGGAACTCACGCACGACATCAACAGGCTGCGCGCGCAGTGGGAAGGCATCGAAAGCCAGTCCACGTCGACCAAGATCCTCGCCCCGGAGCTCCTCTACGGCGAACCGGACCTCACCATCAAGGTGGTCCGTGACGTCTTCAACGAGGACTTCTCCAAGCTGATCGTCTCGGGTGAAGAGGCCTGGGACACTATCGAGGCCTACGTCACGTACGTTGCCCCGGACCTCGTGGGCCGCCTGGAAAAGTGGACCAAGGACCAGGACATCTTCGCCGCGTGGCGGATCGACGAGCAGATCCACAAGGCCCTGGAACGTAAGGTCTTCCTGCCTTCGGGCGGCTCGCTGGTCATTGACCGCACCGAAGCCATGACCGTGGTAGACGTTAACACAGGCAAGTTCACCGGCAGCGGTGGCAACCTCGAAGAAACCGTCACCAAGAACAACCTCGAGGCAGCCGAAGAAGTGGTCCGGCAGCTCCGGCTCCGCGACATCGGCGGCATCATCGTCATCGACTTTATCGATATGGTCCTCGAATCCAACCGGGACCTGGTCCTTCGCCGCATGGTGGAGTGCCTGGGCCGCGACCGGACCAAGCACCAGGTTGCAGAAGTGACGTCCCTGGGCCTCGTGCAGATGACGCGAAAGCGCATGGGTACCGGACTCCTGGAAGTCTTCGGGGAGCAGTGTGAAACCTGTGCAGGCCGCGGAATTGTCACCCACGACGACCCCGTGGAGCACCGCCGCGCCAATACCGTAGCCGCTGAGCACCACGTGCAGCGGGTGGACAGCCGGCAGGAACCCCGCATCAACGATCAGCGCGCCGACAGCATGCGCACGGACAGTCAGCGCCCGGACAGCCAGCCGGGTGGCCGCACTGACCGGAAGCGCCGCCGCGGACGTGGCGGCCAGCCACTGGAAACGGCACCGGCAGCGCCGGTGCAGATCCACACGGTCCACCCGGAACCCAGTGACGCCGAGCGCCATGCCAAGGCCGAGGCCACGCGGGCCGCGCTTGCGAACATTGCGGCCGCAGCCCACGCTGCGCACGTGCACGACGACGAAGTGGCTCGCGCATCAGCCGCGGCGGGACAATCTCCGGCTGCGCCAGTGCCTGCTGCGCCGGTGCCGGCTGCGCGGCCCGAGATGGACTCCAATGGCCGCCCGGCCGCTGTGCTGACGTTCGGCGGCGAGCAGGTGGTGCTGCCGTTCGTGGCCCACCACGAGGACCAGCCGCACGCACCGGCCCTGACGCTTGACCGCCTCGCGGAGGCCTTCGCCCGCCTTGGCGAGCCGGCCCCTGTAGTTGAAAACGAGCCGTCCGCAGTCCAGGCAGCTGCAAGCCAACCGGGCGAACCTGCCCGTCAGCAGCAGCCGGCAGTGGCGGAGAAGGATTACTCCGACCACACCGAGGAGCCCCGCGCCCGCCGTCCCCGGCGGAACCGGAGCGCCAGCCGTGCCCAAGGCGCAGCCAACGCCACGTCTGTGGAGCATCACGAAGCCGCTCCGGCGGCTGCCGCTGGACAGACCCACGCCGCCAAGGCCCCGGAATCCGTCAAGGCTGCGGTGGCTGACAAGCTTGCGGCCACCAACTCGCCTATCATCCTGGGTGTTGGGGTTCCGGCCTCGGAACTCTAACGAAGCAGCAGGGCAAGCCTCTACAACGGCGCCCGGACGTGTCTGTGAATCACAGGCTGCGTCCGGGCGTCAGGCGTTAAGTCCCGAGGGACGCTAGGCTGGTGACTGACACGGGGTGCCGCGCAGAGAGCCGGCTGAGATCCACACCCGTTGAACCTGTCCGGTTAGCACCGGCGAAGGGATGTCTCCTTTGGCTTCAACTTCTGTCCTTCCTCCCGCAACGCCCGCGGCGGTTCTGCCGGATATCTCAGCAAACCAGGGTGCGGTCCGGCCGGCGCCAGGCCGGTCTGGCAGCGTCCAGGTGCTTCGTGACGTCCCGCGGGTGCTGTCCATTGCCGGATCGGACCCGTCAGGCGGCGCGGGCGTCCAGGCCGACCTCAAAAGCATTGCGGCTCTTGGCGGCTACGGCATGGCGGCCATCACTGCACTGACAGTCCAGAACACCCAGGGTGTGCAGGCGGTTCACGTGCCGCCGGCATCCTTCCTGGGCCAGCAGCTGGATGCCATCAGCGACGACATCACCATCGATGCGGTCAAGATCGGCATGCTCGGCGATGCTGCGGTGATTGGAGTGGTCCGGGACTGGCTGGTAAAGGTGCGTCCCGCCGTCGTCGTTCTCGATCCGGTGATGGTGGCCACGAGCGGTGACCGGCTGCTGCAGGAGTCTGCCGAGGCAGCCCTGCGGGAGCTGCTCCCGCTCGCTGACCTGATCACCCCCAACCTGGCCGAATTGGCCATCCTGGTGGGGGAGCGGCAGGCACGGGACTGGCCTGATGCGCTCGGACAGGGGCAGCGGTTGTCCGCCGCGACCGGTGCCACGGTCCTGGTCAAGGGCGGCCACCTCGACGGCGGTGCCTGCCCGGATGCCCTGGTCAACGCCGCCGGGCTGCTCGCCCAGAAGGTAGTGGAAGTGAGCGGCGACAGGATCCCCACCCGCAACAGCCACGGCACCGGCTGCTCGCTGTCGTCGGCCATGGCTACGGCCCGGGCCAGGCTGGGGAACTGGGAATCCGCACTACGGCAAGTGAAGCCTTGGCTGGTCGGCGCACTGCAGGCCGCTGATCAGCTGGAGGTGGGCGGGGGCCACGGCCCCATCCACCACTTCCACCACATGCAACAGGTTCCGGCAGCCGGAGAATTCGCCCAGACGCTCCAGCGGGCGTCGGCGCCGGATCTTGCGGCCATCTACGGGCTGGATTTCATCCGCGGCCTGGCGGGCGGCACATTGGCAGAGGAACAGTTCGGCTACTACCTGGCGCAGGACGCCATCTACCTGAATGGCTATTCGCGGGTCCTTGCCCGCGCCAGTGCACTGGCGCCCACGGAAGCCGCTCAGACGTTCTGGGCAAACTCTGCCCGGCAATGCCTTGAGGTCGAATCCGAGCTGCACCGCACGTGGCTGAGCACCAGGACGGTGGACTCCGCCCTTGGCCCCGTCACCAAGTCCTATGTGGACCACCTGCTGGCAGCCTCGGCCTCCGGCAGCTACGCGGTCCTCGTCGCTGCGGTGCTGCCGTGCTTCTGGTTGTACGCCGAGGTGGGACAGACCCTCCACGCGGAGTTCCTGGCCGCCGGTGCACCGAAGGCGCATCCCTATGCCGACTGGTTGCGGGCCTACGCTGACGAGGACTTCGCGCAGGCCACCCGCGATGCCATCGCTTTGGCTGACGACGCGGGCCGGAGCGCTTCCGCGGATGAACGTGCGGCGATGCTGGTGGCGTTCAGGCAGTCGTGCCGGTTCGAAGTGGAGTTCTTCGACGCGCCGCGAATTCATTCCTGACAGTCCGGGGCCCGCGTGGCCTGTACGATAGTCAGGCACGGTTTTGGATTGTCAGTGCAGTACCTGCTTATGGGTCCTATCACAGACAACCGACCGTAACCAGCCTCATTTGCGGCCGAAGGCAAAATTAGCGTATTCTAGATCTTCGGTGCTTACGCCAACACTTGGGTTACGACCCCACGGCGTTGAGGCACAGCGAGAACCCAGCCGATTATGGAATCGGGTTCAGCACGCAAATTTAGTAATAAACGTCGAGAGAAGTGAGTTCCCAAGTGGTGTACGCGATTGTCCGCGCAGGCGGCCGCCAAGAGAAGGTTTCCGTTGGAGACTTCGTTACCCTGAACCGCGTCCCCGGTGGAGCCGGCAGCACTTTTGAGTTGCCCGCACTGCTCCTGGTAGACGGTGACAAAGTCACCTCTGCTGCTGCGGACCTGGCCAAGGTAACGGTTACGGCTGAGATCCTCGAAGACCTCCGTGGTCCGAAGATCGTCATCCAGAAGTTCAAGAACAAGACCGGTTACAAGAAGCGCCAGGGTCACCGTCAGGAATTGACCAAGGTCAAGATCACGGGTATCAAGTAACTCTTCGTTACTGTTCAGGTTCTTCAGCAGATTCCCCAGAATTTAAAGGCAGGCATTTCAAATGGCACATAAAAAAGGCGCGAGTTCCACTCGCAACGGTCGTGACTCCAACGCCCAGTACCTCGGCGTCAAGCGCTTCGGTGGTCAGGTAGTTTCCGCAGGCGAGATCATCGTCCGCCAGCGTGGCACCCACTTCCACCCGGGCGCCGGCGTTGGCCGTGGCGGCGACGACACACTGTTCGCACTGGCCCCGGGAGCCGTCCAGTTCGGCACCCGCCGCGGTCGCCGCGTAGTCAACATCGTTGCTGCTGCAGCTGCAGAGTAACAAATAGTTCTGAAACGGTGGAGCGGGCCATTTGGTCCGCTCCACTATTCTTTTAACCGCATTACAATCGTCTTGGCGCCCTTGGGCGTCAGGAAACAGCACTGAGGAGATCCACGTGGCGAGCTTTGTAGACCGGGTAGTACTGCACGTATCCGGCGGTACCGGCGGCCACGGCTGTGTCTCTGTTCACCGGGAGAAGTTCAAACCCCTGGGCGGTCCCGACGGCGGCAACGGCGGCGATGGCGGTGACGTCATCCTGCGCGTTGATCACCAGACCACCACGCTGCTGGACTACCACCACGCCCCGCACCGCCACGCGACCAACGGTGGCCCCGGAATGGGTGACTGGCGCGGCGGCAAGAGCGGGGAGACCCTCATCCTGCCCGTACCGGACGGCACCGTAGTCAAGGCCAAGGACGGCACCGTTTTGGCGGACCTCGTCGGCGAAGGCGCCGAATATGTGGCGGCTGCCGGTGGTCTGGGCGGCCTCGGCAATGCATCGCTGTCCTCGCAGAAGCGCCGTGCACCGGGCTTCGCCCTGCTGGGCATCGAGGGGGACGCCCGCGACATTGTGCTGGAACTGAAGTCCATCGCGGATATCGCACTGGTGGGTTTCCCCTCTGCCGGCAAATCCAGCCTGATCGCGGCCATGTCCGCCGCGCGCCCCAAGATCGCTGATTACCCCTTCACCACGCTGATCCCGAACCTGGGTGTTGTCCAGTCCGGCGATGTCCGATTCACCATTGCCGACGTCCCGGGCCTGATCGAGGGCGCCAGCGAAGGCAAGGGCCTTGGCCACCACTTCCTGCGCCATGTGGAGCGCTGCGCCGCCCTGGTACACGTACTGGACTGCGGAACGCTTGAATCGGACCGTGACCCGTTGGCAGACCTGGCCATCATCGAGGCCGAGCTGGAAAAGTACTCCGTAGACATGAGCTTCGCGGGTGCCGACGGCGAAGTGGTTCCGCTGAACCACCGCCCGCGCCTGGTCGCCTTGAACAAGGTAGATCTTCCGGACGGCAAGGACATGGCTGAATTTGTCCGCCCGGAACTCGAGTCACGCGGCTACCGGGTCTTCGAGATCTCGGCTACCAGCCACGAGGGTCTCCGCCAGCTGGGCTTCGCCATGGCCGAAATCGTCCAGGCCGCCCGTGCCGCCCTCGCGGCCGCCCCGCCCAAGGTCCAGCCGCCCATTCTGCGGCCCCGGGCCGTCAACGAATCCGGTTTCAAGATCCGCCGCGAGGAAAAGAACCTCGAGCCGCTCTTCCGCGTACTGGGCGACAAGCCCGTCCGCTGGGTCAAGCAGACCGACTTCACCAACGAGGAAGCCATCGGTTACCTCGCCGACCGCCTGGCCAAGCTCGGCGTCGAAAACGAACTGTTCAAGCAGGGCGCCACTCCGGGCGACACCGTGGTAATCGGCGAGGACGACGGCGTTGTCTTCGATTGGGAACCCACCATGATGGCCGGCGCGGAACTGCTGGCGGCGCCGCGTGGCACCGACGTCCGCTTCGCCGACATTGGCGACAGGCCTACGCGCGGGCAGAAGCGGGACGAGCAAGTCGAACGCCGTGAGGCCAAGGCCGCCGCCCGCGCCGAACTCGAGGCAGAGCGCAAGGCCGGGATCTGGACCGAATCGGTCAGCGGCCGCCGCACTGCGAAGCCGGTCACTGAAAGTGGACTGGGCGTTGAAGATGACGAGTGAGGCCACTGAAATGAGCGAAAATTCCGCAGTAATCATCGAGGAACCCAAAGACGACCGCAGTGTGCTCGCCCGGGCCCGCCGGATTGTTGTCAAGGTAGGGTCCTCGTCGCTGACCAGCATCAAGGGTGGCATTTCGGAAGAGTCCCTGACCGCCCTCGCAGATGTCTTGGCCGCCAAACATAACGCCGGCACGGAAATTATCCTGGTTTCCTCGGGAGCCATTTCCGCAGGGCTTGCGCCCCTCGGTCTGGTGAAGCGCCCGCGTGACCTCGCCACCCAGCAGGCCGCCGCCAGCGTGGGTCAGGGCCTGCTCATGGCGCGCTACACGCACGCATTCGGCGCCCACGGCGTCACAGTCAGCCAGGTGCTGCTGACTGCAGATGACCTCATGCGTCGCAGCCACCACGCGAACGCGTTCCGTGCACTGAACCGACTCCTCAACCTCGGCGTGGTGCCGGTGGTCAACGAAAACGACACCGTTGCCACGCACAAGATCCGTTTCGGTGACAACGACAGGCTCTCAGCGCTCGTGGCCCACCTGGTCCGTGCTGACGCCCTGATCCTGCTGTCCGACGTCGACTCGATATACGACGGCCCGCCCGCCAAGGGTGCCAAGCGCATCTCCCAGGTGGACGGCCCCGAAGATCTTGAGGCAGTGACCATCGGGAAGCCGGGCAAGGCAGGCGTAGGCACCGGCGGAATGCAGACTAAAGTCGAGGCTGCCATCATGGCCGCCGATTCCGGCATCCCGGCGCTGGTCACCTCCACCGCGAACGCCGCAGCTGCCCTGTCCGGTGAGGACGTGGGGACCTGGTTCACCGTCAACAGCGGCCGGAAGTCCGTGCGGATGATGTGGCTCGCCCACCTGGCGCATGTCCAGGGCCGGCTCTTTCTTGACGACGGCGCCGTGCATGCTGTGCGGGACAATCGCAACTCGCTGCTCCCCGCCGGAATTTCATCGGTGGACGGCAACTTCGAAGCCGGCGACGCCGTCGAGATGGTGGCCGGCGACGGTACCGTCATCGCGCGCGGTTTGGTTAATTACTCTTCGGAAGAGCTGCCCCAGATGCTGGGCCGTTCCACAGTGGAACTGGGCGAGTCCCTGGGCCGCGGATTCGACCGTGAGGTTGTCCATATCGACGACCTGGTTCTGGTCTGACCGGTCCGCTCGCTTAGACTTGAAGGATGACTGAGGCACTGATTTCCCAAGCCCCTGGCAATTTCAACGATTCGAACGCGGTTCCTTCCGGGCCGGAACGGGGGAGTACCCCCACTCCTGCGGAGGTCGAGACAGCGGTCCATATCATCGCTGACCGCTCGCGGCAGGCTGCCCGCCAGATGTCCGGGGCCAACCGCGCCTTGAAGGACAGTGGCCTCCGGGCCATCGGTGCTGGCCTGCTGGACCGGAAGGACTTGATCCTGTCCGCCAACGCCAAGGATGTTGCGGCCGGCAAAACCAACGGCACGTCGGCGGCCCTGCTGGACCGGCTCACCCTGACTGACAGCCGGATCGACGGGCTCGTCGCTTCCCTGGAGAACCTGGCCAGCCTGCCGGATCCGGTAGGAAACGTCGTCCGCGGCCAGACCCTGCCCAATGGGCTGCGGCTGCGCCAGATCAACGTGCCCATGGGAGTGGTGGCCGCCATTTACGAGGCCCGCCCCAACGTCACGGTAGACATTGCCGGACTTGGCCTCAAGAGCGGGAACGCCGTCATCCTCCGCGGCGGAACTGCTGCCGCTTTCACCAACGAAGCACTGGTCCAGATCCTCCGCGAAGCCCTGCACTCCGTCGGGCTGCCGGCGGACGCCGTTCAGACTGTGGACCAGTACGGCCGTGAAGGTGCGAATGCGCTGATGCGTGCCCGCGGCCGCGTTGATGTCTTGATCCCGCGCGGCGGCCGGGACCTGATCCAGTCCGTGGTGCTGAACGCCGCCGTGCCGGTCATCGAGACCGGTGAGGGCAATGTGCATATCTTCATCGACGAATCCGCCAGCGAGGACATGGCGGTGGAGATCGTGCTGAACTCCAAGACCCAGCGGCCCAGTGTCTGCAACACCGTGGAGACCCTGCTGGTCCATTCGAAGTCCACTGTGTTGCCCGCTGTGGCTGCCGCGCTGCGCGGTGCCGGCGTCACGCTCCATGCCGACGAGCGCATCCGGGCGGCCCTGCCGTCCTCTGTTGAGTCCGAGCCGGCAACTGATGAGGACTGGGCAACCGAGTACATGGACCTGGACCTCGCCGTGGCCATGGTGGACAGCCTGGATGACGCCGTGAAGCACATCCGGACCTGGACGACGGGCCACACCGAAGCCATCCTTACCAACAACCTCGCCAACGCCGAACGGTTTATCGCCGAGGTTGATTCGGCGGCGGTGATCGTCAACGCGTCCACGCGGTTTACCGACGGCGGCGAGCTGGGCCTGGGTGCCGAGGTTGGCATCTCCACGCAGAAGCTGCACGCGCGCGGCCCCATGGGACTGACTGAGCTCACCACCACTAAGTGGATCGTTCAAGGCGAGGGCCAGGTCCGCGCGTAGCAACGCGGTAATATAGACAGAAGTCCGGAACGGCGGGACAATCCGCTGCCACATCCTTGAACCTTAGGGGAGAAAATGCTGCTCCAGCAGATTGCCATGACCGTTGCCGAAGGCGGAGAACACGCACCCGCTCCGATCTGGGCTGAGCCGTGGGTCTTCGGCGTATCCATTTTCGCGATCCTGTTGGTGTTGATGTTCATCACTCTGTCGTACTCCAACCTGGGCAATCGGCATGCGGTAACGGACGAGCACGCTGATCCGCACCGCCAGCACCCCAACAAGCACGACCACGGCCAAGGCCACTGACATTTCGCGTGTTCTGCACCGTGACGGTGCGCAGGGGCGGCTGCGGCTGGGCGTGATGGGCGGGACGTTTGATCCTATCCACCACGGCCACCTTGTTGCAGCCAGCGAGGTGGCCGCCAAGTTCGGCCTGGATGAAGTGGTCTTTGTCCCCACGGGGCAGCCGTGGCAGAAGTCGCACAAGCAGGTCAGTGAGCCTGAGCACCGCTACCTTATGACGGTGATCGCCACGGCATCAAACCCCCGGTTCACCGTCAGCAGGGTGGATGTTGACCGGCCCGGTCCCACGTATACCATTGATACCTTGCGGGATCTCCGGACCCAGCGTCCGGATGCGGATCTGTTCTTCATTACCGGCGCGGATGCGCTGGCGCAGATCCTGTCCTGGAAGGATATTGACGAGCTGTGGTCCCTGGCGCATTTTGTCGGCGTGACACGGCCAGGACATGTGCTTGATGGCATGGGCCGCAAAGACGTGAGCCTTCTCGAGGTGCCCGCCATGGCCATCTCGTCCACGGACTGCCGTGTCCGTGTGGCCGGTAACAACCCCGTTTGGTACCTCGTGCCGGACGGAGTGGTCCAATACATCGCCAAATATGGTCTGTACGCCGAGGGATCAGATCCCGAGGACGTCCGAACTACCGAAACAGATGAGCCAGCCAGTACTGAATGAGTCCTCAATGAGTCAGGAAAAGCCCCCCGTCCGCAGCCGCCGCGAACTGCGGCAGGCCAGAGATGAGAACACGGCTCCCGGGTCCAACGGCCCGGGCCAGGTTTCGCCTGCCTCAAAACAACGGCGCGCGGCTGACGCCCCGGTGGACTCCGTCCCCGAGCAAACCCAGGCGCAGCGGTCCTCGCAGATCAGGGCCCGCGACCGCGCGGCCCTTCGTGCCATTAAGGAACTTGAGGAGAAAGAGGGCCAGCTTTCCGCTGGCGGCCCTCCAACCCGCAGGCAGCTGCGGCTCCAGCAACTGAAGGAACAGGCCGTCACCTCGGCCAATCCCATCATTCCCGCTCCCATGGGGCAGCCACTGCCAAGCCAACCTGCGCCGAGCCAACCTAAGCCAGGGCAGGCCCAGCCGGGTCAAGCCAAGCCAGGCCCGTCGAAGCCGGGTCACGGCGCCGCTGTATCCGCAGAAAAGGCCGGGCCCGCCGCGCCGGCCAAGGATTCAGGTGTTCCGGCTGGCATGAGCGTGGAACAGGCACTCACGGCCCGCACACTCATCGCCGAGCAGGTCAGGAACCAACTGGCCAAGATGGAACACATCGCCTCGCTGGACCCCGAAGCAGTGGATCCGGACATCCTTGCGGAGCAGATCGCCTTGGCCGAGCGTGCGGCGGTGCTCAACCGCCGGGCGATGGCCAAGCAGAAGCTGGCCGAGCAGGCTGCCCCTGTGCAGCCGGCATCAGCGCCCACGCAGGCTGCCACCACGCGGGCCGCGGCCACCGAATCCGTTCCCCAGACTGGCCCGGCCACCGCCGACAACCTGGCCATGGTGACGCCGCTGGAATTTGTGCAGGTACCCGGCATCGACCGTCCTGTGATGAAACCCCCAGCGACCTCCTACGTGCCACTGTTGACCCAGCCCGGACCGAAGGTCAGGGCCGGCGGAAAGGGCCGCCGGCCGGCCACTGCTTCAATGGCGCCGGCCGCGGGTTCTGTGCCGGCAGCCGCTTCGGGCCGTTCCAGGGTGATCGCCCGTGCGGAAGCTGCTGCCAGAGCGGCCGCGGCACCGAAGCGTATCCTCCCCGTCCAGTCCGTCATGGCTGATACGCCGGCGGGGGATCCGGACGACCTGTTCGATGACCTGCCGCGCATCCCGGCACGGTCAGCACACGGGCTGGAGCCGCTGGATGCGGCAACGGCAGGCCTGGCCCGCGCGAAACGGCTCCGGCTCATGCAGGTCCTCGTTCTGGCTTTTGGGATCGTGGCCCTAATTTCCGGTGTCATCCTCATCGTCAGCGGCATCTCCAGCTGACCGGGTAACGCCCTTTTATGAAGCTTTAGAAAACTACAAGGAGTCCCATGACTGCAACAGATTCATCCATCGCCATTGCCCGCCAGGCCGCTAAGGCTGCCGCGGACAAGATTGCCCACGACATCGTGGCCCTCGATGTCAGCGAACGCCTGGCACTGGCAGACGTTTTCCTCATCGCATCCGCGCCGAGCGAGCGCCAGGTCAACGCCATCGTTGACGGCATCGAAGAAGAACTTTCCAAGCAGGACCTCCGTCCGGTACGCCGCGAAGGCCGCTCCGGGGGGCGCTGGGTACTGCTGGATTACTCGGACATCGTCATCCACGTCCAGCATGAAGAGGACCGCCTTTTCTACGCCCTGGAGCGTCTGTGGAAGGACTGCCCTGTAGTTGACCTGCAGCTGGGCGAAGACACTTCAGCCAAGACGACGGCGGCTTCCGACTCCGAATAGCAGGCCTTGCGGGCCCGAATATGCCCGATTTGGAATTTTCGGAAAAGCTGGTCTAAGATATTTGAGTTGCTCCGGGGAGACCGCGGAGTAACGAAGGTCCGGGGCTGTGGCGCAGCTGGTAGCGCACCTGCATGGCATGCAGGGGGTCAGGGGTTCGAGTCCCCTCAGCTCCACCGGATAATCCGCCGGAATCGAAAGATTCCGGCGGATTTTTTTGTGGCAGGAAAACGCACCTCCCGATTGGCGCACCGCGCAGATTTCTATTAAGCTGATCAGGTTGCTTCGGGCGGTCGGCACCGCTAGTGGAACAGAAGTTTGGGGCTGTGGCGCAGCTGGTAGCGCACCTGCATGGCATGCAGGGGGTCAGGGGTTCGAGTCCCCTCAGCTCCACCAAACAGGACCTTGGTCCGCAAAAAGGAGCCACCCGGCCGGGTGGCTCTTTTTTGTTTCCTGAGCGAGCCCCGAGCGGTAGGCGCCCGGGTAGTGACAGCTCAGATCCACTCACTCCGACGCAGCGGCGGCCTGTCCACGCCGGCGCGCTGGACCAGCACCTGGTTGACGCCCGTGAGCCCGGTTTCAAAGCCCAGGGCACTCGAGGCCATATAGAGCCGCCACACGCGTGCCTGGCCCTGGCTGGTGAGCCGGACGGCTTCGTCCCAGTTCGCTTCGAGCCTGCGCACCCACGCCCGCAGGGTCAGCGCATAGTGCTGGCGCAGGGCCTCCACGTCCAGCACCTCAAACCCGCCGGTCTCCAGCGAGCTGACCATCTCGCCCAGGCTGATCATCTCGCCGTCCGGAAAGACGTAGCGCGGAATGAAAGAATCCGGATCAGGCTTGGTGCGGCCGGCGTTCCACGCGATGGCGTGGTTGAGCAGCCGGCCGCCGGGACGGAGCAGGCCGTGCAGCACGTCGACGTAGTGGGGTGTCTGTTCCCGGCCCACGTGTTCGGACATACCGATGGAGCTGATGGCGTCGAACGGCCCGTCGGAGATATCCCGGTAATCCTGCACCCGGATGTCGATGTTTTCAGTCAGGCCGGCGTGGGCCGCACGTTTGCGCGCCAGCACGGCCTGCTCCGTGGAGAGCGTCACCCCCACCACCGTGACGCCGTAGTGCTGCGCCGCGTGCAACGCGAAGCTGCCCCAGCCGCAGCCCACATCCAGCACCCTCATCCCGGGCCTTAGCCCCAGCTTCCGGCAGACAAGGTCCAGTTTGGCCTGTTGTGCCTCATCCAGTCCGGCCGGAAGGCCGCGGCCGGCGGGGACGCCGCCGTCGGGTCCGTCCGCCCACACGGCGCAGGAGTAGACCATCGACGGTCCCAGCACGAGGGCGTAAAAGTCGTTGCCGACGTCGTAATGGTGCGAGATGGCCGCGGCGTCGCGCTGCCGGGTGTGGAGCCGGCCCTTCCGCGTGACCTTTGCTTCCTCCGGCGGCGGAGCAGGGTTCGCGCCCACCGCGCCAAGCCGGACGGCCACCCCGAGCAGCGTGGCGAGTTCACGCGGAGTCAGGGGCCTGAAGGGGCCGGGCTCGGAAAACTTTCCCACCGAGCTGAGCGCCGTGAAGGCCGCAAAGATGTCGCCGGGGGCGTCGATGTCCCCGGCCACGTAAGCGCGGCTGAGCCCGAGCTGCCCGGGTGACCACAGGATCCGGCGCAGGGCCCGGCGTGACCTGAACTCGAGGACCGGGGCGTCGGGCGGCCCCGCCTCGGATCCGTCCCACGCCCGCAGGCGCAGGGGTATCTCCGCCGTGCCCAGGACGATGCCCAGTGCGTTGGCCAGCAGCGACGCTGCCCCTTTATCGGTTGTCATGGTCCTCGCCTTTCGTCTGCCTAGGGCCAACAGTACGACGGCGGCGCGCGCCTGTCAGCGCAGCGGCGCGTTTATCATGGGGGAGTGAATGAGACGTTGCCGCCATGCCCCGAATGTTCCAGTGCCTACACCTACGAGATGGGTGCGCTCCTGGTCTGCCCGGAATGCGGCCACGAGTGGACCGCCGAGGCAGCGGAGGCCACGGCAGAGGCCGGGCCGCGGGTCATCAAGGACGCAGTGGGCAACATCCTCGCCGACGGCGACACCGTCGCAGTGGTCAAGGACCTGAAAATTAAGGGAAGCTCCGGTGTCATCAAGGTAGGCACCAAGGTCCGGGGCATCCGGCTGATGGACGGTGTGGGCGATCACGACATCGACTGCAAAGTGGACGGTGTGGGTCCCATGCAGCTCAAATCCTCCGTGGTGAAGAAGGTCTAGCAGAAACCGGCCACGCCGCTGCACCTCAGGGGACCCGGCGGCGGCATCGCCATGGAAGGGACCCAGGTGGCAATTGAGCCGCGCGTCCACCTGGTGGGTTACGGGCCGTCGTCGTCCACCATCGGAGCAAACAGGGCGGGCCGGGCGGCCGTCACGGCCGTCCTCAAACTGCCCGCGCTTGCACCAACCACATCAACCACCATTACATGACCAGATCGCAGGAACCAGTGGCACAGAACGCTCTTGAGGACATTTTCGGCACGCTCCGGCGCCACCCGGACGTCGAAGCCCCGAACCTCCGGGCCTGGGACGCCACAGACCGGCTCCTGTTGGACGCCGCCGCAGCGCGCACGGAACCCGGTGCACGGCTGGCAGTGATCGGAGACCGCTACGGTGCCCTCACCCTCGGTGCACTGGGCGCCCTAGGGGTCCGGCGGGTGCGTGTTCACGAGGATCTCATCACCGGGGAGCGCGCCCTGCGGAACAACGCCGCCGAGTTGGGCTTCGAAGCCGCAGCTCCCGGAGCCGTTGACGCCACGGGGTTCGAACAATTGCCGTTGGGGGAGGAGCTGCTCTCCGGCGCGGAGCTGGTGCTGCTTCAAATGCCGCGGACGCTGGCGGAGCTTGAAGAAATCGCAGCCGCCGTGGCGCGCTATGCCGCCCGTGGCGTGGTGCTGCTCGCCGGCGGGCGGATCAAGCACATGTCCCTGGGAATGAACGCAGTCCTGGAACGCCACTTCGAGACCGTCCAGCCGCAGCTGGCGCGGCAGAAGTCGCGCTTCATTTTGGCAAGCGGCGCCCGGCCAGCTGAGGCGCACGAATGGCGTCCCGCCGTCGAACGTCTTGCCGAACTGGACCTGGACGTTGCTGCGCACGGTGCCGTCTTTGCCGGAGCGAAACTGGACATCGGGACCAGGTTTCTCCTGACGTTCCTGCCCGAGATGCCAGAGGCCAGGCACGCCGTCGACCTGGGCTGCGGCACCGGTATCCTCGCCGCCATGTACGCCCGCCAGAACCCGGCGTCCAGGGTCACGGCAACGGACCGGTCCGCAGCCGCCGTCGCCTCCGCCAGGGCCACTGCGAAGGCCAACAGCCTCGAGGATCGGATTACCGCCCTCCAGGATGACGCGATGAGCACCTTCCCCGCCGGGAGCGCCGAGCTGGTCCTGCTGAATCCGCCCTTCCACCTGGGCGCCAGTGTGCATGCCGGTGCGGGCATCAAACTGTTTGAGGCAGCCGCCAGGGTCCTGGCCCCGGGCGGCGAGCTGTGGACGGTCTTCAACCGGCACCTGCAGTACCTCCCGGCGCTTGAGCGGCTGGTTGGTCCCACCACTGTGAAGGGCGGCAATCCAAAGTTCACGGTGGCGGTCAGCACCCGACGGCCGTAGGCGTGCCGGCATGACAACGTGGCGCCCCGGCCGCGACGCGGCGCGACCTCCGGCTCTGGGCGTTGAACAGGAGGTAACGTACCATTCAGACATCATGAACACGCGGCCGAAAACCTAGGGGAGACCGTGCCAGAAATCCGCCAGTCCTCGGCGCCACGGCGCGGGACTAATCTTCCGCGCATGGGGGACTTTAACCTCACGGTCATCCTCGATGCCATCCGCCGGTCATCCGGGGGTCTGAGCCGCGTGGAGCTTGCCCAGATTGTGGGCCTCTCGCCGCAGACTATCTCCAACATCTCCCGCCGCCTGCTGGACCAGCACCTCATCGTCGAGGCCGGCAAAGAAGGCAGCGGTCCTGGCAAACCGCGCACCATGCTACGCCTCAACCCGGGCGGCATGTACGCCATCGGCGTCCACCTGGACCCCGCCGTCACCACGTTCGTGGTCCTCGATCTCGTGGGCGCCGTTGTACAGCATTCACGGATCAAAACACCGGGCGGGAATGATCCTGCCGCCGTCATGTCCACCATGGCCACCGAGATCGACCAGCTGGTTGCCGAGTCGGGCGTGGACACCAGCAGGATCGCCGGCCTGGGCCTGGCCGCGCCGGGACCCATCGACCTGGACAATGGCACCGTGGTGGATCCGCCGCTGCTGCCGGGCTGGGACCGCGTGGAACTCCGGGACGCCCTGGCCAAGGCCACGGGCTATTCCGTCCTCGTGGACAAGGACGTCACCAGCGCCGCCGTCGCCGAAACATGGGCCGGCGGGCCCAGCGGCTCAGGAAGTTTCATCTTTATGTACATGGGCACCGGGATCGGCTGTGGCATCGTCCTCAACGATGAAGTGGTCCGCGGAACATCGGGGAATGCGGGCGAGATCGGCCACATTGTGGTGGATCCCGATGGCCCGCCCTGCGACTGCGGCCTCCGCGGCTGTGTGAAGTCCTCGGCCATCCCACAGGTGCTCGTCGCCGAGGCCGTTGCCGCCGGTATCCTGGACGGCGCCGGAAAGCACACCAGCGGCGCCGAAGTGCAGCAGGGCTTCGCCCAGCTGTGCGACCTCGCCGATGCCGGCGACCCCACGGCCCTGGCGATCATCGACAGGTCAGCCGCGCTGGTGGCCCGGGCCGTCTCCGTGGTCACCAACACGCTGGATGTGGAACGGGTGGTGTTCGGCGGGCCGTTCTGGAGCCGGATCGCTGACCATTACCTGGACAAGATCCCGGCACTGGTTGACGCCAACAGCGCGGCCCGCCTGATCCACACCATCGAGGTTGTCGGCACGGGAGTCGGTGAGGACGTGGGCGCCATTGGAGCAGCCTGCCTGGTCCTGGAGCATACCCTGGCGCCCCGGGCGCAGCGGCTTCTCCTGGAGGTCTGAACCGGACGTCTGACCGGGGTCTCCTTGCCAGTGGCAGGAGCCCCATCTAGCATGTGGATATCGCCGCGGCTGGGGCCCGCAGATACAGGGGACGGCAGCCATTGACTGAATGGAGCGCCATGCGCCGTGCCCTCAAAATCATTTCACTCTTCGCTGCAGCGGGCTGTGTGCTGTCTGCGTGTTCCCCTGCCGCTCCCGAAGCGGAGACAAAAACGCTTAAGGTGGTCTACCAAAAGACCGATTCGTTCCTTGCCCTGGATACGCTCTTCCAGGCGGCGAAGCAGGAGTTTGAGGCCGCCAACCAGGGCGTCACGGTTGCCCTGGAGCCCATCCAGGCGAACGACGACGACTACGGCACCAAGCTGGCCCTCGCCCTCCGTTCGCCCTCCACGGCTCCCGACGTGTTCTATGAGGACACCTTCAAGGTGCGTTCCGACGTCGACGCCGGTTATCTCCTGAAGCTGGACAGCCACCTCGCGGGCTGGGAGGACTGGGATACTTTCGATGACGGCGCCAAGGCGGCCGGTCTGGGGGACGACGGCGGCACGTACGCCGTTCCCCTCGGCACCGACACCCGCGGTATCTGGTACAACAAAAAGGTGCTTACCGCTGCCGGCGTCAGCGTTCCGTGGGAGCCCCGCACCTGGCAGGACATCCTGGACACTGCACGGAAGATCAAGGCCAGCGATCCCACGGTGGTGCCGTTCAACATGTACGCTGGAAAGGCCACCGGTGAAGGCACCGTGATGCAAGGCTTTTACGAGCTGCTCTACGGAACCGGATCACAGCTGTACGACGCCGACGCCAGGAAATGGGTGGTCGGTTCGCCGGGGTTCACCGACTCGCTGCGGTTCATCAAGACCCTCTACGACGAAAAACTGGCTGTCTCCCCGGCGGAGGCCCTCGACGCGAACGTGTGGAAGAAGGTCTTCGGCGAATGGCTGCCGCAGGGCAGGATGGGCGCCACTGTGGAAGGGTCCTACACACCGTCGTTCTGGCAGAAGGGTGGCAGCTACGAATGGGCCGAGTACGGGCAGGACATGGGCGTGACAGCGTTCCCCACCCAGAACGGGCAGGCGCCCGGCGGCGTCAGTATGTCGGGCGGCTGGACCCTGGCGGTAGGGGCGGAGACCAAAAACCCGGACCTCGCGTTTGAGTTCCTCTCCATGGCGCTGAACAAGAAGAACTCCCTGGCTTTCAACACCGCCAGCTCCCAGATCGCGGTGCGTAAAGACGTCGCCGCCGACGCCGGCTACCAGGCGGCCAACCCGTTTGTGAAGGACGTGTCCGAGCTTGTGGCCGTTACGCACTACCGTCCCGCGACCGCAGACTACCCCCGGATCTCCGCGGCCGTCCAGGAGGCTACGGAAACCGTGATCACCGGGGCGAAATCCCCGGAGCAGGCTGCCGCCGACTATGACACGGCGGTGAAGGGCATCGTGGGTGAGGCCAAGACCGTCGCCAGGTAGCCCGTGGCGGTTTCCCTAACGCGTGACCAGGCCGGCCACCGGCGGCGTCGCCCCGGACTCCGGCGCCGGACACGGCTGCTCCCGGTTCTCCCGGCCGTGGTTCTGTTGCTTGTGTTTTTGGCCGGCCCCGTGCTGTGGGCCTTCCACGCGTCATTCACCAACGCTGCCCTGACCGGCCGCAACGCCCGCAATCCCGGCTGGATCGGGTTCGACAATTACGCGAGGCTCCTGTCCGATCCGATGCTGCCTCTTTCGCTCGGCTTGACGGTCCTGTTTGTGGGCGGCTCTGCCATCCTGGGCCAGAACCTGCTGGGGCTCACCCTCGCGGTGCTGATGCGGCGGGCCCGCCGCCCGGTGGCCGCCGTCGTTGGTACCGCGGTGGTTGCTGCGTGGGTGCTCCCCGAGATCGTGGCAGCCTTCGCCGCCTACGCCTATTTCAGCCGGGACGGGACCCTGAACCAGTTGCTCGGCGGATTGGGGTTCGGACAGGCAGACTGGCTGTATTCGTTCCCCATGGTTGCCATCCTGCTTGCCAACATCTGGCGGGGCACGGCGTTCTCCATGCTGGTGTACCGCGCCGCGCTCAATGACATCCCCGGTGAGGTCACGGAGGCCGCGCTGATGGACGGTGCCGGCGGCTGGCAGCGGCTCGCCTTCATCACCATCCCCATGATCCGCGGCAGCATCGCCACGAACCTGATGCTCATCACCCTGCAGACGCTGGCGGTGTTCACCCTCATCTGGGTTATGACAGCGGGCGGCCCCGCCAATACCAGCACCACGCTTCCGGTGCTGGCGTACCTGGAGGCCTTCAAGTTCGGCGACATCGGCTACGGCACCGCGGTGGCGTCAGTGCTGATCCTCATTGGCGTGGTGTTCGGCGCCGCCTACGTCCGGCTTCTGCGGGAGGCCAAACCATGACCACGACGGCGGGGGCCTCCGCCCGGGGACAGTTACGGTCCGGGTCGGGCGCAGTTTCCCGAGCCCAGCGGCGTGCCCGGAATCCGGCGGACGTGGCGCTGATCCTGGTTGGTGCCTGCTTTGTCCTGCCGCTGCTGTGGCTGGTGTTTGCGTCCCTCGATGTCTCCGCCGGGCATGAGACGCGGCTCCCGGCTCAAGTCTCCCTGGACAACTTTGCCGCCATCATGACGCCGGGGCTGCTGTTCCAGCCGCTGTGGAACAGCATGGTGCTGTCCGCCGGCACGGCCGCCGTGAACCTCGTGGCAGCAGTGCTCGCCGCCTACCCGCTGTCCCGCTACCAGTCCAGGTTCAACAGGTCGTTTATGTACACCATTCTGTTTGGAACCTGCCTTCCCATCACGGCGATCATGGTGCCGGTATACGGGTTATTTGTGCAGCTTCACCTGCTGGATTCGATGCCTGCCACGGTCTTTTTTATGGCCACCACCACGTTGCCCATGGCCATCTGGATGACCAAGAATTTTATGGACGCCGTCCCGGTTTCGCTGGAGGAAGCGGCCTGGGTGGATGGGGCGTCAGGGCTGACGGCGCTGAGGACCATCGTCCTGCCCCTGATGCGGCAGGGGCTGGGCGTGGTGTTCATTTTTGTGTTCATCCAGGCCTGGGGGAACTTCTTTGTCCCGTTCATCCTGCTGCTGTCCGAAGCCCGGCAGCCGGCGGCAGTGTCGATCTTCAGTTTCTTCGGGCAGCACGGCGCAGTGGCGTACGGCCAGCTGGCCGCCTTCTCCATCCTGTATTCAGTCCCGGTGCTGGCCCTGTACATCATCGTGGCGAAGGGTGCCGGCAGCTCCCTCGCGCTCTCCGGGGCAGTGAAGGGCTGACGGCGCGGGGCTCGCGAAGCCGCCGGAACCTCAGTCGATGTCTTCGACCACCACTCCGAACGGGATGCTGTTGTCGACGTGGGCCTGGTGACCGGTGGGACCCGCGTTGTAGGTGACCCGGACACCATGGGACCGGTCCGCAGCGGACTGCTGCAGAACCGGCTTGACGGCAAGGATGAACCTCTCGCTCTTGTCGGCGAGAAACTCTTTGTAGCTGGCTGGAAGCTCACTCATGGCAAAAGAATAGACCTGCAGAGCCGCGATGGGGAGGGGTCCCCATTGCGGCCTGACCTGCAGGTGGCTTGGATAGGATGGCGGGCGGAGTGCCGCCGCCCGGCAGCACCGCGGCCCATCGCTCTCAAACCGCCATCCTTCAGGGGGAAATCCATTGCTTCAGACCAGTGCGCCCGCACGAATCGACCCGGCGGAACTGGCCCGGGCGCAGCAGGTGGTGGCGAACATTTCGCGCAGTTTCAATGCCAAGGTGGTGGGCCAGGCGCGGCTGCGTGAATCCCTGCTGGTGGGCCTGATGACCGGCGGGCACATCCTGCTGGAAAGCGTTCCGGGGCTGGCGAAGACCACCGCCGCGCAGGCCGTGGCCGAAGCAGTGAGCGCGGAGTTCCGCCGGATCCAGTGCACGCCGGACCTGCTGCCCAGCGACATCGTGGGCACCCAGATCTACGACGCCGCCAAGGGCACCTTCATCACCCAGTTGGGGCCGGTGCACACCAACATCGTCCTGCTCGATGAGATCAACCGGTCCAGCGCCAAGACCCAGAGCGCCATGCTGGAGGCTATGCAGGAGCGGCAGACCTCCATCGGGGGCCAGGAATACCGGCTGCCCTCCCCGTTTATGGTCCTGGCCACCCAGAACCCCATCGAGCAGGAAGGCACGTACCAGCTGCCGGAGGCGCAGATGGACCGTTTTATGCTCAAGGACGTGCTGGACTACCCCACGCCGGCCGAGGAAACAGAAATCATCCGCCGGATCGACGCCGGGGTCTTCAGTCCGGAGCAGAAACCGGCGGCCGCTGCCTCGCTGGACGCCGTCATCGGCGTGCAGGAGCTGGTGAAGCGAATCTACATTGACCCGGCCATCATCAACTACATCGTGGGCCTCGTGTTCGTCACCCGGAACGCCGGGCAGTACATCGACCCGAGGCTCGCCGGCTTCATCGAATTCGGCGCGAGCCCGCGCGCCAGCATTGCCTTCAGCCAGGCCGCCCGGGCGGTGGCCCTGCTCAACGGCAGGGACCATGTGATCCCGGAGGACGTGAACTCCCTCGCCCATCGCGTGCTGCGGCACCGCCTCATCCTGGGATTCGACGCCGTTGCGGAGCAGATGCCGGTGGAGACGATCATCGACGCAGTCGTAGCCTCCGTCCAGACTCCCTGAGGCCGCAGTGACCAGCCTCCTGCTGCGCGTGAAGGCGAAAATGGCCATCTTCGCCCACCGGAAAGCCCGTGGCATGCTCGACGGCGAATATGGTTCAGTCTTCCGCGGCCGCAGCCTCGACTTTGATGACCTGCGCGCCTATATCCCCGGCGACGACGTCCGCGACATCGACTGGAAGGCTACCGCCCGGTTCGGCTCGCCGCTGATCAAACGGTACATGGCCGTGCGGCGCCACACCGTCCTGCTGATTGCCGACACCGGTCGGGGCATGGCTGCCGAGTCCCGCGACGCCGACGCCGGTGGCTCAATCAGCTGAGACTGCCCGCCAGGCGGTGTGGCAATGGAACTGATGTTCTGGTGGCTGATCCCGGCGGCACTGGTCATCGCGGGCCTGGCCGGATGGCGCGCCCTCCGCCCGGACCGCCAAGCCAACGCACGACGGCGGCCAGTCGCCAATGCGGACCGCCTCACCGCCCTGCCCGAATACCAGGCCGCCCTCCGCCGGCACCGCCGCTGGCTGGCGGTGGCCACCCTCGCGGCCATAACCCTGGTGGTCTCCGCGGTCGCAGCGGCAGCGCGCCCGGTGGAGCTGACCACCATCGCGCCGGAGCAGCGCAACCGGGACATCATGCTCTGCCTGGACACGTCGGGCTCGATGAGCAGCGCCGACTCGGCTGTGGTGCAGGTGTTTGCCCACCTGACGAAGGAGTTCGATGGTGAACGGATCGGCCTCACGGTTTTCGACAGCAGCGCCGTCCAGGTCTTCCCACTGACCGACGACTACGCATATGTCCAGGAGCAGCTGACGCTGGCCAAGGACGCCTTCGAGGGTAACCCCGGCAGCGCCGGCTTCCTGGACGGCACCTGGAACGGCCGCGGATCGTCACTGATCGGCGACGGCCTGGCGTCCTGCGTCAACGGATTCCCGGACACACACGCCGCTGAGGCGGGGGAAGCAGATGCAGGCAGGCGGCGCTCGCGGTCCATCGTCCTGGCAACGGACAATTACCTGTCCGGCGATCCCATCTTCACTCTCGAGCAGGCGGCCGCCCTGGCCAAGAAGCGCGTCGTGCCCGTGTATGCCCTGAACCCCGGCGACTTCGACTATGGACCCGGCCCAGGCCAGCCCGGAGCCAGGCTGCGCGCGGTGGCAGAAACCAGCGGCGGAGCGTACTACCGGCTGGACAGCCAGGAAGCCGTGGCGGACATCGTCCGGTCCGTGCAGGAAACCGAAGCCACTGCCATGAAAGGCGCACCCCAGGCAGTGGTCTCGGACCGGCCCGAGCTGCCGCTCACCCTGGCGGTCCTGTCCGGCCTGGTGCTGGCCGGCGCATCGTGGAGGTTGCGGCCATGACACTGCAACCGATCCTGCCCTGGTGGGTTATGGCCCCGCTCATCGCCGCGACCGTGCTGTTTCTGGTCTGGCGACTGGTCCAGGCTTCGCGGGCGCGCTCTGCCGGTACACGCCGCGACTGGCTGTTCAGGGGCACCCTGGTGCTGCTGCTCCTTTCGGCGGCGCTCCGGCCGGGTGTTCCCGGTGGAAGTTCCCAAGCCGCGACGGCGGACGTCAACGTCTTCTTTGTGGTGGACACCAGCAGCAGCATCGCAGCCGAAGACTACGGCGACGGTTCACCCCGGCTGGAAGGGATGCGGCAGGACATCATGGCCATCGCAAGTGAACTGGCCGGAGCCCGCTTTTCGCTCCTGACCTTCGACAGCAACGCCGTGGTCCGGATGCCCCTGACTACCGATACCACCGCCCTGGACACCAGCGTGTCCGTCCTGGAGCCCCAGGTCACCGCATTCTCCAAAGGCAGCAGCGTCACGGCTGCCGGAACCTTGCTGGCGGAACGGCTGCGCGCCGCCCGCGACAGCCATCCCGAACGGCCACGGCTGATCTACTACCTGGGCGACGGTGAACAGACCAGCGCCCAGGCACCGGAACCTCTTCAGGTCGGCGGCGGCCTGGTGGACGGCGGTGCGGTGCTCGGCTATGGCACGGCGGGGGGGTGGGCGGATGAAGGAAAACACGGGGCAGGGTCCGGGGCAGGACGTGGCTGCCGGCTACATCCAGGACCGGTCGTCCGGAATGGGCGGGGATGCGTTGTCGGTCATCGACGAGATCCGGCTGCAGGGGATCTCCGGTCAGCTGGGGATTCCCTACGTCCACCGTTCGGCCGGAGATCCGGTGGCGCCGATGATGCAGGCCGCTGATCCCGGGGACCTCGCACGGGCAGCGGCGGATGGTGACGTTGCCGGCCGGACTGAGCTGCACTGGCTCCTGGACGCCGGCGCGTTCCTGCTGGCCCTCCGAGAGAGTTTTCTGGTGCTGAGCCAGTGGCGGCAGCTCCGGCCGGTACAGGGAGTCCGAACATGATGCGTCCAGCGCCCACACCGGCACGGCCCTTACCGACGTCGCTCGCACGCGAGCCCGCATCGCCAAGACGGGCAGCTCCGGTGAAATCCCGGGACCGGCTGGAGCGCCGCCGTCGGCTGTTGTGGTGGTCGGCACTGCCCGCGCTCCTGGTCCTCTGCCTGTCGGCCAAAGTGATCAGTGTGGGCATTCTCGCCGACACTGCTGCCCGGTCTTTCGCGGCCGGAGACGCCGGCGCCGTGGCGGAAGCGGCGGCCGGACTGCGGATCGTCAACTTCGTTGAACTGCACAAGGCGCCGTTCACCGAGGGTGATGGGCTGTTCCTCGCGGGCGACTTCGCTGCCGCCCGCCAACGCTTCGAGGAGGCACTGTCCCTGGCGGGCACGGCCGACGAGTGCGTCGTCCGGGTCAACCTGGCGCTTACCATCGAACGCCTCGGTGACGCCCAGGCCAAAGCGGGAGATCCGACGGCGGCGGCCCGGCTCTTCGCCGAAGGTGTTGCCGTGGTGGAGGCTGCGCCGGAGGGTTGCTTCGAAACTGCCGGAGAAGCGGGCAAGGAAGCCGGCCCGGAGAACGGCGCAGGGGAGAAGCTGCATCAGGCGGCGGAACGGCTGCAGCAAAAGGCCGATGCAGCGGCGGCCGATAAGGCCAGTCCGCAACCGTCGGAACAGCCTGGGCAGGACGAGGTTCCCGCGGATCCGGGCCAGCAGAGCCAGCTTGAGCAGCTCCGGGACAGTGCCAAGAAAGCCCAAAGCGAGCGGAACTCCGGGCAGGAGCGGGACGAGTACCTCCGGGACGATGACTTCGGACCGGGCGTCGGCCGGCCCTGGTAGCAGGCCAAAGCAGCCGGGCTCCGCAGTATGCCCCGGTGAATTCTCTGACCAAACCAGCGAACAAAATTCTGCGCCAGAACGAAATACGCCGTAAAACTGCGTCTTAATTCGGCGGCCGACTTGAAGGGAGACCCGCCGGCTCCTAGAGTTCTATACAAGTTACCGAGGTAACGTGTCAGCGATCCTCCGATTGTGGAGGGTGTGGGTGCCCCCATGTGGGCCTGACATTTGCTCACGGACAACTTCATTACAGGCGTAACAGTCGCGGCTGCGTCCCTGTGGAGTTTTTCGTGTTCCCAAACTCAAATTCATTCCCGGCACCACCGTCACAATTGCTGACCGGTATCCGGCAATGGCCCAAAGCCAAGGACGCAAATGTCACCGCCAAGCCTTATCGAAACGCATCCGAATCTCTCCGAGACCGCTCCCGTGGCGCTCTCGTACGAGCTGTTCCCGCCCCGCTCGCCGGCTGCGGCCGAGTCGCTCTGGACCACCATCCGGGAACTGGAAACCACCGAACCGGACTACGTCTCCGTCACGTATGGTGCCAGTGGCTCGAACCGGGACACCGCGGTCGAACTCATCAACCGGCTCCTGCTGGAAACCACGCTCCGACCGCTGGCCCACCTCACCTGCGTTGGCAACACGCCGGAGGAACTGGCCGAAATCATCGGCGACCTCCTGGACACAGGGGTCCGGGGCATCCTGGCCCTCCGGGGCGACCAGCCCAAGGACGGTGCGCCGCTTGCCGCAGGTTCTCTGCGGTATGCGCAGGACCTGATCGAACTCATCCGGCGGGTTGAACAGCGTCGGTCGGCCCTGCTGTGTGCAGGCAAGATCGCCGTGGGCGTCGCCGCCTACCCCACCCGGCACCCGGAATCACCCAGTGAAGCCCACGACGTCGAGGTGCTGCTCGCCAAGCAGCGCTCCGGCGCCGACTTTGCCATCACCCAGGTCTTCTTCCACACCGAGCAGTACGCGAACCTCATCAGCCGCGCACGGCGGGCAGGGGTTACCATCCCCATCATCCCGGGCGTTATGCCGTTCACCAGCCTGCGCCGGGTCACACGGCTCGGGGAACTGACAGGTGTTGAGCCGGACCCGGAACTCCTGGCCCGGCTGGCAGCCGCGGACACTGATTCCGAACGCCTCCGGATCGGTGTCCGGGCCACGGTGGACCTGGCCAACGCGGCCCTCGAGGCCGGCGCGCCCGGTATCCACATCTACACGTTCAACGAACATCAGAGCGCGTTGGAGGTGCTGGACAAACTGGCACTCCCGCGCCAGTCCCGTTCAGTTGGCCGTCGCAGCGCCACCCTCCGGCGCCAGCTCGCCAGCTGACCTTCCAACATCCGCCAGACCATTCACAGTTTCCACTGACACTCAAGGAATCTCCCATGACTGAACAGACTGCCACCCCGTTTCCGGCCGCGTCACTCCTCGGCTACCCGCGCATCGGCCGCCGCCGCGAGCTCAAGAAGGCCATCGAAGCCTACTGGGCCGGCAAAATCGACGCCGCTGCACTGGACGCTGCCGCCAAGGGCATCCAGCTGACCATCGCCAAGCGCCTGCAGGAACTGGGCCTCACCGAAGCCGCCGCCGTTCCGGGCACCTTCTCCTACTACGACCAGGTCCTGGACGCCACCGCCCACCTCGGCGCTGTCCCGGCCCGCTTCGGCAAGCTCCTCAACGCCGAAGGCCAGCTCGACATCGACGGCTACTTCACCCTGGCCCGTGGCACCAAAGACCAGCAGCCACTGGAAATGACCAAGTGGTTCGACACGAACTATCACTACCTCGTTCCGGAGATCGGCCCGGAGACCGAATTCACCCTGGCCTCCAACCGCATTGTTGAGGAATTCGAGTTCGCCTTGGCCAACGGCATCGAGACCCGCCCGTACATCGTCGGCCCGGTCACGTACCTGCTGCTTTCCAAGGCTTCGGACGAGGCCCCCGCCGGCTTCGCTCCGCTGTCCCGCCTCGAGGACGTCCTGCCGGTTTACGTGCAGCTGCTCGGGAAGCTCGCCGCCGCAGGCGCCAGCTGGATTCAGCTGGACGAGCCCGCACTGGTGGTTGACCAGGACACCCCGGCCGCAGAAATCGAAGCAGCCGTTGCCCGCACCTACGAGGTTCTCTCCGCGTCAGCCAAGCGCCCCCAGATCCTCGTCTCCACCCCTTACGGTGCCCTCGACGGCCAGCTGGGCACACTTGCGGCCACGAACATCGACGCGCTGCACATTGACGTCTTCAAGGGTGCAGTCCCGTCCGCAGCTGCGCTGGCCGGTGTTGGCAACAAGACCCTGGTTGCCGGCGTCGTGGACGGCCACAACATCTGGCGCAACGACCTCGCAGTCGCTGCCGCCAAGCTGGATGAACTGACGGCTGCCGCCGGCCGTATCACTGTCAGCACCTCCACTTCCACCCAGCACGTCCCGCACGACGTCGCCGAAGAGGGCCAGCTCTCCGAAGAGCTGCGCAGCTGGCTCGCGTTTGCCGACCAGAAGGCCGTAGAGGTTAAGACGCTCGCGTCCTACCTGGCCGACCCGGCCTCCGCACAGGCAGCCATCGACGAGGCGTCCGCTGTCATCGCGGCCCGCGCCATCGCCGAAGGTGTCCGCCGCGACGAGGTCCGGGCCCGCATCGAGGCACTGACCGCAGCGGACTTCAGCCGCTCCGCTTACACGGTCCGCGAAACCGCCCAGGAAGAGGCCCTGCACCTCCCGCCGCTGCCCACCACCACCATCGGCTCCTTCCCGCAAACGTCCGAGATCCGTTCGGCGCGTGCCCGTAACAACAAGGGCGACCTCACCAACGAGCAGTACGGGCAGCTCATGAAGGACGAGATCAAGCGCGTCGTTGAGCTGCAGGAAGAGCTTGGCTACGACGTCCTGGTGCACGGCGAGCCCGAGCGCAATGACATGGTCCAGTACTTCGCCGAGAACCTCGAAGGCTTCGATGTGACGGTCCACGGCTGGGTCCAGTCCTACGGCTCACGCTGCACACGTCCGTCCATCCTCTGGGGCGACGTCACCCGCAGCGCCCCCATCACGGTGGCCTGGGCCGAGTACGCCCAGTCGCTGACCAGCAAGCCCATGAAGGGCATGCTCACGGGTCCGGTCACCATCCTGGCCTGGTCTTTCGTGCGCGATGACCAGCCCCTCGGCGAGACCGCCAACCAGGTTGGCCTGGCCTTGCGCGACGAAATCGCGGACCTCGAGGCTGCCGGCATCAAGGTCATCCAGGTGGATGAGCCCGCTCTTCGCGAACTCCTGCCGCTGCGCAAGGCCGATCACGCCGCCTACCTGAAGTGGTCAGTGGATTCCTTCCGCCTGGCCACCGCCGGTGCCGCTGACGCCACGCAGATCCACACCCACCTCTGCTACTCGGAGTTCGGCGTGATCATCGACGCCATCGACGGCCTCGATGCAGACGTCACCTCCATCGAAGCGGCACGGTCCCGCATGGAGGTTGTCCACGACCTCGAGTCCCACGGCTTCGGCCGCGGCGTTGGTCCGGGCGTCTACGACATCCACTCGCCGCGTGTTCCAGGCGAAGCAGAGGTCACCGAGCTCCTGGCGACCGCCGTCAAGCACGTCCCGTCCCGCCAGCTCTGGGTCAACCCGGACTGCGGCCTGAAGACCCGCGGCTACGCCGAGACCGAAGAGTCCCTGCGCAACCTGGTCAAGGCCACCAAGACGGTCCGCGCCAGCCTGTTGCAGTCCGCCAAGTAACAACGGTCTCACTAAGAGAGCTCGCAGAGGCTCAAGGGCTAGTGCGGCCTGCCGCGCTGGCCCTTGAGAAGCGAGCGAACGGGCGGCCGGTCAGCAAAAAGTGACCGGCCGCCGTCGTGCGTTAAGGGTGTTCAGGACTCCCAGAGGATTTCGTCGTCCACCACGCCGTCTTCGTCAGCGGCTACCACCAGCACCTCGTCCGTGAAGTGGGCGCCCAAGGTGAAGTCCATGACAAAGTAGCGCTCCGGCTGGCCGGGGAAGATGCCCACGTGGCCGAGCTTGAGGGCCTTGAGGAACACATCATTGGTGAGCTGGCTGCGCTCTTCAACGCCAAAGACTTTCTGCAGGTGTTCGTCCTTCAGCGCGCTGCAGTGGAAGTGAAGGTATTCCTGCGGGCTGGTGCCTTCCTGCTCCAGCTCGTCGGCGATCATCTGCCGGACCTCGTCCACAAGTTCGGGAAGGAACCGCAACCGGTAGTCCACTTTGTGCATGGCCGCTTCGTCAAAATGGTCGTGCGCGTTGATGTTGAGGTCGAGTTCCAGCGTATGGCCGCCGAGTTCGTGCTTGGCGGCGACGTTGTGATCCCGGCCGTGGTTGAGTTCGAATTCGCCAAAGTGCCGGCTCGCTACCCTGTTCATATCTTCAACATAGTCCTCTCTTGCAGTCCATTCCAGCGTTGACCCGGTCTTTCAACCCTGGCCTACCAGCGGGAAGGTTCCTGGTCGCCCCGGTTCGGGACGTCCTTGACATCGCGGATCGCCGACGGATCGTGATCCACTACGTTGTCAACGTCCGAGATCAGGACGCCGTCAGGCTCGGCGTTCTCGACCTGCAGTGCATGCTCCGAGGCGTGCCGCGGTTCCGGTTCCGCCGCCATGATGGTATCCACCGCTGCGGTGGAGGGTTCGGGGCTCGGCAGGATCTCCTCAGGCACTGCGGCCCCGGTGGGTGCGTTGCGGCGGCGCAGCATCTGCATCCAGCGCGGGCTGTTGCCAAGGATGCCGTGCTCGGCGAGCTCTTCAACCTCCAGGCCGTAGAAGTCACCGATGTGGTCCACAAGTTGCGCACGGCGTGCACGCTCGTAGGCCCGGCGTTCCCGGCTGAAGGCGATGTAGGTGGACCAGCAGATCAGCAGCATAACCACACTGAACGGCAGGGCAATGATGATCGCCGCCGTCTGGAGCGCCACGAGGCCTCCGGAGATCAGCAGCGAGATGGCCAGGACTGCCGTGATGAGGACAAAAAAGGTACGGATACGCTTCTTGGGATTCACCTGCCCGCCAGTGGCGATCATGCCCATCACGAGCGCGCCTGAGTCTGAGGACGTGATGAAGAAAATGGCGATCAGCAGGATAACGCCGACAGTCAGGACCGGGGTACCCGGAACGTAGGAGAGCATGCTGAACAGGGCGCTGGAAGCACTAACGCTGCCGTCGGCGCCGATCAGGGTTCCGCTGCCGCTTAACTCAACGGCAAGGGCCGTGCCGCCGAGGACGCTGAACCAGAGCATACCGATGACGGTTGGTACCAGGATGACGCCGGCCACGAACTGGCGGACGGTCCGGCCCCGCGAAATACGGGCAATGAAGATTCCAACGAAGGGGGCCCACGAGATCCACCAGCCCCAGTAGAAGGAGGTCCAGGAGGCCTGCCAGGAGGCACCGGCTTCGCCGGAGAAGGCGTTGACGTTAAAGGACAGGGCCGCGAAGTTCTGGACGTAGGCGCCGATCGACTGCACAAATTCGCGCAGCAGGAACGTCGACGGACCGAAGAACAACAGGTAGACGACCAGCAGGCCGGCCAGCACAAGGTTGATGCTGGAAAGCCACTTCATGCCCTTGGTCAGTCCGGAGAGGACAGAGAGCAGCACAAAGAAGGAAATGATGATGATAATAACGATTTCTGACCCGCGGGTCGCCGGTATCAGGTTGATGCTTTCCAGCCCGGCACTGATCTGCAGCACCCCGAGGCCCAGCGAGGTCGCCACACCGAAGAGGGTGCCGACCAATGCGACGACGTCAATGACGTTGCCCCAGGCGCCCTGGACGCGTTTACCCAGGAGCGGCTCAAGGGCCCAGCGGATCGAGACCGGGCGCTTACGCCGGTGGATGGCGTAGGCCAGGGCGAGGCCGATCACCACATAGATGGACCAGGCATGCACACCCCAGTGCAGGAACGTCTGGCTGAGGGCCTGCTGCGCAAGCTCCGACGGCGTCCCGCTCACGCCGGGGCGAGGATTCGCGTAGTGGCTCAGCGGCTCGGTGACACCGTAGAACACCAGGCCGATTCCCATGCCGGCGGCGAACAGCAATGCGAACCACGCCATCAGCGAGAATTCAGGTTCGTCGTCGTCGTGCCCGAGCTTGATATCACCAAAGCGGCTGAAGCCCAGGAACAGGCTGAAGACAACGAAGAAGCTGGTGATGAGGACGTAGTACCAGTTGAAGGAGTTAACGATGTTCGACTGGATGGTGCTGAACATCGCCTCCGCGGCCTTTGGAGCCAACAGCGCAAATGACGCGAAAACGGTCACCAGCACTGCGGCGGGCCAGAAGACCCAGCGCTCAACTATTCGTGGTTTTGGGGTTTCAGACATCCTTCTAGGCTAACCCCCGGGGTCATCCTGCGCCGACCTGAAGCTTCAGTTGCCTGGCTGCGGGCCGGCTGGAACCGATAACCGGGACACTAACCTCGGGCAGGGGCCTGGTTCATGGTATCGGCGAGCAGGTCCACAAACAGCTGCACCCGGGCGGTCTTCTTCTCGTTGATGAGCAGGGCAAACACGTTCCGGGCCAGCCGGATTTCGGGAACGTCCAGCACCACAACGCCGGCCGGCCGGTGCCGCAATGCGAGCTCGGGCACCAGTGCGGCGCCCAGTCCGGCGGCCGCCATTTCGAGGCTGGCATGGAAATCGTCGCTGTGGGCCGCCACGCGCGGATACAGGTTGCAGCCGGCAAAGAGCCGTTCGATCACCACGGCATCGGGGCTCCCGGGGTGGTGCATGATCCAGGGCAGTTCGGACAAATGGTCCGCCGCTACCTTGGCGTCCGTGCGGAACCCCCAGGCCGCGGGCAGCACCACGCGGAAGTTGTCGTCGCCGATCCACTGCCGGTTGATAGTGTGCGGCCAGGCGAGCCCCGACTGGCCCACCTGGAAGACCAACGCCACATCCAGCTCCCCGCCGGTGCGCAGTCCCTGGATGGTCTGGGCCGGCTCGGCCACGGACACCTTGAGGTCGATGCCCAGGTCTTTCCACGCCGGATTCTTCAAGATGCGGGGGAGGACGTAGGTGGCCAGGCTGGGAAAGATTCCCAGCCGCAGCTCCTGGCTGGAGCTGCTGTGTGTCTTCGAGGCTGCCGCCATCAGGGCTTCGATGTCCGTCAGGACCTTCGCGGCGTGCCGGGTCATCACCACCGCGGCTTCGGTGGGGACCACGCTGCGGGCCGAACGCTGGAACAGGACCACACCCGTCTCGCGTTCCAGGGCGGACATCTGTTGCGACACCGCAGACGCCGTGTATCCCAGGCGTGCCGCTGCGGCCGCAAACGAGCCCAGCCGGGTAACTTCGAGGAGAGTCTTCAGATGAACGGGATTTACCAAGGCAGTCCTTCGGTCGGGGCCGCCTGAGCACCGTGTGGTACCGGTTCTGGAAGGCCCGCTTTATTCTGGCACAAAGAATAACTTCAAACTCAGTCATCCACCGGCCCCACGGCGTCGAACTGCCCCTAGAGAGTTTGCACCGAGCAAGTGCACCACGAAGTCCGAGCAGGGGAGCAGAACAGTGTTTTTGGCAGGGAACTCGACCTTCAAGCCGCAGGGACGGCGCATTGCCGTTGTGGGCAGTGGAGTGGCGGGCCTGACGTCCGCGTATGTCCTGAACCGTCACGACAACGTCACCCTCTTTGAGGCGGACAGCAGGCTGGGCGGCCACGCCCACACCCATAACGTTCCGCAGCCGGATGGATCCACCCTCGGCATCGATACCGGCTTCATCGTCCACAACGAGCGGACCTATCCCACCCTGCTGCGGCTGTTCGCGGAGCTGGGCGTAGAGACGCAGGACTCGGAAATGAGCATGTCCGTCCGCTGTGACGGCTGCGGTCTGGAGTACGCCGGGGCCCGTGGGGGCGGCCGCGGGATCATCGCGCGCCCGTCCAGTCTCCTGCGCGGGCGCTACCTGCTGATGCTGCTGGAGGTCATGCGCTTCTACCGCAGGGCCCGGGCGCTGATTGAGGCGGCCCCAACGTCCGACGCCGGTCCTGGTGCGGGCGGCGCGGAGCCCACCCTCGGTGAATTCCTGGCAAAGGAACGCTTCAGCAAGTACTTCATCTCGCATTTCATGACGCCGGTGGTCAGTGCGGTCTGGTCGTGCGATCCCACCACAGCGCTGTCCTACCCGGCGCGGTACCTTTTCACCTTCCTGGGACACCACGGCATGCTGGGCGTCAAGGGTTCGCCGCAGTGGCGGACGGTTACCGGCGGTTCGGGGCAGTACGTGGAGAAGCTGGCCGCCACGTTGCCGGATATCCGGCTTAACAGTCCTGTCACCGGCATCCGGCGCCACGCGCTCGGCGTGGAACTGACCACCGAGCAGGGACTTGAAGATTTCGAGGCAGTGGTCATTGCCACGCACCCGGCCCAGGCCCTGGGCTTCCTCGCGGACGCCACGCCGGCCGAAAAGGAGGCCCTCGGGCAGATGCCGTACTCCGTCAACAACACCGTTTTCCACCGGGACCCGGCCGTCCTGCCCGCCGCGGACAATGCCAGGGCGTCCTGGAACTACCGGCTCCCGGACTGCGAAGCCCGTCCGGACAAGGTGCTGGTCAGCTACGATCTCACCCGGCTGCAGCGCCTGCGGCCGGCGGATGGCCAGCCGTACCTGGTGAGCCTGGGGGAGTCCGAGCTCATCGCGGAGGACCGGGTGCTGGAACATTTGGTCTACGAACACCCCCAGTACACGCCCGAATCACTACGGGCACAGCAGCGTATTGCGGCTCTTAGCGATGACCGCATCGCCTACGCCGGCGCCTACTTGGGCTGGGGCTTCCATGAAGATGGCGCCCTGGCCGGTGTCCGTGCCGCAGCGAGCCTGGGGCGCACCTGGGATACGCCCAGGATGAAGGCGCACAAGCCTGAGCTGCTTTCTGCCTCGGAGGGAGCATGAGCTCAACCGCAGCCATCTACCGCACGTCCATTTCCCACGTGCGCCAGAGTCCGCTGAAGAACGCGTTCACGTACCGGAGCTACAGCTGGTTTGTGGACGTGGACCGGCTCCCCGTTCTGCCCCGGTTCATGCGGCCGCTGGCTGTCTTCCGGGCCGCCGACCACCTGGGCGATCCCGGGGCCACCATCCGCAGCAACGTGGAACGATACCTGCGGACCCGGGGGATGGAGCCCGACGGCGGGGCCATCCGGATGCTGACCAGTGCCAGGGTCTTCGGGCACGTCTTCAACCCGCTCACGCTCTTCTGGTGCTATCGGATGTCCGGGGAGCTGCAGTGCGTCATCGCCGAGGTCCACAACACCTACGGCGAACGCCACTGCTACCTCCTGGAAACGGATCCTTCCGGCCGGGCCAGCGTGCCCAAGGCCTTCTACGTTTCACCGTTCAATGACGTTGACGGGCGGTACAGGATGAAGCTGCCCGCGCCGGAGCAGCGGCTGTCCGTCTCCATCGTCCTGGAGCGGGAGGGGCAGCGGCCGTTCGCCGCGACCATGGACGGGGACCGGCGCCCGGCCACCGTCAGGAACATCCTGGCAGCGGCCGTTGCAGTCCCGGCCGCGCCGCTGCTGGTATCGGCGCTGATCCGTATTCAGGGCATCAAACTCTGGGCGCGACGCCTGCCAGTCATCAAGAAACCACATCACCCCTCACAGGAGGCAGTCCAATGACCATGACCGATGAAAACGGAACAGCCGCGACTGCGGAGGTTTCCGCCGCGAAGCCAGCCGTACGCCACCTGGTGACAGGGCAGACTGCTGGCGGGGTACCGGCGTCGCCGGACACCATTGATCCTGACGTATGGCCCGGTGTTGCCCACGCGCCGTCGGGAACTAAAGCGCTGGTGGCGGGCAAAGCCGCCGGCCTGCTGTTCAAGGCGGCCGTACGACGGCTGCCTCTGCGCGTTGCCTACCCGGACGGTTCAGTGCTGGGCACCGGCGGCCCGGACGCGCCGGTGATGACCATGGTCAGGCCGGCAGCATTCAATCTGCGGATCGGGGACAACGGCCTGATCGGGCTCGGCGAGTCGTTTATGGCGGGGGACTGGGAGGCATCAGACCTGGCCGGAGTGCTGGAGGTGTTCGCCGCGTCCGTGGACACGCTGATCCCCGCACCGCTGCAGGCGCTGCGGACGCTGTACCTGCCGCGGACGCCGCGGCAGGAACGCAATGAAGAACACAACACCCGCAGCAACATCTCGCGGCACTACGACCTCTCCAACGAGCTCTTCTCCAACTTCCTGGACACCACCATGAGCTACTCCTCGGCGCTTTTCCCGCTGAGTGACGGTGCACTGGATTCGGTCCCGTGGGACGCATTGGCGGAGGCCCAACAGGCCAAGATCGACAGGCTGCTGGACAAAGCCGGCGTCGGATCGGGCACGCGGCTGCTGGAGATCGGCACCGGCTGGGGTGAATTGGCCCTCAGGGCAGCAGCCCGCGGTGCCACCGTCTACAGTGTGACGCTCTCCAGTGAACAGCGGGCGCTGGCGCAGGAACGCATTGCCGCCGCCGGCTACGCAGACCGGGTGACCGTGGCGCTGCAGGACTACCGGGCCGTGGAAGGCGAGTTTGACGCCATTGTCTCAGTGGAGATGATCGAGGCCGTTGGTTATGAGTACTGGCCCATTTACTTCCAGACCATCGACCGCGTACTGGCCCCGGGTGGGAAGGTGGCCATCCAGGCCATCACCATGCCGCACGGCCGCATGCTGGCCACGCGCAACGCCTACACCTGGGTGCACAAGTACATCTTCCCCGGCGGCTTCCTGCCGTCCGTGCGGGCCATCGAAAGCGTGACCCAGCAGCACACCACATTGCGGGTTCGGGAGCGGATGGGCCTGGGCGATCATTACGCCGCGACCCTCCGCCTCTGGGAGGAGCAGTTCCTCGCGCGCTCGGCGGAAGTCGGTGGGCTCGGCTTTGACGCAGTGTTCCAGCGGATGTGGCTGTTCTACCTCTGCTACTCACGGGCAGGTTTCCAGTCCGGCTACCTGGACGTGCAGCAGATTGTCCTGGACCGCCGGGAGGCGCAGCTGTAGCAACGGTCCCGCCGGTCGGCCGGTATTAAGCCCGGGCGTGGAAGAGCCTCTCCAATCCCTCTTCGCCTAGCGAAAGTCCGGTGTGGACAAGGTCCGGGTAGCCGTCCGGGAGAGCTTCGTGGGGTTTGAGTTGGTTGGGCCAGTGAGGTGGTTCCCAGTCTTGATGTTCGCTTGCATAGCGCCTGCCCGAGGGGGTAATCCAGCCTGGTGGTTCGGTTTTGGTGGCTGGTGTGGGTTGCCAGCCTCCGTTGTGCCCGAGTTTGTGGTGTTTGGGGCATGGCTGTCCCAGATTGGAGACCCCGGTGGTGCCGCCCTTGGCCCAGGCGAGGATATGGTCGGCCTCGGTGTCCAGTGAGTTGTTGCTGCAGCCCGGGAAGGGACACTTGCCGTCCCGCAGTCGCAACCACTGCTGCATGGCCTTGCTCAGCCGGTAACTGGACCGCCCGATCTCCAGCGGAGCCCCGTCCCGGGGGTCAATCAGGACCCGGTGGAACGAGCCGGCACCGTTCGCCACGAGATCCCGGGCCATCGATGCCGGGATGGGGCCGTAGCCGTCCAGCATCGCTGGCTCATCGGTGGCGCCGAGCAGGGAGAACACCGGGACCGTCACCAGGACTTCGGCCCGCGGCGGCGGAACCTGCCCGGGGTCACTTCCTTCCGCGCTCCCGTTGCTGCCCTGGTTTCCGTTGCCAAGGAGGGCGGTGGCGAGGGCGTCGGCGCGGAGTTGGGTGAGGGTGCGGGGCTCGTCGGGGCCCTGCAAACCGCGTGCGATGGCGGTGGTCCGGTTCCAGATTGCGGCCGCCTGGTCCGCGGGGAGGTAAGCCGAGAGCCAGGCCATCCCGTCATGGTCCGGTGCGTACTCGACGCGACGGTCGAGGACACCTTTCGCGTGGCGCTTCTCGATGCTCTCGGCGTGGTGGCGTTCGCGCCAGGTACGGGCCTTGTGTCGGAACCGGGATGCCGGCATTTCGCCGGCGGGACACCCACTGGCCGAGCCCGGCGCGTCCGGGTCCAGGAAGTGGGCCTCCAGCGCGGCGGCACCGGCCTGGTCAAGGGTGGCGGCTTCGTCGGCCATGACCCGGGCGTGCTGCCAGGAGATGGTTCCGGACTGCAGGGCGGCCATGGTTAACGGCAATGTATTGGTCAGGGCGTGGGAGACCCCCAGGAACGAACCGGCCGCCCGGTCACCGATAGTCAGGGCACACCCAACCTCCGCCGTGACTGCCATTTCCTGCGCCTGGACCGAAGCATCCGGAGGAGCCACCGCCCGGGCAATATCTGCGTACTTCACGGCAGCCCCGGCCTTCACGCCCGCCATCTGTGCATCCACTGCCGCAGCCCCGATCAGAATATCGAGGCAATCCTCGGACAATCCACGCAACGGATCGCCCTCCGCTGAAAGTCCACCGGAACCGTGTTCGTTCACGACACCGGTGAGCATGGCAACGGCCGCGGTGATGTCCGCATATGCCTTTGCCACTGCCTGGTTCCTCATGTATCCATCATGACGAGGGGGTCTGACATTCAAGCGAGACCGCAACTAAAGGCCCGCTCATCCGTCTGCGCACCGGTAGGATTCTTGCGGCGTGCAGGTCAGCGCGCACACTCGGCAAATTCCGGCGGCAAGGACTGATGATGAAGAAGACCACGCGGCAGGCTCCCGACGGCGATACGGGGCAGGGCGCAGCTGCGCGGACCGGGCGGCCATGGAGTGAGCGCCCGTGGACGAGCTCCTACGGGCCAGGTGTCCCGGCGGACCTGGTGCTGCCGAAGGGTTCGCTGGTGGACCTCATGGACACGTCCGTGCGCCGCTACGGGTCCAAGACCGCTTTGGAGTTTTTCGGCGCCGGCACTACCTACCGTGAGCTCGGAAGACTGATCAACCGGGCCGCCGCGGGCCTGAAGAAACTGGGTGTCAAATCCGGCGACAGGGTGGCCCTCGTGATGCCGAACTGCCCGCAGCACGTGGTCGCCTTCCATGCCGTGCTGCGCCTCGGAGCCGTGGTGGTCGAACACAACCCGCTCTACACGGACCGCGAACTGCGGCACCTGTTCGAGGACCATGAGTCCGCCGTCGCGATCGTTTGGGACAAGGCTGTGGAGCGGGTCCGCCAACTGCCGGCCGACGTCGGGCTCCGCACTATTGTCTCGGTGGAGCTCATCTCTGCGATGCCGCTGCCGCAGCGCCTGGCGCTGCGGCTTCCGGTACCTGCCGCCCGCAAGGCCCGTGCTGCCCTCACCGTCGGCAAGGACGAGCCCAAGGGCCGGCCCGCGCCCGGCCCGCGCCCGGTGCTGCCATGGAGGCAGCTCCTCGAAGCTGGGGAGCTCAAGAAGAAACATCCGCGTCCCGGTGCCCAGGACTTTGCCGTCCTCCAGTACACGTCCGGCACCACCGGCTTGCCTAAGGGCGCCATGCTCACCCACGCCAATCTGCAGGCCAATGCCGCGCAGGGCCGTGCGTGGGTGCCCGGGCTGAAGGAGGGTAAGGAGACCGTCTATGCGGTGCTGCCGATGTTCCACGCTTATGGCCTCACCCTGTGCATGACGTTCGCCCTCAGCATCGGCGCGAAGCTGGTTCTGTTCCCCAAGTTCGACGTTGACCTCGTGTTGAAGGCGCTGAAGAAGTCTCCCGCCACGTTTTTGCCTGCCGTACCGCCGATCTATGACCGCATTGCGGCCGCGGCGGCGCAACGCGGCATAGGACTGGAAAGCATCCGCTTCTCCATCTCCGGAGCCATGAACCTGCCCACTGAGACGGTGGAGACCTGGGAGAAAGCGACGGGTGGCTACCTTATCGAAGGCTACGGGCTGACCGAAACTTCCCCTATCGCCATTGGGAACCCCTTCGGACCGAGCAGGAAGCCCGGCACCGTGGGTGTGCCGTTTCCGCTGACAGACATCCGGGTGGTGGATCCGAAGAACGTGGCCCTGGACCGGGCCCCGGGGGAGGAGGGCGAACTCCTGATCCGCGGCCCGCAGGTGTTTTCCGGCTACTGGAACCGGCCGGAGGAGACCGAAGATTCACTGCTCGACGGCGGCTGGTTCCGCACCGGCGACATCGTTTCGGTAGATGATGACTACTTCGTCACCATCCGGGACAGGATCAAGGAACTGATCATCACCGGCGGCTTCAACGTTTCACCCAGTGAGGTGGAGGACGTCATGGCCACCTTCCCGGGCATTTCGGAAGTCTCCGTGGTGGGGTTGCCCCGGCCCGGCGGGGGCGAGGACGTGGTAGCCGCAGTGGTCCCCACCCCGGGGACAACCATCGATCCTGCCGCTCTCCTGGCCTATGCCCGGGAACAGCTGACTGCCTACAAGGTGCCCCGCCGGGTGGTGGTGCTCGATTCCCTCCCGCGTTCGCTCATCGGCAAAGTCCTGCGCCGGGAGATCCGGGACAGCCTCGCAGCGATGGGTTGAAAAGAGCTACAGCATCCGTATGCCGTTGCTCTCATTCTCTAGCCGGAGGGCCACTACATGTAGTGGTCCGGGACTCATTCCGCGCCCTCGGCCACAGGGCGCGACACGCCGCCCCGTATGCGACACGCTGGGGGTTAATTGTGGCTAAGTACTCCACAGGGTGTGGATTTCGTCCGCAAAAATGGCGGGATTCCGGACATTTTGCAAGCGCTTGCCTGTGGATTAAAAGTGCATTAAATGACATACTTGTAATACATCATCTTGGGGTTCCGAAGAGCCGTCTGCACTACATGTAGTATCGACGTACAGCTTGGGCAGGACTAAGACGAGCGAAGATTTCGATAAAGGGGACAGGGACAATGACCGTTACGGTTTACACCAAACCTGCGTGTGTACAGTGCAACGCAACCTACCGCGCGCTGGACAAAAAGGGCATAACTTACCAGAGCGTTGACATCTCCCAGGACGCCGATGCCCTCGAGCGCCTGAAGGCGCTGGGCTACATGCAGGCACCTGTCGTAGTCACGGACCAGGACCACTGGTCAGGCTTCCGCCCGGACAAGATCGAGGAACTGGCACTGTCTGCTGTTTCCTCCGTGGCCTAAGGCCCTGCACTTTTCGCCAGCCGGCAACTTAAATTCGCACACATGAGGTGACTCCCGTGTCAGCACTGGCAGTAGCCAGGGCCCAGGTGGCCCCGTTGCCGCCCGACACCACACAGAGCCAGCTCATCTACTTTTCCTCCACCTCCGAGAACACCAGCCGCTTTGTCGCGAAGCTCGGACGTGAGCTGGCACGGATCCCGCTCCATGCAAAGGATGCACCCCTTCTCGCCACCCGGCCGTACGTGCTGGTAGTGCCGACCTACGGGGGCACCGGGGGAGAGGGCTCCGTGCCCAAGCAGGTGATCCGCTTTCTGAATGACCCGCAGAACAGGCAACTGATCCGTGGGGTTATCGGTGCAGGCAACACAAACTTCGGGGACAACTACTGCATGGCCGCGGACATCATTGCCGCCAAATGCAACGTCCCCCGGCTTTACAGATTTGAACTTATGGGCACGCCAGAAGACGTAGCCCGCGTACACAATGGATTGGACACGTTTTGGACACGACTGTCGCAGACACAGAAGTAACCAGGGCCGAAGGCCAGGGCACCGCCGCTGCCGAAAAGCGGAGTGCCGCCGTCGAAAAGCCCGAGATGCCGGCCGCCTATAAGGGGCTGGGCTATCACGAGCTCAACGCCATGCTGAACCTGTACGGCCCCCACGGAGAGATCCAGTTCGAGGCCGACCGCGAGGCTGCGCACCAGTACTTCCTCCAGCACGTGAACAACAACACCGTCTTTTTCCATGACCTGGAAGAGAAGCTCGACTACCTGGTGAAGAACCAGTACTACGAGCGCGAAACCCTTGACCAGTACACGATGAACTTCATCCGCGAGCTCTACAACCGCGCGTACAAGAAGAAGTTCCGCTTCGAAACCTTCCTGGGCGCGTTCAAGTTCTACACGTCCTACACGCTGAAGACGTTCGACGGCAATCGATTCCTGGAGCGCTACGAGGACCGCGTCTGCATGGTGGCCCTGCACCTGGCCCGCGGTGACGAGAAGCTCGCCCTGCAGATGGTGGACGAGATCATCGAAGGCCGCTTCCAGCCGGCTACCCCCACCTTCCTGAACGCCGGCAAGCGCCAGCGTGGCGAGCTGGTCTCCTGCTTCCTGCTCCGCATCGAAGACAACATGGAGTCGATCGGCCGGTCCATCAACTCGGCGCTGCAGCTGTCCAAGCGCGGCGGCGGTGTGGCGTTCGCGCTGACCAACATCCGCGAAGTCGGCGCCCCGATCAAGCAGATCGAGAACCAGTCCTCCGGCGTTATCCCAGTGATGAAGCTCCTCGAGGACAGTTTCTCCTACGCCAACCAGCTGGGTGCCCGCCAGGGTGCCGGCGCCGTGTACCTGCACGCGCACCACCCGGACATCTACCGCTTCCTGGACACCAAGCGCGAGAACGCGGACGAGAAGATCCGCATCAAGACCCTCTCGCTGGGCGTTGTCATCCCGGACATCACGTTCGAGCTGGCCAAGAAGGACGAGGACATGTACCTGTTCTCCCCGTACGACGTCGAACGGGTCTACGGCATGCCGTTCTCCGACGTCTCGGTCACCGAGAAGTACTACGAGATGGTGGACGATTCCCGGATCAAGAAGACCAAGATCAAGGCGCGCGAGTTTTTCCAGACCCTCGCCGAGATCCAGTTCGAATCCGGCTACCCGTACATCATGTTCGAGGACACCGTGAACCGGGAAAACCCGATCGACGGCAAGATCATCATGTCCAACCTGTGCTCGGAGATCCTCCAGGTTTCCCAGCCCACCACGTACCACGATGACCTGTCCTACGACCAGACCGGCAAGGATATCTCCTGCAACCTGGGTTCGCTGAACATCGCCAAAGCCATGGACAGCCCGGACTTCGGCCTGACCATCGAGACGGCCATCCGGTCCCTCTCGGCAGTCTCGGACATGTCCAACATCACCTCGGTGCCGTCCATCGCCCGCGGTAACGACCAGTCCCACGCCATCGGCCTGGGCCAGATGAACCTGCACGGCTACCTGGCCCGCGAGCGGGTCCACTACGGTTCCGAAGAGGGCCTGGACTTCACCAACATCTACTTCTACTCGGTGGTGTACCACGCGGTCCGCGCCTCGAACCTGCTGTCCATCCAGACCGGGCAGACCTTCGGCGGCTTTGAGAAGTCCAAGTACGCCTCGGGCGAGTTCTTCGACAAGTACACGGACCAGGAATGGGTGCCGCAGACCGAGAAGGTTGCGGAGCTGTTCAAGAACATCCACATCCCCACCCAGGATGACTGGCGCGCGCTGAAGGCTTCGGTCATGGAGCACGGCATCTACAACCAGAACCTGCAGGCCGTGCCGCCGACGGGCTCGATCTCCTACATCAACAACTCCACCTCCTCGATCCACCCGGTGGCGTCCAAGATTGAGATCCGCAAGGAAGGCAAGCTGGGCCGCGTGTACTACCCGGCGCCGTACCTGACGAACGACAACCTGGAGTACTACCAGGACGCGTACGAGCTCGGCTACGAGAAGGTCATCGACACCTACGCCGCCGCCACCCAGCACGTGGACCAGGGTCTGTCCCTGACGCTGTTCTTCAAGGACACGGCCACCACGCGCGACATCAACCGGGCCCAGATCTACGCCTGGAAGAAGGGCATCAAGACCATCTACTACATCCGTCTCCGCCAGCTCGCGCTGGAGGGAACCGAGGTGGACAATTGCGTCAGCTGCATGCTTTAATCTTCAACTAAATCTTGACTGTACGACGGCGGGCGCCCGCCCGCCGTCGTACGCTTAACTTCAAAGAACAACCCAACTTTTAGGGGATGACATGACCGAGAAGGTCAAGCTGCTTAGCCACGTCGAAGCGATCAACTGGAACCGCATCCAGGACGATAAGGACGTAGACGTCTGGAACCGTCTGGTCAATAACTTCTGGCTGCCCGAGAAGATCCCGCTCTCCAACGACGTGCAGTCGTGGGCCACGCTGACTCCGGACGAGCAGCAGCTCACCATGCGCGTGTTCACCGGCCTGACCCTGCTGGACACGATCCAGGGCACCGTCGGCGCAGTTTCTTTGATTCCGGACGCGATCACCCCGCACGAGGAAGCCGTCTACACGAACATTGCGTTCATGGAGTCCGTGCACGCCAAGAGCTACTCTTCGATCTTCTCCACGCTGGCCTCCACCAAGGAGATCGACGAGGCATTCCGCTGGTCCACGGAGAACGTGAACCTTCAGAAGAAGGCCCAGATCGTCATGGACTACTACCAGGGCGACGATCCCCTGAAGCGCAAGGTGGCCTCCACGCTGCTGGAGTCCTTCCTGTTCTACTCGGGCTTCTACCTGCCGATGTACTGGTCCTCACGGGCCAAGCTGACGAACACGGCTGACCTGATCCGCCTGATCATCCGCGACGAGGCCGTGCACGGCTACTACATCGGCTACAAGTTCCAGAAGGGCCTTGAAGGTCTCTCCGAGGAGCGCAAGCAGGAGATCAAGGACTACACTTTCGAGCTCCTCTTCGAGCTGTACGAGAACGAAGTCCAGTACACCCACGACCTCTACGATTCCGTTGGCCTGGCCGAGGACGTCAAGAAGTTCCTGCACTACAACGCCAACAAAGCACTGATGAACCTGGGCTACGAGGCCATGTTCCCGGCTTCCGTCACCGACGTGAACCCGGCCATCCTCTCGGCCCTGTCACCGAATGCTGACGAAAACCACGACTTCTTCTCTGGGTCCGGTTCGTCGTACGTCATCGGCAAGGCCGTCAACACTGAGGATGACGACTGGGACTTTTAGTAGTAGTGTAGATGGACAACGTATTTGGTCCTTTGGACAACCTAGTTGGTCCTCGGTGAGTTTGTGAGCTGCTGTGAGATCGGAAGCTAGTGTCCTGCGCCTGAAATTCGCTTCGTAATTGTAGAATTGCGTATGGCGAACGTTGGACGGCCGAAGGCCCCTCTGGAACTGTCGGATGAAGAGCGGGAGACGCTGTCCCGGTGGGCGCGGAGGGCTAAGTCGTCCCAGTCGCTGGCCACGCGCTCGAGGATCGTGCTGGGCAGCGCCGAAGGCCTGAGCAACGTGGAGGTGGGCGCCCGGTGCGGAGTCGAAGCGCATACCGTGGCGAAGTGGCGGCGCCGCTTCCTGGAGCGCCGGCTGGACGGGCTGGTCGATGATCCCAGGCCCGGCCGACCTGCCAGCATCACCAGTGATCAGGTCGAGGATGTCGTGGTTGCGACGCTGGAATCGACGCCGAAGAACGCCACGCACTGGTCACGGGCGAAGATGGCCGAGCGCTCGGGACTGTCGAAGTCAACGATCGGGCGGATCTGGAAGGCGTTCGAGCTCAAGCC
>NZ_PZKO01000006.1:0-106462 GCF_014926485.1 Pseudarthrobacter sp. AB1
GTTGACGTGTTTGAGCCCACGAAAGTGGCCCGCTCGGTCCTGGCCATGCAGCTGCGCTACGCCACCGTCACCGGGGTGGCCCGGGATGACCTGGCCGATGAGGGTGTGTGGCTCTATGCCGAGACGGTGCGGAAGATCCACGAGCTGAACCCGGGCACCGGCGTCGAACTTTTGATCCCTGACTTTTCCGGCAAGCCCGAGCACATCGAGGCGATCTGCGCTTCGAAGCCGGAGGTCTTCGCGCACAACGTCGAAACCGTGCCCCGGATCTTCAAGCGGATCCGGCCCGCGTTCCGGTATGACCGGTCCCTGGATGTCATCACCCAGGGCCGGAACCTGGGCATGGTGACCAAGTCCAACCTGATCCTGGGCATGGGCGAGACCCGCGAGGAGATCTCCGAGGCGCTGCGGGACCTGCACGAGGCCGGCTGTGACCTGATCACCATCACCCAGTACCTGCGCCCGTCCGAGCGGCACCTGCCGGTGGACCGCTGGGTCAAGCCGCAGGAGTTCGTGGACCTCCAGGACGAAGCCAAGGAAATCGGCTTCCTCGGCGTCATGTCCGGACCCCTGGTCCGTTCCTCCTACCGGGCCGGCCGGCTCTGGGCCACCGCGATGCGCAAAAAGGGCTGGGAAATCCCCGCCCAGCTCGCCCACATCGAGTCCTCCGGCAGCACCCGCCAGGAAGCCAGCTCACTGCTGGCCGCCCGTTCCTAAGGCGTAGTTTGGTATCCCTGGGGGCCGGCACCGGACATTCTCCGGTGTCCGGTCCTCAGGCATAAATCACGTAGAATTGAAGAACTATGGCGAACACCCCTGATTCCAGTAACAGCACTCCGGCGGCCTCTGGCGCCCCGAAACGTGGCCTCTTCTCGCGCAAGCCAAAAGAAGCAAAGGTCAAGAAGCCCAGCCGGCTCAAGCAGATCGGCGAAGTCTTTAACATGACCCGCCGCCATGATCCCATGGTCCCGTGGCTGATGCTGCTGGTGTTCCTGGGTGTTGTGGCTGTCAGCTTCCTGGTGGGTTATTGGCTGGAAAACTGGATCACTGGCCTGCTCATCGGCATTCCGCTGGGCCTCCTCGGAGCCACCCTGATCCTCTCGCGTCGTGCCGAACGCGCCGCCTTCGCCCAGATCGAGAACCAGCCGGGAGCCTCGGGCGCTGCACTGGGCACGCTGAAGCGCGGCTGGATCACCGAGGACCAGCCGGTCGCCGTAAACCCACGCACGCAGGATGCCGTGTTCCGCGCCGTCGGCCGTCCCGGCGTCGTCCTCGTCAGCGAAGGCCCCACCATCCGAGTTAAGCCGATGCTCGACGCCGAGCGTAAGCGCCTCGCGCGCATCCTCCCAAACGTCACGGTCCACATGATCGAAAGCGGCCGCGACGAGGGCCAGGTCCCTATCAGCCAGGTAGCCAAGAAGATGGGCAAACTCAAGAACGAGCTGACCAAGCTTGAGGTGAATGCGGTATCCAAACGCATTTCCTCGCTGGGCAACCGACTCCCGATTCCCAAGGGAATCGACCCTTACAAAGCTCGTCCCAACCGCGGACGCTAAGACACTTGAACTGCCCTGGTTCCGGCCACGCCGGAACCAGGGCAGTTTTTGTCTGACCGACGCCGGCCACCCAGGCCGGTACATTGATTGGAAGCAGCTACATGGCGATCCCCGCAAGAACCCTCGTTGTCCGGACCTTCCGCGTCCTGGCGGTTGCCGAAGGCGTCAGCTGGGCTGCGCTCCTGGCGGGCATGTACTTCAAGTGGATCGCCAAGACCACCGAACTGGGCGTGGAGATCGCCGGCCCTATCCATGGTGCGCTGTTTGTGGGCTACGGCATCGCTGCCCTCGCCTTGTGGCGGCTCCAGCGGTGGCCCTTCGTGGTGGCCCTGTTCGCGGGACTGTCGGCGGTGTTCCCGTTCGCCACGGTCGCGTTCGAACGCTGGGCCGGAAAGCGCGGCTACCTGACGCCACGCACGGGCGTTCCTGCCGGGACGAAGGAAACGGCGGGGGTCTGACCCGGCACGGCACTGTATTGGCGCGCCGCGAGCTGCCGGCATACCGCCTTCGCCAGGTGCATAGACCCTGCTAGCGTCTGACGAGGACCGTATTCATCGCCTTGTCGTGCAGTCCCCGCTGGTCCGGATCGAAAATTACGGCAGGAATCACCAGGCACAGCAACACTGACCTCACCACGGCGGCCATCGGACCAGCGGGTCCGCCGCCCAGGCGCAGCACATGGATCCCGGCCACGCGGTGGCCGATGCTGTAACCAAGGGTGCCCACGAGCAGCATCTGTTCCGCGGCAAATACCGCCAACGTGGCCCAGGAGTCACCGCCAAAGGCAAAATTGCTGATCAGCAGAGCAATCCCCCAGTCAAGGACGATAGCGAGGATTCGCCTGCCTGCCCTGGCCATGGAGCCGGAACCGGATTCAGGCATTCCCAAGCGCTCCCCCGGGTACCTTGAGATGCCGGACGTGTCCGGTCCGCTGAGCCAGGAACCAATGTCATTGCGATCTACCACCATCCAAGCTTACCGACTCACCGCCGACCACAGAGTGGAAACCGTTGGACCACACTGTGGACACCGGATAGCGTTACCTGTTCAGGACAATTCTGTAACCTGATCAGGGCATTCTGTAACCTGCCCGAAACAATGTGGACACTGACGGGAAATGACGTGTCCATAGGCTGGTAGCAGTTTCAAGCAATACCTCCCAAGCAGGGAAACGAGGTTTCCCTGCCCTTCGGATTGCGCTGGATCAGTTGGCTTGCCAGCCAGATATTACATATGCGTAAGGAGCATAGATGTTCAAGACTGCGGACGAAGTCCTCAAGTTCATCAAGGACGAAGAAATCAAATTCGTCGATATCCGCTTCACCGACCTCCCGGGTGTGCAGCAGCACTTCAACGTGCCGGCAAAGAGCGTCGACGCGGACTTCTTCATCAACGGCCAGCTCTTCGACGGTTCCTCCATCCGCGGCTTCCAGGGCATCGCCGAATCCGACATGCAGCTGATCCCGGACGTTACCACCGCATTCCTGGACACCTTCCGCATGGAGAAGACCCTTGCGCTGAACTTCTCCATCGTGAACCCCCGCACCGGAGACCCGTACCACCGCGACCCCCGCGGCGTGGCCGAGAAGGCTGAGGCCTACCTCGCCTCCACAGGCATCGCCGACACCGCGTTCTTCGCTCCGGAAGCCGAATTCTTCGTCTTCGACAACGTCCAGTACCAGTCCTCCCCCGAGGGCAGCTTCTACAAGATCGACTCCGAAGAAGCACACTGGAACACCGGCCGCGAAGAAGAAGGGGGAAACCTCGGCTACAAGACCCCCATCAAGGGCGGCTACTTCCCCGTTTCCCCCACCGACAAGCAGGCCGACCTCCGCGACGCCATGTGCATCGCCCTGGATGAGGCAGGCCTCGAGGTCGAGCGCAGCCACCACGAGGTAGGCTCCGCCGGCCAGGCTGAAATCAACTACAAGTTCACCACCCTGACCCACGCCGCAGACGACCTGCAGAAGTTCAAGTACGTCGTCAAAAACACGGCCGATTCCTGGGGCAAGTCCGTGACCTTCATGCCGAAGCCGGTCTTTGGCGACAACGGTTCGGGCATGCACTGCCACCAGTCGCTGTGGACCAACGGCGAGCCGCTGTTTTACGACGAAAAGGGCTACGCCGGCCTGTCCGACATGGCCCGCTGGTACATTGGCGGCCTGCTGAAGCACTCCTCGGCCGTCCTCGCCTTCACCAACCCGACGGTGAACTCTTACCGCCGCCTGGTCAAGGGCTTCGAAGCTCCGGTCAACATGGTCTACTCGCAGGGCAACCGCTCCGCCGGAATCCGTATCCCCATCACGGGCTCCAACCCCAAGGCCAAGCGCATCGAGTTCCGCGCTCCGGACCCCTCGTCCAACCCGTACCTGGCCTTCGCTGCCCAGCTGATGGCCGGCATTGACGGCATCCGGAACCGCATCGAACCGCCGGCTCCGATCGACAAGGACCTCTACGAGCTGCCTGCCGAGGAAGCCAAGGACATCCCGAAGGCTCCGGGTTCGCTGGAAGAGGCGCTGGAGGCCCTGCGCGAGGACAACGAGTTCTTGCAGGCCGGTGGCGTGTTCACCCAGGACCTGATCGACACCTGGATCGAGTACAAGTACGAGTACGAGATCCGCCCGCTGTCCCTGCGCCCGAACCCGTACGAGTTCGAGCTCTACTACGGCGTCTAGCTACATCACGCGGCTGAAGCGGGCATAGTCCGCACACAGTCCGCAAGAATTCGGATACAGCGAAGGCCGGTCCCAGGTTTCATCACCTAGGGCCGGCCTTTTGCCATGCTGGGAACCGCTCAGCCGTGCTGCTCAGTTCGCAAGCTCAGCCGCTCCCGCAGCACACCGGCCACGGCGGCCCGCGCCGACTCTTCCTTGTCCGGCCACATGTGCCCGTAGGTGTCCAGCGTGGTCTTCGCTGAGGAGTGCCTGAGGCTCTTCTGTACAACCTTCACGTCAAGGCCCTGAGCAATGAGCAACGAAGCGAAATAGTGCCGCAGATCATGGAACCGGAACCCCTCTGGAAGATCCTTGACCGTGGCCCGCGCTTCCCGGAAATAATGTTCTAGCCTGTGAGGCGAGATAGCCCGCCCCCAAGCGTTAGTGACGAGCGTTTCACTCCCCCAGCGCGTGTGATTCACCGACAATTCGAGGCAGAGATTCTGAGGAATCGGGATAGGCGTCCTGGATTCCTTGGTCTTCAGTTCAACGCCCGGATACTGGATGGCCGGTGCAATGATTCCGCGCATGAAATCCACGTCAGAGACCCGCAGCGCCACGGCCTCAGCAACACGAAGCCCAGCGAACGCCGCCAGCAGCACGGCAGGCTGCAGGCCGTCCGGCATCGCGTCATGCAGTGCCCAGACCTGTTCCGTTGTGGCTACATAGGGCCGCTGCTCCCCCGCCTTAGGCGCCGTGCGACGGCTCAGCGGCGACTTGGGCAACAGCCCGTCATGCACGGCGTCGCTGTAGAGCTGCCCCATGCGTGAATGCAGGGCGTAGATGGTGGAATCAGCCAAACCCTCATCACTGAGTTTTGCCGTCCACGCCTTGACCTCTGACGGCCGCACACTCTTCAGTGCGCGGTGCCCAAACGCCGCATTGATCCGCTTTAGGTGGGTCTTCGCCTGGCGAACAGTGGAGGGCCGGTTGTTCTCGTAGCCCTTCAGCCAGATCACCGACCACTCCTGAACAGTGGTCAGCGCCGTCTTCGGATCCACATAAGTCCCTGTGACCACCGACGCTGTAACCTCATCGAGCCACGCCTTGGCATCCTTCTGCCGCGTGAAGTGCCTGGCGTGCTCCTTGCCCGCGTCGTCACGGTACCGGGCACGCCAGGAGCCGTTATCCCTCTTCTGGATCGACGCCATAGTAGCTCTCCAAGAACTCCTTCATGACACCGTTAGGGGTCATCTTCAGTGCCCGGCGGGCGGCCTCGATCACACTCGAATACCGTTCCCTAACCCAGTCGTCCGCCGACTCGTCCACGGAAATCTCAAGAGCTTCCTCAAGTTCATACTGCAATGACGTCTGGGTACCTAAGAGTTCCTGGGCGGACGCCGCAATAGCTGTTGCCGCCTTCTCCGCGTTCACAACCGAAAGCTCAAGGTCTCTGAGCGTCTTGCTCTGCTCCGCGGGCAGGAGCATCTGACCAACTAGAGCGCCAAGTGCTTTGGCCAAGCCTCTCGCTTCCCCGAGCCTAACCGGCCGTTCGCCCTTTTCGATTCTCGAGATTGTCGTCTGGTGGAACCCCTCCCACCCGGAATCCGACATGCGTTTAGCCAGTTCGCCTTGCGACCAGCCCAGTTCCTCGCGTATCCGCTTCACGGCCGCAATGAAATGAGCCTCTTCCTCAGCGCCGGGCCCGTTAGTTTCATCCTTTTTCACCATTTGCCAACAATCCCACAAACCGGACTAGACAGTCAACACAAACTGGTGTTAGTGTCGATTGTGTTAGCTCACCAACACAAATTGATGGAGGACGGATGGAAACCGTAAAGGCCATGAAGTTGCACACGATGGACGAGGTATCGGAGATGTTGCGGAAGTCGCCGGCTCAGCTCCGGTGGATGCGCCACAACGGGACAGGCCCGAAGTCAGCCAAGCTGGGCGGCCGCGTGATGTACCGGGAGCAGGACGTTATCGATTGGGTAAACGCAGCGTTTGAAGATGACGCCAAAACGGCATGAGCGCCCGAACTTACACCGAGGCCGATTTGGCCATTGCGTTCGAGCGTGGCTACTGGCGCGGGGTGGACCACAAGGGCCCGCTGAATGACGCGGCCGTGAGAGCCAAGAACCCGTACACCAAAAAAGAAAGCGACGCCGGTTCTCCCGCCAAGAAGAACACCAGCGCCGCCACCGAAAACACCTACGAAAAGGATGATTCCAATGACTAATGCTACCAACTGGCCCGCCACAGTGCGAGAACTTGGCGAAATGGCTGCAAACAAAGACTTGGATCTGTCGGCAATGCTGGCAGAGCTCGAAGCGGCGCATGGTCCCATGCCGATGCCGCCGGCCGGTTACACCCTGGCGCCGGGATGCGATGACCTATGGGTTGCTGACGAGACGATGAACCGCGGGTGGATCATGACGCCGGGATGGAAGTTCCACACCGGCCACTGCATCAACGTCTGGACCGTCCAGGACCGGGACCTAACGCCCACTGAGGCCCTAGAACTCGGAACAGCGCTTATTACCGCCGCGCAGGCTGCCGGCGTCGCTGCAGGCGAATAGGCCGGACGGATGATCAGCGTCGCCACTTACCAGCGCTGGGAATTTAGGAACTGGCTCGCCGTACACGACCCCGCCTACCTCCGAGAGATGGACGCCGCCGCATGAAAGAAATCACTCCCGAACTGGCCGAAGCGGTTTCGGCAGCCCAATTCGACGCAGCCCACACGGTGCCCACTGAACTGCATGTCGAGCCGACCGTCCCACCGTTCCCGACAGGCTCGCTGCCCGCGTGGTGGAAATCCTTTGTTGAAGCCACTGCGGAGGCGACACAGACACCCCTTGACCTCGCCGCGTCCGTGACGCTGGGGGTCATGGCGGCCGCCGTCTCCGGCAAGAGCAGGATCCAGGCGGCTCCCGGTTGGGTGGAGCCCCTCAATCTGTACCTCGCCTGCGCGCTGCCCCCGGGTAACCGCAAGTCAGCGGTCTTCAATCTCGCAACGGCTCCGCTGCGAGAGGTGGAGATGGACCTCATTGAAGACGCGAAGCCCGAAGTGCGCCGGCAAGCAACACTAAAGAAGCTTCGGGAGGATACGGCCGAGAATGTCCGCAAGCAGGTCATGAATGGGAAGAAGACCGAGGATCAGTACCTCGCCGCGGTTCAGGCAGCGGAAGAAATCCCGGTGCTCACCCTCCCCCGACTCCTGGCCGACGACGCAACGCCAGAAGCGCTCACATCCCTAGCTGCGGACAATGGCGGGAAGATATCCGTTGCCTCAGCAGAGGGTGGAATCTTCGATATCTTCGCTGGACGGTACAGCGGCGGCATGCCGAACATGGACATACTCCTGAAAGGCCACGCCGGCGACGCGATGACCGTTGACCGGAAGGGCCGACCTTCGGAACGGATCGAGTCCGTTTGCCTCAACATGAATCTCACGGTTCAGCCGGCAGTCCTCAGGCAGATCGGTTCCGGTTCGCCGGAGAAATCCAAGGGTGAGTTGGAGCGGTTCCTGTTCACCGTCCCGAAGTCCAGTGTCGGTTTCCGCTCCGTGGACTCACGGCCCGTACCGGCAGCGGTGAAAGCCGCCTACTACCACCACGTAAGCGCCCTGGCGCGGGCAGGCGCGGAACCCGGAGAGCCTCTCCTTATCCGACTGGACCCGGATGCAACCAAGCTGTTCACCGACTGGCAGCGGGTCATTGAAGCGGACCTGAGGCCCAATGGATTGTTGGGAGATCCCCGCGTCATCGGCTGGGGCTCCAAGCTCGCCGGAACAACAGCCAGGTTCGCCGGGATCCTCCATCTTGCTTCAGGAAAATCGGCCGATGAATTGGTTTCTGCGGATACTGCGGATTGTGCGGCGGCCATGGCGGAACACTTCGCACAGCACGCCTTGGCTGCTTTCCACCTTATGAGCCTCTCTGATCCTCATAAGAAAGCTAAGGAGTTGAGAATGATAATCATTATCAACAAGTTCTATAGCTTCACTGAACGGGACCTCCTGACTAAGGCCAGCCGGTCAGTGTTCCCGGATGCCCTGGCCATAAAGGAAGCACTGGCCATCCTGTTGGATCACGAATGGGTCTTCCGAGTAGAGATGCCAGACCAGCCAGGGCCCGGCCGGAAACCCTCCCAAATGTACGTACCTCACCGAAGCATTTTCGACCAATCGCATACCGCCGCAGTATCCGCACAATACGCAGAATCAGCCTAAGGAGCAGAAAATGACCGCTCAACCCCCCACACCTGCCGACGTGTGGTTCGGTATGCACTCCCCGACGATCGTCACGGTTCCCCGCGCCGACGGCGCAACGGACTTAGTGCTCAACTTCGACGGCGGATACGGCAACCCGGACGACGCCGCCGAAAGTGCAATCCTATGGGCCCAAGAGCTCAACCAGGCGGGCCTCAAGACATACGTGCACGCCGACATCATCAAGACAGTTCGGGGGATGAAATGACCACCGCAAAGGAACTACGCGCAACGTTCCATGAGGCAATCCTTGACCACGGCGGACGCCGCACCGGCGGGTATTACACAGTCCCCGTAGGCGGTCCAGTAGACGGCCGTCAGCCCTGGCTCAGCGTCAGAGTAAACCCCAACGGCTACGGGCCATCAGCTTGCACCATCGTCCTCGACAGGTGGAACGCCTCAGACCCTCCCGAATCAGCCCGCGACTGGTTCCAAGAGCATGTCTACCCGTTCGTCAAGAGCGCGGTTCACAGCATCCGTAAAGGCAACTACTGGATGACGCTCCCCGGAATCAGTTCCTACACTTCCGCAACGGTCCTACGCACCGACGTCGCCGCCGTCCTGGACGTCTGGATCCCCCAAGAAAAGCAGTGGCAGCAGGAGCAGGCCCGATGACCACCCCACCGCCGTCTGTTGCCCTTATGAAGCTTAACAAATCCGAGTACATCGAACTCTGCGACAGGTTCCGGGATAAGGCCCAGGAGGCCCACCAGGACATGCGCGCATGGATGAACCGGGCGTTGGTCGCTGAGTCCCGGATAGCTACCCTCAGGGCCGCTTATGAGCCCCAGACCGCCAAGGAGAGCAATTGAGCCGCCGCCCCTACGTCACCGCCAAGCCCTACGTCTGGAAGGACGCGGCAGGCGTAGCAACACCAGGAATCGCCCTCATGCAGGGCGCAAAGGTGAGAGCCCATCTCACCGCCGATGAGGCCCGCACGCTGGCCGACACCCTGCATGACATGGCCGACCGGATAGACGCCGCCGAATCCACCCCAAAGGAGACCAACTAATGGCAAAGCAAGCCCACGATCCTGGCGTCAAAAAGAGACGCGCCCGCGAACTCGCCGCCACCAGCACGACCAGCACCACCGACTCAGACCGCCGTACAAAGAAAGAAGAATCCAAATGACACGCACACGCCCCAACTCCGCACCCTCTGACGCCGCTTACGCCGCCATCCACGCCGTGCCGCCCCTCGAACTCCTACCCCCGGCACTCGCCAAGATCATCACCGAAATCCGGGGACTCTCCGGACGCCAGCGCGACGCCCTGAACAAGGTCAACGAGTTCACCAGCGACGAGCGCGCCACGGCCGCTAAAGCCGCAGATCTCGCTGAACACGGCAAGCAGGTTCGGGCGGGCAAGAAAGGCATGGTTGTTCAGGACGCTCAACGCCAGCTCGCCCAGGACATCACCGCCGCGCAGCATGAACTCGACGGGATCAACGCCGCCATCACCCAGGCTTACGCCGAGTTCTGGACCCTCAGGGATGAAGCCGACGCAGACCCGTCAGCAGCAGGCCAGGCCCGCAAACTCGCCAAGGTCACCCGTGACGCCCTAGATGCCTTCCAGAAGGCCTACGCCGAATACAACGAGTTCGACATGATCCGCGGTTGGTATCACCGCAACCAGTACCAGCCCATCCCCGGATTCGTTCTCACTGAACTGGTCACCGCGGCCCGCAACGGCGACCGCCCCCACCTTATCCGCGTGGATATCAACGACCTTGTAACCAACCTCAAGCAGGAGCTGTTCAACGATGACGACAAGTAACCCACAGCAGACCATCCGCCACACCCCCGGCGACATCATGGCAACCATCGCCCGAATCAATGCAGGGATGCCAGCCGTCAACGGCAACGGCCAACCGGTCAACGCACCCGAACAGCACACCGTCATCCACCTTGTCACCACCCCCGAGCAGGTACTCATGGCATCCATCCATGCAGAGAACGCCAAGCTTGCGCCCGAGCCAATCACGGACGCGGAGAACGCCAACAAGGACACGGCGCCTGACGCAGCGGTAAACGACTAATGGTAGCCGTGGCAGTAGTCAAGGGCCGCGACGGTAGCGAAGTAGTCATCAATGAGCTAGCCCAGTCCTTCGCCAAGTGGACATCCGAAGTGCAGTACATCGCACGATGCACATGCTCATGGCAAGAGCAGCACATCGTACTAAGGCCGCTACTCACCACAGCAGCACAGCACGCCGCGCAACACACGAGCCTGACCACACAGACCGGCACGACTCCACCATGACCCGTGAAGCGTGCCACGGCGCCGTCTGCCAACCACGTAACCGGCAGGCGGCGCCACACCCCACAGGCAAGGCCCGAAGGGTGTGGGGGGGACCCCAGGGTAGCCCCCTGCTTTTGACGCGCCCGGGAGGCGGCTCGGATCGGACGCACGCATCGCCGTCCATTTTTCGCCCTATTGGGCTTGGTTTCGTTGATTTCTAGGGAGTTTTGATGACAAAGGTTAGGGCACCGAGCGGGCTAAATGCCCGTGGTAAGGCGTTTTGGGCACTGATTACCGAGGGTTTCGAGCTGGATTCGGCCGAACTTGAGGTTCTGAAGGAGGCGTGCCGGACGCTGGACGAGATCGACGCGCTCAAGGCGGCGGCTGACGAGCACGGCCCGATGGTGAAGGGCAGCACGGGGCAACTCGTGGTGAATCCGGCGCTGTTGGAGGTACGCCAGGCGCGGGCTGCTTTTGAGCGGATGGTGAAGGCGCTGGCGTTGCCATCGGAGGATGACGAGCATCAGACGGCGGCGGAACGATCCATTTCTGAGGACGCCAGTAAAGCCGCGCAGGCGCGTTGGGGTAAGCGGGCATCCGGTGGCTAAGCGGCGCGTGGCGCCCCGCCCGCCATCCGCTGACGTCCTACCCGCGGAGTTGCTGCCATCAAACGACCTGTTCGATTCCTTCACTGTTCCGAAGAACGGACGGCTGGGAATCGACCAGGCCGCCGCTGTGAGACAGCAGGCGGCGGAAACGGCACGGCGAACCAAGTTTGCTGAATGGTTCGCCCGCCGTGGCATCAAAACACGATACGCGGACCACGACGAGCGGTTCGAGGAAGTCCTGGCAGCGAGCCGGGCGCAGGGCAACAAGAGCTAAGCGCTTCCGGCCACGGCGGCAACACACCACGAGCGGTCCCGGATCTCATTAGAGGTTCGGGACCGCTTTCGTGCTTAAACCGGGCTTAGAGCTTTGCGGCAGGCGCCGTTTCTGCAATCTCAGATGAAGCTATGAGCGCCGCGGATATGCGTTTCAGGTAGCCCACGCAGATGATGAGCAGCCCAAGCACTCCGCCGCCGGTAAATATCAGCCCATTTGGTACGCCGTTGAGCGCGGTTATGACATAGAGCGCCACACTCAGAAAGCAGAAGATTATTCCGGTTCCGATAAGAGCGTCGCCCGGCAGTTTCCCGTTTTTCCCCAATTTGATCCCCATGCGCTGATCTAACCATGGACTGTAGGCAATGAACACCCCAGGCGGGAAATAGCACGGGCGTGCTAAATAGATGCTATCCGCTGAGGGTACGTCCACGCGGGCCATCGCGCCCATTCAGACACGCGCTTCTGCTTGGCATACTGTGCGACCGCGATAATTTCCGTCCCTTGGTGTTGCGATCCGCACGGGCAGGAGCGTGGGGAGATTGAGACGAAATCCGAGGCGTCCATTCGAGCCACAGCAACTCGGGAAGTAAACCAAGGCCGACTAGATCGAAATAGTTTTACCAATTCGATCCCGGACAAGCCGAGGCCTACCGACTACGCCAAGGCGCACGAGCTGAGCGGTAGTGACAAGCAGCCGGGAATTTACATGATGTCGGACTCTGCCACCGACTCCGAGTTCGACGCCGACGACCTGCGCCGCGAAATACGCCCCGCACCGCACGGCAACCTTCCCGGCCTCGCGTTCGCCGCAGCACGGAACGCCGGCCATATCGAATCAGTAAGCGCCGCAAGACAAGCAGGTGTTCAGAACTGAACAGGTGGAAGCGCCAACCCAAGGGCTTGACGGCAAGACGCGAGTGTATCAGCCGACGTGGGACATGATGTCCCACCCCGCGCCTACGATTCCGGGCATGGTGAAGTTTGATCCTGAGGGATTCCTGGCGATGATGGCGCGCATAGAAGCGGAGGACCGAGACAGGGCCGTAGTGCGCTCACCGTATGAGGATCTAGAGCCTGACTATGAGTTCCTGCCAGCGCCGCGTATTTGCGTAACGTGACGCCTACCCGAAACGTTACGGTTATGGATAACGTTACGGGTAAGTGCGCAGAGTGTGGCAACGAGATGCAGGGCCGCGCCGACCGCAAGTTCTGTTCCGCCGCCTGCCGTCAGAAGGCGTACCGCAATAGCCGTAACGAGACGGCTACCCATAACGTGACGGCTGAACCGTTCCCGCTCAGTGATGATCCCGTGCCATACAAGGGCAAGGATGACTTTTGGCTGGCAATGTCCGCCCTACCCGGAACGCTTGGGGGTCTGGGCGTGTTTGATGCTGACGCCGACCTAGCGAGCTTCGGGTTTGATGCTGCTGACCCCCGGCCCGTTATCTCTATCTATCCGGCGCGGCGGAAGGCCGCGGCTCTTGCAGAGCAGGATACCGCCGATGCCAAGCGTTCTCTAGGTGAGTTCCTGGCGCAGTACGACGAGATGCAGGACAACCTGGTGCGCATGAAGGCCACGGCGGAGCAGATCGCCAAGCACCACGGCTGGAGCTGACGGCATAGAAAAGCCCCGGACCGATAACCGGAGCCGGGGCAGTTTCTAGGCGCTGACGGCCGCGTCAGGCGTACTTGGTAGCGAGCCTTGCCAGCGCGGTTCCCGCTTCGAGTGCCTGGGATGCCGAAAGCACGCCCAGCGAATAGCCTCCATTCAGTGGCACGAGCTCGAACTCGACTCCGCGCTCAACGGTGAAGACTGTTTCGATCCGCCAGCCGTCGCCCGTCTCGGAAGGTCCATCGAAGTATTCGGCCGGCAGATCAGGCTGCAAGGCGTCCATTGCCTGGATGAAGCCCTCAGGAGCGACAGGGGAAGTCGTGGTGTGGTTCATGGCTGATGCCGTTCTCTTGGTACTGGGTAGACGCCGTGAGTCTAACGGGCGGACGTGACCATCACGCCATCAGTCCGCAGAAAGTCCGCAAGAGGTCCGCAAAGTGCCCAATTCAGACAATCAGAACCAACCATGAAAACGCCGGAATCTAGCTGATTTTTAGCCCACTCAACACCAGCCAACCACCGTTGTTTAGTTCGAGCTCTACTACGGCGTCTAGCAAGATTCCCGGCTGAACCCGTTCAGTCCGCCAAAAAGTCCGCCCGGGCTGCCCGCATCAGTGCTGCAGCCCGGGCGGACTTTTTTGTCCCTTAAGGTGGGGGCTGCCTCCAGACGTGCTGAGACCAGGAGCCAGCCCCCTGACATGTGCTCCCCGAGACGAAGACTTTTCAAGCCTTCCCCCCAACAAGGTTTGAAGAACACCGCCAACCCTCATGATCGGTCAATGTTGAACCGGAGGCAATGCAAACCGCCGAACATTACTTTGTGAAGCTCCGGTACATGGTCCGTTGCGGTCCGGAACTGCCGCCCAGGTACTGCCCTTGGTCCACAAAACCGGCGGTCCGGTATGCGGCCAGCCCGGCCGGGTTGGTTTCGTTGACGGAAAGCACGACGCCGGCCTCGTGGGTTCCGCATCTGGCGGTCAGTTTCGCGGCGGCGTCCACTGCGGACGCGGCCGCACGCGGTCCGAGGCCTCGCCCCTGGTGGCGCCTGTCGATCAGTAAACCGCGTAGCAGCCACGCGGAATCCTCGTCCGGCCAGCCGGCCAGGCGCGCGGCACCGGCCTGGAGGGTCAGCACGCCGACGGCGTAGCCCGCAGCCTCCACGACATAAGGGAACCGCGAATCCTCCTCCAGTCCCGCCAGGATCATGCGGAGCGGGTCACCAACGAAGCTGCTTTGTCCAGGGCCCAGTTCAAGGTTGGCTACCTCACCCAGCTGAATGGCAAGGGCGTCACCGTCGAGGTCATCCAGGGCGATGAGCCAGACAGAATCGACCCGGGTTTTCAGGTGGGCTGTCCGTCTGATCCGGCGGGAGCCCCGTCGTCGGCCGGTGGACCGGCAGCGTCTGTCCACAGGACCTCCCACAGGTGCCCGTCCAGGTCCTGGAAACTGTGGTTGTACATAAAGCCGTAGTCCTGGACTTCCTGCGACGGGGCGCCGCCAGCGGCCAACGCCTTGCGTACGGTTGCGTCAACGTCTTCCTTGCTGTCCACCGAAAAGGCCACGATGGCTTCGGTGGAACTCGTGGCGTCGGCCACGTCCCTGGAGGTGAAGGTCTTGAAGAATCCCTCTACCAGGAGCATGACAAAGGCGTTGTCGTTGATGATCATGCAGGTCGCGTTTTCGTCGGTGTAGTCCGGGTTGAACGAGAAGCCCAGGGCGGTGAAGAAATCGACGGACCGCTTCAGGTCCTTAACGGGCAGGTTCACGTAAATTTGCGTTGCCATGGCCCCCAACCTAGCACCGCGCCTCTGCGGCTGTCTGCAGCCCTCCGGGGAGGACCCAAACAGCCGCTAATGTCCGTAGAAGGCTTTCTCGAACACGCCCCGCGCACGCCGGCTCAGCCGGAGGTAGTCCTCTTCCAAGGCGGCCGCGTGGCCTGGTTCGTAGCCACACCAGCGGGCCACCGCCTCCAGGTCCCCCCGCGCAGATGGCAGCAGGTCCGAAGCCCTGCCGCTCCAAATGACGTTGGCGGACCGGATCCTGCTGGCGAGCCGCCACGCCTCGGCCAGCAGCTTCGCGTCGGCAGCCGTGAGCAGGTTCAGTGAAGCCGCGGCGTCAAGGGCCTCCACCGTGGACGTTGTCCGCAGTTCCGGATGCTTGGCAGCGTGCTGGAGCTGGAGTAGCTGTACCAGCCACTCGACGTCGCTCAGTCCCCCGCGGCCAAGCTTCAGGTGGCGGGCGGGGTCCGCGCCGCGCGGCAATCGCTCCGATTCCACCCGCGCCTTTACCCTGCGCACCTCCCGGACATCCTGCTCCGAAATCGATGCCGGGTACCTGATCGGGTCGATGAGTGAAAGAAAGTCTTCGGCCAGGGCGTCGTCGCCCGCCATGGGCCGGGCCCGCAGCAGCGCCTGCGCTTCCCAGATCAACGACCAGCGGCGGTAATATTCGGCAAACGAATCGAGGGAGCGGACCATGGCGCCGTTCTTGCCTTCGGGCCGAAGATCGGCGTCCATCTGCAGTACACGCTCGGCCATAATGGCCGGTTTGAGTGGCTGCGTGAGCAGGCTGGAGACCTTGGCCACAATCCGGGCCGCCTGATCCTGCGCCTCATCGTCGGTATAGCCCGGCAACGCGCGGTGCACGTACATTACGTCGGCATCGGAGCCGTAGCCGATCTCGCGGCCACCCTGCCGGCCCATGGCCACCACCAGCATCGCGGTCTTCAGCGGTCCCTTAGCGGTGACGATTCCTTCGGCCACACGCAGGGCGCCCAGCACCGCTGCCCGGTCGGTGTCCGCCAGCGCCGCGCCCACTTGGTCCTGGTTGAGCAGCCCGGCAGAATCGGCGATCGCGATCCGGAGGATCTCCCGGCGCCTGATCAGCCGGATCAGCCTCATGGCGTTTTCCGGGTCCGGGTGCCGCGACATTTTGGCCGTGATTTCCTGCCATTGGGCTTCGAAGTTCAATGGCACAAGGTCCTTGTTGGTACCCAGCCATGCCACCGATTCCGGCGAAACCTCCAGAAGGTCCGCAATCAGCCGTGAGTTGGAGAGCACGTGGCATAGCCGTTCAGCGGCCGCCGTGGAATCCCGGAGCATGCCCAGATACCAGTGGGTGGTGCCGAGGGCTTCACTGACGCGCCGGAACGCGAGCAGCCCGGCGTCGGGATCAACGCCTTCGGCGAGCCAGTCCAGCAGGATAGGCAACAGCTGGCGTTGCAGGGCTGCCCGCCGGCTGACACCGGCGGTCAACGCCTCAATGTGCCGCATCGCGCCCTGTGGGTCGCGATAGCCCAGCGCGGCGAGGCGGCCCTGGGCGGCTTCAGGCGTCAGCCTGGCGTCCTCGCTGCTGAGTTTGGCCGCGGTATTAAGCAACGGACGGTAGAAAATTCGTTCATGCAGTTCACGGACAGAGCGTTTGGTCTTCTGCCAGGTAGCCAGGAGAGAAGCCGGTGGCGGCCTGTCATTGGAAAAGGGGCTGAGCACTGCCTTTGCGAGGGCGCGCTGCGCCGCCTCGCCAACAGGCATCAGGTGCGTCCGCCGGAGCTGGAACAGCTGGATGCGGTGTTCCAGGAGGCGAAGGTATCGGTAGGCGTGGTCGAAAGCGGCGGCGTCGGTCCGGCCGATATAGCCCCCGGCAGAGAGTGCCGCAATGGCCGCGGTGGTATCCCTGCGACGGAGGGTTTCGTCGGATTTTCCGTGCACCAGCTGAAGCAGCTGCACGGTGAACTCGACGTCCCGGAGGCCGCCCCGGCCAAGCTTGATCTGCCGCTGTTCCTCCGCCGCCGGGATATGCTCGGTGACCCTGCGGCGCATCGCCTGCACGGACTCCACGAACCCTTCACGGCCCGCGGAGCTCCAGATCAGTGGGGCTACGGCCTTTTCGTAGCGCTCCCCAAGGTCCCTGTCGCCGGCGATGGTCCGGGCCTTCAGGAGTGCCTGGAATTCCCAGCTTTCCGCCCAGCGCGCGTAGTAGCTTTCGTGCGACGCGAGGGTTCGGACCAGGGGGCCGGACTTGCCCTCCGGCCGCAGGTTGGCGTCCACTTCCCAGAGGCCGGGCTCACGTGCCACCGACGAGATGGCCCGGGAAATGCCGGCGGCCAAGGCTGTGCCGATGGTGTTGGCACGGGCGTCGTCGAGGTCGCCGGCGTCGATCACGTAAATGACGTCGACGTCGGAAATATAGTTCAGTTCCCGCGCTCCGCATTTGCCCATCCCGATGACAGCCAAGCCGACGGCGGCCACTTCCCCGGCGCTGAAGTGCTCAGCAGCCTCGGCACGGGAAACTGCCAGCGCAGCTTCGATCGCGGCCCCCGCCAGATCAGCGAGCTCAGCCCCGACGGCGGGCATAAAGTCCAGCGGGTCAGCGGCGCACATGTCCTTGACCGCCAGGTCCACCACCCCGCGGCGGTACGCCGACCGCAGCGCCGCATAAGCCTCGGTTCCGGTCATTCCTGCCACGGGCCGGGCTGAAGCGGGTTCCGCGCGGACAGATTTCAGGAGGACAGAGCGGAGCTGCTCCGGATCTGCCTGCAGTGGCTCGGGACTGGCGGTGACTTCGAAGGCATCGAGGTGTTCCGGGTGCCGGATAAGGAATTCCCCCAGCGCTTCGGAGGCCCCGAGCACCCTGTAGAGCGGCTCGCTGATCTCCGGATCGGCCGCCGCCAGCTCCCGGAGACCCGGGTGCTTTTCAATCAGCCGCACCAGTGACTGCAGGGCGGTGTCGGGGTTGGCGGCCAGCTGCAGGCCGGCGAAAATCCTGTCCGGGTCCAGGCCAACCAGCTCCGGGGCAGCAAGGAAGCGCTCACCCTTCTCCAGGTCACTGAAGCCGGCTGAGATGAGGCGGCGTGCGAGGCTCACCGCCGCCTAAAGAATGCCGAGGTTGCGCTGCAGTTCGTAGGGCGTCACCTGGAGCCGGTAGTCCTGCCATTCGGCACGCTTGTTGCGCAGGAAGTGCTCGAAGACCTGCTCACCAAGGATCTGCGGCATCAGCTCGGAGTCCTCCATGGACCTGATGGCATCGTGAAGGCTGGCGGGCAGGGGGTCGTGGCCCATGGCACGACGCTCGGCGGAGCTGAGTGACCAGACGTCGTCCTCTGCTGCGGCGGGCAGCTCGTAGCCTTCTTCGATCCCCTTCAGTCCGGCCCCCAGCAGGACGGCATAGGCAAGGTAGGGGTTCGCCGCTGAATCAATGCCGCGGTATTCGATCCGGGCCGACTGGCCCTTGCCGGGCTTGTACAGCGGGACCCGGACCAGGGCAGAACGGTTGTTGTGCCCCCAGCTGAGGTAGCTCGGCGCTTCGCCGCCACCCCAGAGCCGCTTGTAGGAGTTCACAAACTGGTTGGTCACAGCGGTGAACTCGGGGGCGTGCTTCAGGATGCCTGCGATGAATTGGCGGGCGGTTTTGGAGAGCTGGAATTCGGCGCCCGCCTCATAAAAAGCGTTAGTGTCGCCCTCGAACAGCGAGAAGTGCGTGTGCATCCCGGAGCCGGGGTGGTCGGTGAAGGGCTTGGGCATAAACGTGGCGTAGGTGCCCTGTTGGAGGGCCACTTCCTTGATCACCGTGCGGAACGTCATGATGTTGTCCGCGGTCTGCAGGGCGTCCGCGTAGCGCAAGTCGATCTCGTTCTGGCCGGGACCGGCTTCATGGTGGCTGAACTCCACCGAAATACCCACGGATTCCAGCATGGTTACGGCCGTGCGGCGGAAGTCCTGCGCCACGCCGCCGGGAACGTGGTCGAAGTAGCCGCCCTCGTCAACGGGTATGGGCGCGCCGTCGGGCCCGGGCTGCTGGGACTTGAGGAGGTAGAACTCGATCTCCGGGTGGGTGTAGCACGTAAACCCCATGTCCGCGGCCTTGGCCAGCGTGCGCTTGAGGACATTACGGGGATCCGCGGCCGACGGTTCGCCGTCCGGAGTCAGGATGTCGCAGAACATCCTCGACGTCTGTTCCGTCTCGCCACGCCACGGCAGGATCTGGAAGGTGGACGGATCCGGTTGCGCCAGCATGTCCGATTCGAACACGCGCGCCAGGCCTTCGATGGCTGAACCGTCGAAACCGAGTCCCTCCTCAAAGGCCCCTTCAACCTCGGCCGGGGCAAGTGCCACCGATTTGAGTGAACCTACGACGTCGGTGAACCACAAACGTACGAACCGTACGTCGCGCTCCTCGATTGTGCGCAGGACAAACTCTTGCTGGCGGTCCATGATGGCCTCTTCTCCGGTCAATCGTTCATGCCCCGGGCCCGCGGAAGCGGCGTCCGGCAGCAGTTCACCATTACTTTACTAAGCAATCGGCTCCAATGCGGGCGACCGCACCGCGCGTAACACAGCGTTAACACGGCAGCCCCGCCGGCCGAGCCCGCAGGTGGCAAATATGCCCTCGCCGGGCACTTGAATATGACACGGATCACGGTCCGTTGGCCCGTCTGCGGTGGCTAGGACTGCCCGTGCCGCATTACGCTCTTGCCATGGACTCCACCAATAGCTCTGAGTCAAGCGCGTCCGCTGAAGTACGCGCCCCCTACGGAACCGGACCTGCACCGGTGCAGGCACCGTCGTCGGAAATTAACGCGAAGCCCGCACCCAGAGTGCGCATTCACCACCTGCAGCAGGCCAAGCGGGACGGTAATCGCTTCGCCATGCTGACCGCCTATGAGCAGTACAGCGCGGAGATCTTCGACCAGGCCGGCATCGAGGTCCTCCTGGTGGGCGATTCGGCATCCAACAACGTTTTCGGCAACGAGACCAGCCTGCCCGTCACGGTGGATGAACTCCTCCCTCTCTGCCGCGCCGTGGCGCGGTCCGCCAAGCGCGCCCTGGTGGTGGCAGACCTGCCGTTCGGCAGTTACGAAGTTTCGGCGCAGCAGGGTGTCGAAACAGGCGTCCGGTTCCTCAAGGAAGGGCTGGCCCACGCCGTCAAAATCGAGGGCGGAAAATACTACGCGGAAACCGTCCGCGCCATGGTCCAGGCCGGCGTCCCGGTCATGGCCCATATCGGCTTCACCCCCCAGAGTGAACACGCGCTGGGCGGCTACCGGGTCCAGGGCCGCGGGGAGGATGCGCAGCGCCTGATTGACGACGCGGTGGCGCTGGTAGAGGCGGGGGCGTTCGCCGTCCTGATGGAAATGGTTCCGGCGGACACGGCAGCCGCCGTTGACGCGGCGGTCAGCGTGCCGACGGTCGGGATCGGCGCCGGCAATGCCACTACCGGGCAGGTGCTGGTGTGGCAGGACATGGCCGGGTTCCGCGGCGGCAGGATGGCGAAGTTCGTCAAACAGTACGCCGACCTGCGCACGGCGCTCAGTGACGCGGCGAAGGCGTACGGCGACGAGGTCCGAACAGGTGCGTTCCCCGGCCCGGAACACTCTTTCTAGGCCACGGCGGGACGCGGGGCCGTTCTGGGCGCTGGCACGTCACGGGCCGGCAGATGAGTGCGGTTCAGTCGTCATCGCCCTTTTCCCACGACTCATTCCGGGCCCGGACCTTTTCGAGGGCGTGTTCGGCCTCTTCCCGCGTTTTGTAGGGGCCGATCAGCTGGCTCCAGTCCGAGAGTGCGTCTTCTTCCACCTCGTGGGTGTTCACGTTGTACCAGTACTCAGTCATCGGTGCTCCTCGTTCCGGCTGGCGGAGGCCCGGCCGTGATCCACGTAACTTAAACGTCGATGCGGACAGCTTGGGGCTCCCAGTTACTTGGCCTAATGCGGTGCCTTATATGATCAATCTATGCCTTCCCTAGCCTCGACTGCACCCACCGGCACCCTTACCCGGGGAACCGTAAGTCCGCAGCTCCCCGTTCCAGCGTCCATCACGCGCCCGGAATACGTGGGCAAGCCCGGCCCGGCCAAGTTCACCGGCTCCGAAATCAAGTCCGCCGAGACCGTAGAGAAAATCCGGATCGCCAGCCGGATCGCCGCACAGGCCATCGTTGAGGTGGGCAACCACATCAGGCCCGGTGTGACCACCGACCAGCTGGACAAGGTGGGTCACGAATTCCTGCTGGACCACAAGGCCTACCCGTCCACACTGGGCTACCGCGGGTTCCCGAAATCCCTGTGCTCGTCGCTGAATGAAGTGATCTGCCACGGCATCCCGGACAGCACCGTCGTCCGGGACGGCGACATCCTAAATATCGACATCACGGCATTTATTAACGGGGTACACGGCGACACGAACCACACCTTCCTGGTGGGCGACGTGGACGACGAATCGCGCCTGCTGGTGGAGCGCACCCGGGAATCCCTCAACCGCGCCGTCAAAGCAGTGGCCCCCGGCCGGGAGATCAACGTGATCGGCCGCGCCATCCAGTCCTACGCCAAGCGGTTCGGCTACGGCGTGGTGCGGGACTTCACCGGCCATGGCGTCGGCGAAGCGTTCCATACGGGCCTGATCATCCCGCACTATGATGCGGCGCCGGCCTACAACACCGTGATCGAGACCGGCATGGTGTTCACCATCGAACCCATGCTGACACTCGGCACCATCGAATGGGACATGTGGGAAGACGACTGGACAGTTGTCACCCGGGACCACAAGCGGACCGCCCAGTTTGAGCACACCCTGCTGGTAACAGAGTCCGGCGCCGAAATCCTCACGCTCCCCTGAAATTTCCCGGTCAGCCGTCCGGCCGACCAGCCCGCCCAGCCACGAACGGAACAACATTGGCCAAGAAGGACGAGAAGTCGCACAAGAACGCCCCGCTGATCGGCATTGACATCGGCGGCACGGGAATCAAGGGCGGCATCGTCGACCTGAAAAAAGGCAAGCTCCTGGGGGAACGGTTCCGCGTGCCTACGCCCCAGCCCGCCACCCCTGACGCCGTAGCGGACGTTGTGGCGCAGGTGGTTGCCGAGCTTTCAAGCCGCCCGGAGGCTCCGGCCGCCGACTCGCCCGTGGGGGTCACCTTCCCTGGCATCATCCAGCATGGCGTGGTCCATTCGGCGGCTAACGTTGACAAAAGCTGGCTCAACACCGACATTGACGCGTTGCTCACCGCACGGCTTGGCCGCCCGGTGGAGGTCATCAACGACGCCGACGCCGCCGGACTGGCGGAAGCCCGTTATGGCGCGGGCAAGGGCGTGGACGGAACTGTCCTGGTCATCACCTTGGGCACCGGAATCGGCTCGGCATTCATCTTCGACGGACGGCTCGTCCCCAACGCGGAACTGGGGCACCTGGAGATCGACGGCTTTGACGCCGAAAGCAAGGCCTCAGCGGTGGCCCGTGAACGGGACGGACTGACCTGGGAGGAATACAGCGTGCTGCTGCAGCGCTACTTCTCCCACGTGGAATTCCTCTTCTCGCCTGAACTGTTCATCGTGGGCGGCGGCATCTCCAAGCGCGCCGACGAATACCTGCCGCACATGAAACTGCGGACCCCGATTGTGCCGGCCGAACTCAAGAATGAGGCCGGGATTGTCGGCGCGGCCGTCGAAATTGCCGTGAAGCACAAGCTCACAAAATAACCGGTGGCTGACCGGCGCCCGAGGGGCAGCCGGTGCCGGTGGTGGCGGCGGCTTCCCCTCCGCGGCCACCACCGGAGTTTACAGGGGGCTCTTTTCGGAGCTCTTGGCGGCCGCCGCCGTGCGTTGCGTGCCTTCTCCCACTGATTCATGGCGGAGCAGTGCAATGGCGGTCTCGAAATCCTCCAGGGATTCGAACGCCTGGTACACGCTCGCAAAGCGAAGGTAGGCCACCTGGTCAAGCTTCTGCAGCGGACCAAGGATGATCAGGCCAACTTCATGGGCGTCGATTTCGGCCGCGCCAGAGGCACGGATCTGCTCCTCCACCTCCTGGGCCAGGAGCGCCAGGTCATCTTCGCTGACCGGCCTGCCCTGGCATGCCTTACGCACGCCGTTGATAACCTTGCTGCGGCTGAAGGGTTCACCCACTCCGGAGCGTTTGATCACCGAAAGGCTGGTGGTTTCCACGGTGGTAAACCTGCGGCCGCATTCCGGGCACTGCCGGCGGCGGCGGATGGCCGAGCCGTCATCGGCCATGCGGCTGTCCACGACGCGGGAGTCCGGATTGCGGCAAAATGGACAGTACATGGTGTCCCCTCCCTCGATGTCTTCCGGCGCCGATGTTTCCGGCCCCGGCAGACCTCTCCGTCCCTCAGTTTACGACTACATGTTGCGGAATAACAATCCTGTAATTACCACATGTAGTGGTGCCTGCAGCATGCGCCGCAGACCGTCTGTATCAGCGGGCATGACGGAAGCGTGCCGTGACAGCTTCACCGTGCGCCGGCAGGTCCTCGGCGCCGGACAGGCTCACAATGTGGCCGCTGACTTCCTGCAGCGCGGCGCGGCTGTAGTTAATGACCTGGATGGCGCGCAGGAAGGTGGTCACGTTCAGACCCGAGGAGAACGCCGCCGTCCCGCTGGTGGGCAGGACGTGGTTGGAGCCGGCGCAGTAGTCGCCCAGGCTGACAGGACTATAGTCCCCCACAAAGATCGCGCCGGCGTTCCGGATCCGGGCAGCTACCGCCGGCGCATCCGCGGTCATGATTTCAAGGTGTTCAGCAGCGTAGGCGTCGCATGCGGCGATGCCTTGTTCCAGGTCCTCCACCAGGACCACTCCCGACTGCGGGCCGGACAGCGCCTCACATACGCGCGCGGAGTGCTTGGTGCCGGCCGCCTGCCGGTCCAGTTCGATGCGGACTGCCGCGGCAAGGTCATCCGAGTCCGTGATGAGCACGGAAGCCGCCTGGGGGTCATGCTCCGCCTGGCTGATCAGGTCTGATGCCACGAGGTCAGGTTGCGCCGTTGAATCAGCCAGAATGGCGATTTCGGTGGTTCCCGCCTCGGAATCGATGCCCACCACACCCTTGACCAGACGCTTCGCCGTCGCCACAAAAATGTTTCCCGGACCCGTGACTACATCAACGGGTTCCAAAGCGGGCCCGGCGTCATTTGCCTCCACGCCGTAGGCGAAGGCAGCGATTGCCTGTGCACCGCCGATCGCGTAGACCTCGTCGATGCCGAGCAGGGCCGCTGCCGCGAGGATGGTGGGGTGCGGGAGGCCGCCGAAATCTTTCTGCGGCGGCGATGCCAGGGCGATGGACTGCACCCCCGCAGCCAGTGCCGGGACAACATTCATGATGACCGACGACGGATAGACGGCAAGGCCACCGGGCACGTACAAACCCACCCGAGAAACCGGAACCCAATTCTGGCTCACCAGCGCGCCATCGCCGAGTTCAACGTCGAGATCACGCGGCCGCTGCCCGTCCGCGAAGCGCCGGGCGCGGCTGATGGATTCTTCCAGCGCGCCGCGGACCGCCGGATCCAGCTCCGCCAGCGCCCGGGCCAGGGATGCTGACGGGACCCGCGGGTGGATCTGCTGGACTCCGTCGAAACGGAATGCCAGGTCGCTGAGGGCGGCAAAGCCGTCCGTCCGGACGGCCTTGATGATGTCCAGTACCTTTTGTTCCGCATCCGCCACGGTGTGCTGCCGCGCCCGGGGAACGGCGGCGCGCAAACCGGCGAGGGTCAGACCCTTGCCGCGAAGGTCGACTGTCCGGAAGCTGACAGCGGCGGCAGCGGGTGTGGCTGGAAATTCAGGAGAAATGGTCACCGGTCCATTTTACGCGCCGGGCGCACTGCCTTCGGCTACCGGCGTGCCCGCGATCCCGGGCCCGCTCTTGAGCAGGTTCACCAGGCTTAGGACAAACACGGACGCGGCAGTCGCGGCCGGCCACAAAATAAGCACGGGCAGAGACCGGAGCGAGAACGCGACGCTGGCATTGACCGACGTGTCTGCGGGTCCGCCCCACAGCTGGCCCGCAAGGACGCCGGTCAGCCACGCGATCAGGGCCCCGCCCAATCCGCCGGCCAGGCCCAGGAGAAAGGCCGCCTGCGCATCGCGGCCGCCCTTATCGGCCAGGAACACGGCGACCAGGCACCCTGCGAACACACAAAGTCCAGCAAGGGTGAGGTCCCTGGGCAGCCATACGTCCGGATTGGTCCCGGCTGTCAGGGCGGGGTCGCGCGTGATCAGGTTCAAGCCACCTGGGGCAAGCAGCCACCACAACAGGCCGACAGGAACACCACCGGCAGCAGCAGCGGCAAAGCATTTCCACGGCAGCCGGGCGGACCGGCGGCTGATGTGTTCTCTCATGAAACAAACCTTAACAAATCTCGGCGTGTCCGGTCAGATGACGTGGGCAGTCTTGACAGATGACGTGCCGGGCCCAGCGATTGCTCGCTGTCCGGCGGGGACTAATACCCTTAAGGAAGAGTCCATTTCAGCCTGCTTTCCAGGGAGCAAATTTTACGATGACAGACAAAACGCCGTTCGAGGGCACTTTCAAGGAAATGTTCCGGCGGCATGCGGCGGGGGTCGCCATCATCACCGTGAACTACCAGGGCGAGCCCTACGGCTTCACCGCCACGTCCGTGGCGTCACTTTCCGCACAGCCGCCGCGGTTCACGTTCAATATGGCCCGCAGTTCAAGTTCCTGGCCGGCCGTGGCCAACGCCACCCACCTCGGTGTCCACATGCTGGGCCTGGAAAACCAGGCGCTAGCAGACCGTTTCGCGCGCACCAGGGACAGGTTCGGCGGGGACCACTGGAAACTTGGCCCGCACGAGGTCCCGATCCTCAAAGACGTCGCCGGCTGGCTGATTGGTAAGATCCAGATGCGGCTCTCCTTCGAGAACAATGCCGTGGTGGTTGTCGAGGTTGTGGACGGCGAAGTGGGCGACGACGGCTCGCCGCTCCTGTACCACGCCGGCGGCTATGGCCAGCCGGTCCCCCTGGACTACCAGATCTGATTACCGGAACCTAGTTATCCAGGCAGGTTGGGCCCAGGAGCACCTTCAGGTCACCGAACAGTGACGGACTGGGGTTGACCCTGAGATGGACGGGCAGCCCCATGACTTCCGTCCGGGTGTCACCCTGCAGGTGCAGCCTGACTTCCGAGTTCCCCCGATGGTTCCGAAGGACATCGCCCAGTTCGGTGACAACAGCCTCGGTGGCCTTGTGCGTGGGCATCGAAATGAGCACGGGGCCGTTGGTTCCTTCACTGAGGTCCGGAACGGACAGTTCCATGCAGTTCAGCGCCACGGCACCGTCGTCCCGCCGCTGCAGGCGGCCCTTGACCACGACGATCAGGTCCTCGGCAAGGACCGACGCGATGGGGCCGTAGACCTGGCCGAAGAACATCACCTCCATCGAACCGCCGAGGTCTTCGATTTCGGCCCGGGCATAGGCGTTGCCACTCGCCTTGGCGATCCTGCGGCTGAGCGAGGTGATCATGCCGGAGATGGTGATGATGGCGCCGTCGTGCGGCCCGTCTTCGCCGATGATCGAGGTGATGGACTGGTCCGCGTGCTGGCTGAGGAGTCCTTCCAGGCCTTGCAGCGGGTGGTCTGACACATACAGGCCAAGCATGTCGCGCTCAAAGGAGAGCTTGTCCTTCTTCTCCCATTCCGGCAGGTCGGGGATCTCGATGCTCAGCGACGCTTCGGATTCGGCCTCCTCGAAACCGGCGAAGAGATCGAACTGGCCGATTGCTTCGTTTCGCTTGAGGGTAATCACGGAGTCGATGGCCTCTTCATGGATCATCGCCAGGGCACGCCGGTGGTGGTTGAGGGAATCGAAGGCTCCGGCCTTGATCAGGGATTCAATGGTCCGCTTGTTGCAGACCACCGCGGGGACCTTCATGAGGTAGTCCTTGAAGGACGTGTAGGCGCCTTCCTTCTCGCGCGCGGCCACCATCGCTTCAACGGCATTGACGCCCACGTTGCGGATGGCACCCATGCCGAATCGGATGTCGGTGCCTACGGGAGTGAAGTTAAGCGCGGATTCGTTCACGTCCGGCGGCAGCACGGTGATTCCCATGCGCCGGCATTCGTTGAGGTAGATTGCCGATTTGTCCTTGTCGTCACCGACCGACGTCAGCAGGGCAGCCATGTACTCCGGCGCGAAGTGCGCCTTCAGGTACGCGGTCCAGTAGGAGATCACGCCATACGCGGCCGAGTGGGCCTTGTTGAAAGCGTAGTCGGAGAACGGCAGCAGGATGTCCCACAGGGTCTTCACTGCGGCCATGGAGTAGCCGTTGTCCTGCATGCCCTGGGAGAATCCGGCGAACTGCTTGTCCAGCTCGGATTTCTTCTTTTTGCCCATGGCGCGCCGCAGGATGTCTGCCTGCCCGAGCGAATAGCCGGCGAGTTTCTGGGCTACGGCCATCACCTGCTCCTGATAAACGATCAGGCCGTAGGTCCCGCCAAGGATTTCAGCAAGCGGTTCCTTGAGCTCGGGGTGGATAGGGATGACTTCTTGGATCCCGTTCTTGCGCAGCGCGTAGTCGGTGTGCGCGTTCGCGCCCATCGGACCGGGCCGATAAAGAGCCAGCACGGCGGAGATGTCCTCGAAGTTGTCAGGCTTCATCAGCTTCAGCAGGGACCGCATGGGACCGCCATCAAGCTGGAACACACCCAGGGTGTCGCCCCGGGCCAGCAGTTCATAGGAGGCCACGTCATCCAGGGCCAGGCTGTCCAGGTCCAGGTCCATGCCGCGGTTGAGCTTGATGTTCTCCAGGGCGTCGGAAATGATCGTCAGGTTCCGCAGGCCGAGGAAGTCCATCTTGATCAGCCCCAGGCCCTCACACGTGGGGTAGTCGAACTGCGTGATCACCTGGCCGTCCTGGATACGGCGCATGACCGGGATGACGTCGATGATGGGATCCGAGGACATAATGACGCCAGCAGCGTGCACTCCCCACTGGCGCTTCAGCCCCTCAATGCCGAGGGCAGTCTCGAAGACCTTCGCGGCCTCAGGATCGGTAGCGATCAGCTGGCGGAAGTCACCCGCCTCGCTGTAGCGCTTTGAGTCCTTGTTCTGGATGTCGGCGAGCGGGATGTCCTTGGCCATCACGGCCGGCGGGAGCGCCTTGGTCAGCTGCTCCCCCATGCTGAACGGGTAGCCCAGCACACGGGAGGAGTCCTTCAGCGCCTGCTTGGTTTTGATGGTGCCGTACGTGACAATCATTGCCACGCGCTCGTCGCCGTATTTCCGGGTTACGTAGTCAATGACTTCGGACCGGCGCCGGTCATCGAAGTCAACGTCGAAGTCAGGCATGGACACCCGGTCAGGGTTGAGGAACCGCTCGAAGATCAGACCGTGAAGGAGCGGATCAAGGTCCGTGATTCGCATGGCGTACGCCACCATGGAGCCGGCGCCGGAGCCACGGCCGGGACCGACGCGGATGCCGTTCTTCTTCGCCCAGTTGATGAAGTCGGCCACCACCAGGAAGTATCCCGGGAACCCCATGGAGGTGATGACTTCGAGCTCGTAGTCGGCCTGGGTGCGGACTTTGTCCGGGACACCGCCCGGGTACCGGTATTCCAGTCCCGTGGCAACTTCCTTGACCAGCCAGGATGTCTCGTCCTCACCCGGCGGGCACGGAAACCTCGGCATGTAGTTTGCGCCGGTGTTGAATGAGACATCGCAGCGCTCGGCGATCAGCAGGGTGTTGTCGCAAGCGTCCGGGTGGTCCCTGAACAACTCCCGCATCTCCTGCGGGGATTTGAGGTAGTAGCCGCTGCCCGAGAAAGCGAAGCGAGAGCCGCCGTTGTCATAGGACGGCTCCAGCAGCGTGGAACCTGACTGGATGGCAAGCAGGGCCTCGTGCGCCTTGGCGTCATGTTCGTGCGTGTAGTGAAGGTCGTTGGTGGCCACCAGCGGCAGGTTCAGGTCCTTGGCCAGCCGCAGCAGGTCCCCCGTGACCCGTCGTTCGATGTCCAGGCCGTGGTCCATCAGTTCGCAGAAATAGTTCTCCGCACCGAAAATGTCACGGAATTCCGAGGCGGCTTCCAAGGCCTCGCGGTACTGGCCCAGCCGCAGCCGGGTCTGGACCTCCCCCGAAGGGCAGCCCGTGGTGGCGATCAGGCCCTCGGAGTATGTGTTGAGGAGCTCACGGTCCAAACGCGGCCATTTGCCGAAAACTGCGTCCAGCGAGCCGATGGACGAAGCCCGGAAGAGGTTGCGCATGCCGACGTTGTTGTAGCTCAACAGCGTCATGTGCGTGTAGGAACCACCGCCGGAGATGTCGTCCTTGCGCTGGTGTTCCTCGCCCCAACGGACACGGCTTTTGTCCGTGCGCGCAGTACCGGGGGTTACGTAGGCTTCCACACCGATAATCGGCTTGATCCCCTGGTCCGTGGCGCGCTTCCAGAAATCGAAAGCCCCGAACAGGTATCCGTGGTCGGTGGTGGCCAGTGCCGGCATCCCGAGGCGTTCAGTCTCGTTGAAGAGCTCACCCAGGCGGGCTGCGCCGTCCAACATGGAGTATTCGGTGTGGTTATGGAGATGGACGAACGAGGCATTGCTGGAAGTCACCGCACCATTCTAAGCGCTGGCCGGCCGGCCAAGGCCCAGCGACCCCGCCGCTAGGCTTCCCCCGACTCCAGGACTGCGAGGGCAAAGGACAGATCCTGCGGGTATTCGCTGGTCACGGTGACGCGTTCCCCCGTGGCCGGGTGGTCGAAGCCGAGCTGCCGGGCATGGAGCCATTGCCGGGTCAGGCCCAGGGTGGCGGCGAGCCGAGGATCCGCCCCGTAGGTAAGGTCTCCGGCGCATGGGTGCCGCAACGCCGAAAAGTGGACACGGATCTGGTGTGTGCGCCCGGTCTCAAGGTGCACCTCCACCAGGGTGGCCTTGCCAAACGCCTCCAACACCTCATAGTGCGTGATCGACGGCCTGCCGTCTTCGATCACGGCAAAGCGCCAGTCGTGTCCGGGGTGGCGCCCGATTGGCGCGTCGATAGTGCCCTCCAGCGGGTCCGGGAGCCCCTGGACCACCGCGTGGTAGACCTTGTCCACGGTGCGCTCCTTGAAGGCCCGCTTCAGGGCCGTATAGGCGCGCTCCGTTTTGGCCACCACCATTACCCCGGACGTGCCGACGTCGAGCCGGTGCACGATCCCCACCCGCTCGGGGGAACCGGACGTCGAGATCCGGAATCCGGCCCCGGCGAGACCGCCAACCACGGTGGGGCCTACCCAGCCGGGGGAAGGATGCGCGGCAACGCCCACTGGCTTGTCCACAACAACAAATTCGTCGTCGTCCAGCAGGATTTTCAGGCCTTCCACAACTTCCTCCACCACTTCGAGCGGGTCCCGTCGTTCAGGCACCGTCACTTCCAGGACATCGCCGGTAACCAACCGCGCGGACTTGCCGAGCTTCTTGCCGCGGCTCACCACGTTGCCCTCGGCGATGAGGGTCGCGGCCATCGACCGGGAAATCCCCATCAGCTTGGCGAGCCCGGCGTCCGCCCGTGTTCCGCCGACTTCGTCGGCGACTACCACACGCTCAGACACCGTCCGTGTCCTTCGGCTGGGCTGCCTCTTTCCGTGGCGCTGTGACGTGCCGTGAGCCATCAAGGGCGGTCCCCCGCAACGTCAGGATGCAGATGATGACCACTGCTGAAACCACGGCGGAATCGGCGATGTTGAAGATCGCAAAATTCGGCAGTTGGATGAAGTCCACCACATGCCCCATGCCGAACGAGGGCTCCCGGAAGAGCCTGTCCGTCAGGTTGCCCAGGGCTCCGCCCAGGAGAAGTCCCAGTGCCAGCGACCACCAGGCCGAGCCCAGCTTGCGCACCTGGAACAGGATGGCGATGGCGACGCCGGCCATGATGATGGAGAACACCCAGGTGACATTTTCACCGATCGAAAATGCGGCTCCGGAATTTCGGATGAAGTACCAGTGCAGGAGCGGCGGCAGCACCGGGATACGTTCACCCTCCACCATCGAGGACGTCACCCACAGTTTTGTCAGCTGGTCCAGTACGTACGCAAAGACGGCGAAGCCGGCGAAGAGCGAGAGCAGGAGTGCCTGCCGGGGGCGGGCCGATGAGGGAGAAGGGTTTGCGGCGTCAGCGGCGAGGTGGTCAGTCATGGTGCTTTCATTTTGTGAAACCGATGTTAAATCCCAAAAACCGGCAGCCGAGGAATCCTCAGCCACCGGTTCTCAGAATACGTGCTTGGCGGACTAGTTCGCTTCAACCTCGGGGGCCGCTACGGAACCGCGGGCGTCAAGGTCGCGAAGCTGGCCTTCAATGTAGGCCTTCAGGCGTGAGCGGTAGTCGCGTTCGAAGCCGCGGAGCTGCTCTACCTTGCGTTCCAGGACGGAGCGCTGCTGCTCGAGGGCACCGAGGATCTTCCGGGACTTCTCCTGGGCATCGTTGACCAGGCTGCTGGCCTCAATCTGGGCCTCGGCGATGATCTTGTCCTTCTGGGACTGACCGTCGGCGACGTGACGGTCGTGCATCTGCTGCGCCATGGCGAGCAGTCCTGCTGCGGACTCGGCCGAAACCGTGCTTCCAGCGGCTGCGGCGGGCGCAGCCGCTGGAACGGCGGCAACAGGTGCGGCCGGCTCGGCTTCCTTCTTCTTGGCAGCGTCGGGAGTTTTAGTCTCGACTTCAGCCTTCGCCGGGGACTCAACTTTGTCAGCCTTGACGGGGGCGGGAACCTTCTCGACCACGGGGGCGGACGCAGCGGAGCTGGCCGGCACGCCGGAACCTGATTCTGCAAGCTTCTTGCGGAGCTCGTCGTTCTCCTGGTTCAGGCGCCTGAGTTCCACAACGATCTCGTCCAGGAAGTCGTCAACTTCATCCTGGTCGTAGCCTTCGCGGAACTTGGTCGGCTGAAAGCGCTTGTTGACAACGTCTTCTGGCGTCAAAGCCATCTGGTCACCTCATTGGTCTAGTTAGTCAGTAGGCCTTCCGGCCGTCAAAACTACGGTACCTAAATATTGTCTGGTTCCTCTAATTCAACACTGAGTGTCAAACCGGAGATTTCTTCGCGGCTCAGAGGGAGTTCCAATTGCAGGAACTCCGCCCGCTCTGCTAGGTCTTGTCGAAGATTACGCGAAACCCCTGGTGACCGCCATCGCGATGCTGACGCCGATGAACAGGACCAGGAACCCGAGGTCCAAGGTCACCCCTCCGAGCCTCAACGGCGGGATCAGCCTACGGAGCCCCTTCAGCGGCGGATCGGTGATCGAATACACAGTGTGGGCCGCCACAAGGGCGATACCACGCGGACGCCATCCCTTGGCAAACATCTGGACCCAGTCAAAAACCAGCCGGATGATCAACGCCACGAAGAACAGCAAAAGGGCGATATAGACAAGTCCGAAAATAATTCCCATGACTTAACTCATATCTCCATGTCCATTCCCGATACCGCGGTGCCTTGCCAATGTTTCTTGTCTATTTCAGCACAGATGCCAGACAGGTGTACCTGTCTGGCATCTGGAATATGCTCAGGGCTAACTTTGATTGAAGAAGCTGGCCTGGGTCTCGCTGACCTTTTTGTCATCGCCAATGACTTCAATGTACGACGGCGACAGCAGGAAAACCTTGTTGGTGACGCGTTCGATGCTGCCCCGGAGTCCGAAAACCAGACCGGCCGAGAAGTCGACGAGACGCTTGGCGTCCGCTTCGCCCATGTCGGTCACGTTCATAATGACCGGGATGCCGTCCCGGAAACTCTCACCGATGAGCTTGGCGTCGTTGTAGGACCGCGGGTGGATCGTGGTGATCTGCCGAAGCCCGGACGGTTCTTCGCGGCTCGAGGCCGCACGCTTGATGGGGGTCACTGGTGCGCGGTATTCCTCTTCGGGGGCGTGAGATGACTCGCGGCTGACATCGCGGACGGGTGCCGGTGCACGGCGTTCCTCGCGGTCAACTTCCATCGAATCGTCCTCGTCCTTACGTGTTGTGGTGTGCTCGGACTCGTAGTGTTCATCGCCATCGGCGAGCCCAAGATAGATCATTGTCTTGCGCAGAGCGCCGGCCATGGTCGACTCCTAATCGTGTCCGTAGGCGGGCCGCCCAATGACTTGACAGCCTTGAATCCCCCGCCACTCACTTCCTATGGGTTCGACGCTACCCCACGTCAGGACGCGATCCGAGAATATCGGAACCGATCCGCAGGTGTGTCGCACCGAAACGGATGGCCGCTTCCAGGTCCTGGCTCATGCCGGCCGAGATGGCCGTTGCGCCGGGATGCTCGGCCACCAAGCGCATCGAGATGGCTGCCAGCTTTTCGAAAGCTGCAGCCGGGCCGGTGCCCAACGGGGCGACGGCCATAACACCCGCCAGTTCCAGTCCTGCCGCAGCCGCCAACCGCTCGGCCAGGAGCGGCACCTCCGCCGCAGCCGCGCCGCCGCGGTGGGTGCCGGCGTCGTCGTCGAGGCTGACTTGGATGAAGCATTCCAGGGCTCCCCGGCCCGTCCGCTCCTGTTCCACCGCCATGGCGCGCTCCAGGCCATCCACCAAGGCCAGCCGGTCCACCGAATGGAGCGCGTGGGAATATTTGGCCACGGATTTCGCTTTTTTGCTCTGCAACTGCCCGACGAAGTGCCAGTTGAGGCCGAGGCCCGCCAGTTCGGCCGCCTTCGAAGAGGCTTCCTGATCCCGGTTCTCGCCGACGTCGCGGACGCCCAGCGCGGCGAGGCGCCTGATATCCGCGGCCGGGTGGAACTTGGTGACCACAATCAGCGTGGGCCGTTCCCCCGCCCGGCCTGAATCCTGGACGGCGGCTTCAATGCGACGCTGCACGGCGGCGAGGCGTTCCGCCAGATCAGCCATCCGCGCCGGGTTGTCCTCCACTACATCCTCATTCATGCGACCACACCAGTCCGGCAAAGCGCCCGGTGGTGCGGGACCTGCGGTAGGAGAAAAGATCGTCGGACTCGAGCGTGCACGGGCCCGCATATTCAATGACAACCCCGGCTGCTTCAAGCTGGCTTTTCGCCCCCGCCGGGAGATCAAGTGCCGGTGTGCCCCAGGATGTGGCGGCCCACGTTGCAGGCACCTTCGCTGCCACGTGGCCGCGCAGGTCCGCGGGCACTTCATAGCAGCGTCCGCAGATTGACGGGCCCAGCCAGGCGCGGATGCCGGTGGCCCCGGCTGAGCGCATCCGCTCCGCTGCCGCCGGGAGAATTCCGTTTTCTATCCCCGGCCGGCCTGCGTGCACGGCGGCGAGGACCGGACCGCCCGGCCCCTGACCCACCAGCACCGCGGGGATGCAGTCGGCCACCATGACCGCCAGCGGCAGTCCCCGCGACACCATGGCGTCGGCGGTTGGCGCCGGCGTGGCCGGCTCCATCATTTCGACGGCTGTGCCGTGGATCTGTTCCATGAACCGGAGGGAACCACGGGTTATGCCGGCCGCGCTCTCCAACGCCTCGCGGCGCTGGAGAACGCCAGCGACGTCGTCCCCGACGTGCAGGGCGAGATTGCCGGCCTGGGTGTCTGTAAACGCCACACTCACGCCAGCAGAGACTTCGGCCCGCCAATAGAACAACCCGGGGCCTACTTCAGGAAGTCGGGGACATCCAGGTCATCGGCGCGGTTCCCCGAGAGGTCCGGCTCCACTACGGAGGGCAGATCGACGTCGAAACCTGAATCGGCGGGGACCGCCGACGGGCGCTGCTGGCCCCAGTTGCTCAGGCCTGACGCCCCGACTCCGGCGTGGACCGGCTGGACGTTGTGCTGGTGGCTACCGCCCGAGGTGGGCGCCTGAGCCGGCGCGGGCGCCGCGGCAGGCCGCTGCGGTGCAACCTGCGGCTGCGACTGGTCCATGGAGGGAGAGGTGGCCTTGACGTCGTCGAAACCGGCTGCGATGACCGTGACACGGGCCTCGTCGCCGAGTGCGTCGTCGATCACGGCACCGAAGATGATGTTGGCTTCGGGGTGGGCCACTTCCTGGACCAGGCGGGCAGCTTCATTGATTTCGAACAGGCCAAGATCTGAACCACCCTGGATGGAGAGCAGGACACCATGGGCGCCGTCGATGGAGGCTTCCAGCAACGGCGACGCAATGGCGAGCTCAGCAGCCTTCACCGCACGGTCTTCACCGCGGGCGGAGCCGATGCCCATCAGCGCGGAGCCCGCGCCCTGCATCACGGACTTGACGTCCGCGAAGTCGAGGTTGATCAGGCCGGGGGTGGTGATGAGGTCCGTGATGCCCTGGACACCGGACAGCAGGACCTGGTCAGCGGAACGGAAAGCGTCCAGGACGGAGACGTTGCGGTCGCTGATGGACAGAAGCCTGTCGTTCGGGATAACGATCAGGGTGTCCACTTCGTCGCGGAGGGCGTCGATGCCCGCCTCTGCAGAACCCGCACGACGGCGGCCCTCAAACGTGAACGGGCGGGTGACAACGCCGATGGTCAGCGCGCCAAGCGAGCGGGCGATGCGGGCGACGACGGGCGCGCCGCCGGTGCCGGTGCCGCCGCCTTCGCCGGCGGTGACGAAGACCATGTCCGCGCCGCGGATGACCTCTTCGATTTCCTCGGCGTGGTCCTCGGCAGCCTGCTTGCCGACCTCCGGGTTCGCACCGGCTCCCAGGCCGCGCGTCAGCTCACGCCCGATGTCGAGCTTGACGTCTGCATCGCTCATCAACAATGCCTGCGCATCGGTGTTGACAGCAATGAATTCGACGCCGCGAAGACCGACCTCGATCATGCGGTTGACTGCGTTCACGCCACCGCCGCCGATGCCGACGACCTTGATGACGGCCAAGTAATTCTGCGGAGCTGCCACGTTACGTGTCCCTTGTTCGTGTCCTATTGCGAAAACTGTGGAGTCGGGCTTGAAGCTTCGAACCTTAACCTTCGAGTTGAAGGTTATAGTTATGTCAAGTAACTCATGTTGGAACGCTATTTCCTATGGTTCGGACATTCAATAACCGGAGCCGCGTGTCGCGGGAATACCGGGTAAATAAAGCGTTCACCGCGTCACCGGATGCCGTGGCGCGCTCACATCGTACACACGGACGGGGTTCTTCGGGTCTGCGGGAACCTTGAGCAAGGCTTCAAGCACTTTGGCCTTGAGCTCCTTCTCCCCCGCATTCCCCCAAATGATGGTCTGGCCGTCCACCAATTTGAGCTCCACGGCATCCACGGACTGCGCGGATGCGTTGGACAGCCTCGACAGCACGTCCAGCGGGAGGGCACCGAGGACCGCTGCAGTGGCCTGGAAAAGGTCCTTGCCGATGGCTCCGGCGCCGCCGTCGATCACGGGCAGGGCAACCCCGGCCGGGTCCGCGGGGCTGGCCAGCACCACGCCGTCCACATCCACCAACTGGTACTGCTCCCCCTGCTTGACCAGTGCCACCGGAATCCGCTCCAGCACCTGGACCACCAATCCTGACGGCGGCCGCGCCTGGGTTGAGACGGATTTAATCTGAACGAGGGGCGCCAGGAGGCGGCTGACCTCCTCATCGCTGATCTGGGGCAGGGGCTTGCCCTTCAGCGGTTCCAGCGCGGCCTGGACCTGCTCCGTCGTGACGAGCCGCGTCCCGGACACCGATACAGTGCCTACGGCAAGGACCGGCGAGAAGATTGCGGCGGCCAGCAGCGCGCAGACCAGCGCCAAGACAATGCCCAGCGTCACCAGGATGTTCCGTTTGCGGCGCTTTCCGGGCGGCTCCGGGAATACCAGCACATTGTCAGTGCCTGCCGGTGCCTTGTCAGGGCCCGCTGGCGCCTCGTCCGCTGACCGCTTGCGGCCGGCGTCCTTCACTTTCTTGCGGCCAGGCAAACAGGGCGTATCCGCTTCCGGGGCGCTTTTGGACGCCGAGATGACCTCCGGTTCCGCTGGCGCGGGTGGCTGCCGCCTGCCCGGTGAAGCGTAGGTAGGCCGGCGCGGACTACCCACCGAGGGCCTGCACTATCTGCGGCCCGTAGGCCGTCACGTCCCCTGCCCCGACGGTCAGGATGATGTCGCCGGGACCGGCCACGTCCGTAAGGGCAGCGACCGCTCTGCCCGACTCCACCAGCCGTCCGCCGGCGGCCAGATGTTCGGCGATGAGCTGGCTGGTGACGCCTGGGATGGGATCTTCGCGCGCGGGGTAGATGTCCAGGACCAGGGCGGTGTCGGCAAGGTTCAGCGCTGCCGCGAACTCCTTGGCAAACTCCCTGGTGCGGGAGAACAGGTGCGGCTGGAACAGGACATGGACGCGGTGCCCGCCGGCCACGGACCGGGCAGCCGCCAGGGCGGCCCGGACCTCGGTGGGATGGTGGGCATAGTCGTCATAGACGCGCACGCCGCGCACCTCCCCTTTCAGTTCAAAACGCCGGGAAGCGCCCGAGAAATGCGCCAGGGCACCTGCGGCAGCTTCGGCGTCGACCCCCAGCTCCAGCGCGACGGCTACGGCGGCGGCGGCGTTCAGCGCGTTGTGTCGGCCCGGGACCTGCAGGTCCAGGGCGACCCGTCCGGCGGGTGAGGAGACCGCAACGTCCCCCGGGCCGCCGTCGTGCAGTACCAGGTCCGACCCGCCCGAGGTGCCGTACAACACCACCCGGGTATTGCCGCGCGCGAGCGTGCGCTCTGCGAGGGCCGCGGCACCCGCGTCATCGGCGCAGGCAATCAGGACCCCGTCGGCCGGGAGCAGCGCCGTAAAGCGGTCGAAGGACTCGTAGACGGCCTCGGCGGTGCCGTAGTGGTCCAGATGGTCGGGCTCGACATTGGTAACCACGGCAATCCTGGGCCTGTAGTTCAGGAAGGACCCGTCGGATTCGTCCGCTTCGGCCACAAAGACCGGTGAGGTGCCGTGGGCGGCATTGACGCCGAGCGCAGGCACGTTGGCGCCAATGGCAAACGACGGATCCACCCCGGCACCCTGGAGCAGGACGGTGATCATGGAGGTGGTGGTGGACTTTCCGTGGGTACCTGCCACAGTCACCACGAGGTCGTCCCCCATGGTGGCCGCCAGCGCCTCCGAGCGGTGCAGCACCGGCAGGCCGGCCGCACGCGCGGCCACGAGTTCGGGGTTGTCCGCACTGATCGCCGAGCCGGCCACCACGGTCTGGGCATCGCCCAGGTTGGCTGTGGCGTATCCCACGGCGATCCTCGCGCCGGCGGCTGCCAGCTCCGCCATGACCGGAAGGTCCTTCGCGTCCGATCCGCTGACGGCGACCCCGCGGGTGACCATAATGCGGGCCACGGCGGACATTCCCACCCCGCCGATGCCGATGAAATGGACGCGGCCCAGGGACTCCTGGCTGCGGATGCTTGCGGGGATCATGCGGATACCGCTTCCAGGACAAGATCAACCATGCGCTGATCGGCGTTTCTGATGCCAAGGCAGCGCGAGCTGGCGGCCATGGTGGCAAGGCGGCCGGGGTCGGTGACCAGGGGAATCAGCTGGCTCGCCACCCACTTCGCGGTGAAGTCCTTATCCTGGACCAGAAGTGCGCCGCCGGCATTCACGAGCCCCGCCGCGTTGAGCGCCTGTTCCCCGTTGCCGATTGGCAGCGGGACAAACACCGCAGGCACTCCGACGGCGGCCACTTCGCAGACGGTGGCTGCGCCGGACCGCGCAAGCAGCACGTCTGCGGCGGCGTACACCTGTTCCATGCCGTCCACGTATTCCACCTGCCGATAGCCCGGTACGGCGAGGGGGCCGCCGTCGGGACCCAAAACCGTCTTGCCGCGGCCGGTGATGTGGAAGGTCTGGATTCCTGCCGCGCCAAGGTCCTGGACGGCGGCAGCCACCCCACGGTTGATGCTTTGGGCCCCGGAGGAACCGCCGGTCACAATCAGGGTGGGTGAGGTGGGATCCAGGCCCAGGGCTTCGCGGGCGGCGGCCCGGGCAGCGTCCCGGTCCAGGCTGGAGATTTCGGTCCGCATGGGCATGCCCACATGGCGGGCGTGGCGCAGGCGGGTGGTGTCGAATGCGGTGGCCACGTGGCATGTCAGGAACGATCCCACCCGGTTGGCCAGGCCTGGCCTGGTGTTGGCTTCGTGGATCACGATGGGGATGCCCCGGCGCCGGGCAGCGAGGTACAGCGGTGTGCAGACGTAGCCGCCGACACCCACCAGGACGTCGGCCGAGGCTTCATCGAGGATGCGTCCGGACTGCCTGACCGCCCCGGCCAGCCGTGCAGGCAGCCTGAGCAGGTCAACGGAAGGTTTCCGCGGAAAGGGCACGCGGTCGATGGTGGCCAGTTCCAGGCCGGCGGCGGGCACCAGCCGGGTTTCCATGCCGGCAGGTGTGCCCACGGCGAGCAGCCTGGCACCGGGCGCAGCCGCACGCAGGGCGGCCGCGATGGCCAGCAGGGGGCTGATGTGGCCGGCGGTTCCGCCGCCCGCCAGGACAATGGACAGGTTCTGGGAAGTCATCTGGAGCTACGTACTCTTTCTTGCGGTTGTTTTGGGGCTGGCGGTTTTTTTGCGGCCGGCGGTGTTGGTGCCAGTTGTTTTGCGGCCGGCAACTGTTCGGCCAGAGGCTCCCCCGGCCTTCCGGGCGCCGAAATTGAGCAGTTTCTTCGGCCGGAGGGCCGGCGCCATCTGATCGCGGGCGAGCGACAGCACCACCCCCACGGCGCAGAGCGACATCAGAAGTGCCGAACCGCCGTAGGAAATGAACGGCAGCGGCACGCCGATCACAGGCATCAGCCCTGTCACAACGGCCATATTGACCGTGGCCTGCCCCAGCAGCCACACCATGATGGTGCCCGCCAGGACCCGGTGGAACATGTCTGCCTGAGCCACCACTACGCGGTAGATGGCGGCCCCGAGGATGGCAAAGAGGACAAGCACGACGACGGTGCCCACGAGGCCGAGTTCCTCGCCAATAATGGCGAAAATGAAGTCGTTGTGGGCTTCCGGGATCCAGCTGTACTTCTGCCGGCTTTGGCCGAGGCCGACGCCGAACCAGCCTCCGGAGGCAAGCCCGTAGAGCCCGTTGGTGGCCTGGTAGTTGGCGTCAATGCCGTCGGCACAGGACTGGCCGGTCCACCACGAGGTGATGCGGCACACGCGGTTTGAGCTGGTGATAGCCATGACAGCTGTGCCGGCTGCGGCCGCCAGGGCGGCGAACCCGAACAGGTACAGCGGTACTCCAGCGAAGAAGAGGGCGGCGGCGGTGATCATCATGATGATCATGGCTGTCCCCAGGTCATTGCCCAGCAGGACCAGGCCGATCACCGCACCCGCGAGCGGCACGGCCGGGATCAGCACGTGGAGCCAGCGCCGCAGCAGCTTCCCCTTCCTGGCCAGGACTGTGGCCATCCACAGCGCCAGTGTCAGCTTGGACGCCTCGGACGGCTGGAAGGTGATGCCGCCGAGGTCGATCCAGTTCTTGTTTCCGTTGACTTCGTCACCGATCAGCTGCACCAGGACCAGGAGGAGAAGGGCCACGCCCAGGCCGGGCCAGGCCAGGCGCTTCAGCCAGACCACGTTGATCCGCGAGAGGACAAACATGGTGAAAATGCCGATAGCCGCGAACATACCCTGCTTGAGGGCGTCGCCGTACGGCGATTTTCCGGCAGCGATGGATTCGACGCTTGAGGCCGACAGCACCATCATGATGCCGATTGCGGTCAGGGCCAGCGTGGAACCAAGGATCAGGTAATACGTTGAGCCGTTCTTGGAAGTACCGGTTCCTTCCAACATCGACCAGAAGGCCCGGTACATGCCCCGGATCCGGTCCGGCACGGTGATGGTGGACTTTAAGGGCGAAGCGGGTTTCCCGGAGTGCGGCCGTGAGTCCGGCGACCGGGTGGGCGTGCTGACCATTGTTACTCCTCGCCGGTCTGGGCCTGCCCTTCCACCAGCTCGCGGACAGCTTCAATAAAGGCGTCGCCGCGGTGAGCATAGGAAGAGAACTGATCCATGGAAGCAGCTGCCGGGGCCATCAGCACGGTGTCGCCTGATGCAGCCAGCTGCGCCGCTGACGCAACGGCCCGGGACATCACGGCCGCACCGGAATCCGGCGAGCTGCCCGTGGTGGCCCCGCCCGATGCGGCAGTCTGCATATTTTCAGTGTCGCCCGCCGGCGTCGTAATCACGGGGACATTCGGCGCGTGTCGCTGCAAGGCGTCCGCCAGTGCGGCGGTATCCGTGCCGATGAGCACCACGGCCTTGAGCCGGGCCGCGTGGTCCCGGACCAGGTGGTCGTAGCTGACGCCCTTGGACAGGCCGCCCGCGATCCAGATGACGTTCTCAAAGGTGGCCAGTGAAGCTGCTGCTGCGTGTGGGTTGGTGGCCTTGGAATCGTTGACCCAGAGCACGCCGTTCTGCTTGGCGACCGGCTGGATGCGATGGTTGCCGGGCACGTAGTCCTGGATTCCCTGGCGCACTGCCTTCGCATCCACACCGTAGGCCCGGACCAGGGCAGCCGCCGCAAGGGCGTTGGCCACCATGTGCCGGGGCGCAAACTGGCCCAGGTCGCTCATCGAGGCCAGCTCGGCTGCGCTGTCCTTGCGTTCCTCGATAAACGCACGGTCCACCAGCAAGCCCTCCACCACCCCGAGCATGCTGATGGCCGGGGTGAGCGTGGTGACTCCGACGGCACGGCAGCCGTCGACGACGTCGGCGTCTTCAACCATCCGTTCGGTCTCGATCTGCTCCGCGTTGAAGATGCACGCCTTCTGGGTCCGCGCGTAGACCTTTGCTTTGTCCGCGAGGTAGGAATTGTAGGATCCATGCCAGTCAACGTGGTCCTCGGCAACATTCAGGCAGACGCTGGCCACCGGCGACAGCGATTCAGCCCAGTGCAGCTGGAAACTGGAAAGTTCAACGGCGAAGGCGTCGTACTCCACGGGGTCGCGGAGGGCGTCCAGGATGGGGGTGCCCACGTTGCCGACCGCGATGGCTTTAAGTCCGGCAGCCTGCAGCATCGACGCGGTCAGGCCCACCGTAGTGGTTTTGCCATTGGTGCCGGTGATGGTCAGCCAGTCAGCGGTTTTGTGCCCGGCCCGGACGCGCAGGCGCCAGGCAAGCTCGACGTCGCCCCAGACCGGAATGTGCGCACGTGCAGCGGCTGCCAGGAGCGCCTGGTCGGGACGCCAGCCCGGGGAGGTCACGATGAGTTCGGGGAAGCCGCCATCGATTTTGGGGATCCGGTTTACGGCCTCCTCGCCCAGGAGCACGTCCACGGCACCGACGATCTTCAGGGTGTCGGCCTGTGCCTTGGCTGTATCGCTGGTGGCGGCGTCAACCACCACCACCCGGGCCCCGAGTTCGATGAGGGTATCTGCAGCGGCGAACCCGGACACTCCGATGCCGGTCACTGCAACGCGCAGCCCTGCCCAATCCGAATCCCAACTGACCAGGTTTTGCAGGCGGGGAGAAACAGTCACAGGAGCACAACCCATTCAGCGTAGAAGACACCCAGGCCCACGGCCACGAAGAGCCCGCCCAGGATCCAGAACCGGACCACCACCGTGACTTCTGCCCAGCCCTTGAGCTCGAAGTGGTGCTGCAGCGGCGCCATCTTGAAGACGCGTTTCCCGCCGGTGGCCTTGAAGTAGCCCACCTGGATGATCACGGACAGCGTGATCAGGACGAACAGACCGCCGATGATTCCCAGCAACAGTTCCGTGCGCGAGAGGATGGCAAAGCCTGCGATCGCGCCGCCGATAGCCAATGACCCGGTGTCGCCCATAAAGATCTTCGCCGGGGACGTGTTCCACCAGAGGAACCCCACCAAGGCTGCGCTCAGGATAGCGGCCAGGAGCGCCAGGTCCAGGGGGTCCCGGACGGAGTAGCAGCCGCTGCCGGTCTCGCGCGGTGACCCGCAGCCCTGGTTGTTCTGCCAGATGCCCATCAGCGTGTAGGCACCGAACACCATGACCGACGCACCGGCCGCTAGCCCGTCCAGTCCGTCAGTGAGGTTCACGCCGTTGGTCGCGGCGGTGACGATCAGGTTGGACCACAACACAAAGAGGATTGCGCCGACCACCGTGCCGGCGAAAGCCAGATCCAGCCAGGGAATGTCACGGACCAGGGAAATTTTGGTCGAGGCCGGCGTCAGGCCGTCCGCATCGGGAAAGTTCAGCGCCAGGATAGCGAAGACTATTCCCACGGCAGCCTGGAGGATGAGCTTGGCCTTCGCATCGAGGCCAAGGCTCCGCTGCCGCGAGATCTTGATGAAATCGTCCAGGAAGCCCACCAGCCCCATGCCGACCATCAGGAACAACAGGATCAGGGCCGAGGCGGAGGGGCCTGCCGAATCCGGGTTCATCATCCACATAATCAGGTGGGTCAGGCCATAGCTGAGCAGGACCGCGCCCACCACCACGGTGCCGCCCATGGTGGGAGTACCGCGTTTAGTGTGGTGGGAGGTGGGTCCGTCATCACGAATGAATTGGCCGTAGCTCTTGCGGACAAGCAAGCGGATAAACAGCGGCGTTCCCACCAAGGCAAACAGCAGGGCAAGTCCTGCGCCGATCAAGAGTGCAATCACAGCAGTTCGCTCCCTTCATCGGTGGGTTCGGTGGATTGTGGGGGTAATGCTATCCGATCGCCAAGGTGCCGCAGTCCAACGCTGTTGGACGACTTGAAAAGCACCAGGTCACCGGGTTGAAGCTCGGCGTTCAGAAGCGCGTATGCGTCCTCGGCGGTTTCGGCAAATACACATTCGTCGCCCCAGGAACCCTCCTGGACGGCGGAAACGTAAAGTGCGCGGGCTTCGCGGCCGACGACGACCAGCCGGGAAATGTTCAGGCGGACCACCTGGGTGCCCACAACAGTGTGTTCACGGATTGAATCAGGTCCCAGTTCCAGCATGGCGCCCAGGACCGCCCAGGTGCGGCGCCCGCGGCCCAGGTCGGCCAGGGTGCGCAGGGCCGCCCGCATGGACTCCGGGTTCGCGTTGTAGGCGTCGTTGATGACGGTCACTCCGTCAGCACGTTCCGTGCGTTCCATCCGCCAACGGCTTGCTGCTGACTGTGTGCTCAGCGATGCGGCGATGTCCTTGCCGGGAACTCCGGCCGCGTGCGCGGCAGCTGCTGCGGCGAGGAGGTTGCCTGTGTGGTGGGCGCCGATGAGGCGGCTGCTGACGTGCACGCCTGTTTCACCGCCGGGCAGGACGAGCTCGAATTCCGGGTTGCCCTGGGCGTTAGTGTCCGGATTCAGGGCCCGGACGGTCGCGTCAGGGCGCCCTTCGGCCGAGAAGCCCAGCACGCTGGCGCTGGTGCGGCTGCGCATAGCGGCGACGCGGTCGTCGTCGAGGTTGATGATGGCAGTGCCGCCGGCCGTGAGGGCCTCCACCAGCTCGCCCTTGGCCCGGGCAATGTTGTCCACGCCGCCGAACTCTCCGGCGTGGGCAGTGCCGACTCCCAGGACGACGCCGATGTCAGGCTTCACCATGTGGGCCAGGTAGCGGATGTGCCCGATGCCCGTGGCGCCCATCTCGATCACCAGATACCGCGTTTGGGTGTCGGCCCGGAAGACCGTCAGGGGCACGCCCACCTCTCCGTTGTAGGACCCTTGCGGGGCAACGGTGGCGCCCTGCTCGGTGAGGATGCCGGCGAGGAGGTCCTTGGTGGTGGTTTTCCCGGCGGAACCGGTGATCCCGATGACGGTCAGGGCCTCACCTGCAGCAGACCGGGCCAGCCGGATCCGACGTACCGCTTCGGATGCCAGTGCGCCCATGGCCAGCACGACATCATCGACCAGGACAGCCGGATAGTTAACGCCATCCGGCCCCGTCACGGGGCGCTCAGCCAGAACCAGCACCGCGCCGCGGCTGACGGCCGCGGCAACGAAGTCGTGGCCGTCGGCGTGTTCGCCGGGTTTCGCCACGTACAAGGCCCCGGGGGCAGCCTCCCGCGAATCAGTGACGACTGACAGGGGTGCAATCCCCGGATCGGCGTCCAGGCGGCCGTGTGTGATATCGGCGATTTCCGCCGCAGTAAGTGCAATCATCTCGGTCTAGGACTCTATCCGGTCGTCTCGGAGAACGGTGAATCCCCTGGCTGTCAAGGCGTTCCGAAGTTCCACCCGGTCGTCGAGCGCCAGGTTGACGCCCTTGACTTCCTGCCAGACCTCATGCCCCCGGCCGGCCACCAGGATGGTGTCGCTCGGACCTGCCAGTTCAACGGCGCGTCGGATGGCGGCGTCGCGGGGATAAACCTCTTCGATGACACACTCTGGTGATTCGTGTTCGCGGGCTGACCGTGCGCCCGCCAGCACATCTGCCCTGATGGCCGCAGGGTCCTCATCGTGGGGGTCGTCATCCGTGACGATGACGATGTCGGCCATCTTCGCGGCGACGGCCCCCATGGCGGGTCGCTTGCCCTGGTCGCGCTGTCCTGTGGCTCCGAAAACCACGATCACCCGGGAGCCGGGAAGCGGTGACCTGACTGCTTCAAGTGCGCGTGCCAGGGCATCAGTGTTGTGGGCGAAATCCACCACAGCCGCCGGTTCCTCGGAGACGAGCTGCATGCGTCCTGGTACGGCCACGGTGAAGGGGTCGTGGTGGTCCAGGCCGGCCTGCACGGTGGTGGCGTCCATTCCGCTGGCGATGACCATTACCGTGGCCAGCGCGGCGTTGGCGACGTTGAAAGCGCCAGGCAGGCCGGTGTGTACATTCAGCGTGACGCCGTCGGGTCCCTCGAGGCTGAAGTCGGTACCCAGCCCCCGCGCGGCGGTGGCGGTGACCGTCCAGTCGGTGGGAGCTGCGCCGGGTGCCATCGAGAGTGTGGTGACCGGGATCGGTGCCGTGGCGGCAAGCCTGCGGCCCCATTCGTCGTCGACCGTCACCACAGCCCTGCGGGCACGGCTCCGTGTGAACAGTTCCGCCTTCGTGGCGAAGTAGTCCTCCATGGTGCCGTGCAGGTCCAGATGGTCCTGCGTCAGGTTCGTGAAACCGGCAACGTCGAAGAGGACTCCGTCCACCCGCTGGAAGGATACGGCGTGGGAGGAGACTTCCATGGATGCGGCGTCCAGCCCCCGTTCCCGCATGAGGGCGAGCAAGCCGTGGAGATCCGGTGACTCGGGCGTGGTCAGGAGGCTGGGAACCGGCTCTCCGCCGGCCAGGATTTCGATGGTTCCGATCAGGCCGGTCTGCTGCCCGAGCGCACGGAGCAGGGCATTAATGAAGTACGTGGTGGTGGTCTTGCCGTTGGTTCCCGTCACACCGTACAAGCGCGGCGTCCGCCCGGCTGTTGGCTGGCTCTGGTAGATCATGGCGGACAGCGGCCCCACCACGTTGCGCGGTCCGTCAACCACGAGGACGGGAACGGCAGTGTCCCCTGATAGCGCGAGAAGGCGGGCGCCGGCGTCGTCGGTCAGGACTGCCGCCGCTCCCCTGCCGACCGCCTGCGAAACGAAGTCAGCGCCATGGCGGGAGGCACCGGGCAGCGCCACGTAGAGGTCCCCCGGTTCCACGGTTCGCGAGTTCAGTGAAATTCCCATGACGCTGACGGCAGCCGAGGCGCCCGGGACCTGCACACCGATCGCGTCTCCGATCGCGTCCAGGCGGACCGCAGCAACGGCCGTAGGCCTGAACCGCGCGGAGGCTGGTTCCCCTGCCGGCCCCGCGTTGTTGGCTGATGCGTTCTGGTCTGACAAGAGAATCTCCGATGGTGGTGCTAGTGGATCATGCCCGCGGGATACTGCTTCCGCTGCGGGCGTCGGGGGGAACTGCTGCCTGGCTTGATGCTACTTGGCGTACTGCGGCAACCTGGCCGGTTCACCCGTGGACGGCTGGACGTTGTAGGTGCGCAGGGCCTGGCTCATCACCGAACGGAACACCGGCCCCTGCGTGATGCCGTAAATGCTGCCCTTCGGACGTTGCAGTACCACCTCAACAATAAACCGCGGGTCGTCCATCGGTGCCATCCCCACGATGGAAGCGGTGTAGCCGCAGAACCCTGACTTCCCGTCGTCGCATGGAGATTCAGACGTTCCGGTCTTTGCCCCCACCCGGTACCCGTCGATGGCGGCGTCCTTGATCTGGCCTTCGGTCACCGCGCTTTCCAGGATGTCCTGGACCTGTTGCGCCGTCCCGTCAGACACCACCTGGCGGGAAGGCTGCGGGGCAACCGCCTCTTCTGTTCCGTCCGGTGAAACGTACGCATCAATCAGGCGCGGCTGGAGCATCACACCATTGTTGGCGATCGTCTGGAAAGCGCGGACCGTCTGCAGCGTCGACTGCGCCACACCCTGGCCGAAAAGCACTGTGTACTCCTGGCGGCCGTCCCATTGGTCTGCGGGGGTAAGAATACCGGCAGCGGTGGCAGGCAGCCCGACCTCCGGCGCTTCGCCAATGCCGAATTTCTTCAGCCAGTCGTGCCTTTGGTCCTTGGTGAGCCGGGAGCCGGCCGCCACGGTGCCGGTGTTCATGGACCAACCCAGGATGCCGGCGAGCGTGCGCTCTTCTGTGCCATGGGTAAAGGAGTCAGTGAACGTCTGGCCGTCCACCGTGTACGACGGGCCGAGCGTGAAGGTGTCCAGCGGGCTGGATTTTCCTTCCTCGATCAGGGCGGCCGCGGTGATCATCTTCTGTACCGATCCGGGCTCGTATGCAGCAGTCACGGAGCGCACGCCGCGGTCCTTGGCGGCCACCCGGCCGGGATCGTTCGGGTCCGGCGCGTTGGTGTCGGCCATCGCGATCAGGTTGCCGGTCTTGGCGTCCATCACGATGATGACACCCCACTCGGCACCGAGCTTGTCCGACTGGCTCTGGATGGCTTGCTGGGCGAAATACTGGAGATCGGAATTGAGGGTGAGCTTCACGTCCTTGCCGTCCTCCGGGGGTGTCAGCTCATCCACGCCGACGGGAATCCGAAGACCGTCCGCGCCGATCTCGAAAAGCCGCTTGCCGTCCTTGCCCCGCAGCAGCCCATCCTGGGTCTGTTCGATCCCCGCCTGGCCGGTACTTCCGTCCTGGAGGAAGCCGATAATGCCCCCGGCCACGGAACCGTTGGGGTACACGCGTTTACTGACGCCCTCGGTGACGATGCCTGGAATACTAAGATCCGAGACCCTGAGCTCAACGTCCGGTTTCAGGTCCTTTGCGACGATGTGGTACTTCGATTCGCCCGTCACGGCGTTCCTGAGGTCTTCAGTGTCCATGCCCAGGACAGCCGCGAGTTCGCTGATGCCCTGCTCCCGGCTGACTTCAACCAGATTGTCGGCGCCTTCCTCCAGGCGCCAGAACTTATCGGTCTTTGTGTTGGTGGTCTGGTCCACCACAATGTTGTAGCGGATCACGCTGTTCGCCAGGACCGTCCCTGCGGCGTCCAGGATGCTGCCGCGTTCGGCGGGGAGCGAAGTCGCGCGCATCCGGTAATCGAGCGCGGCGGCGGCCATCCCGCCGACGTCGAGTCCTTGGACGAAGAAGAGCTTGCCGCCCACCACTAGCAGCAGCGTCAGCATAATGCCCAGGCCGAGGCGCAGCCGTTTTGTGGCGTTAGGGGCCTTACCGCTTTTTGCCTTGCCGGTCCTCTGCGCCACCGTGATTCCCTTGCTGCTCGCCATTGTTGCCTGTTTAGTGCCTGACTGGCTGTCCTTCAGCGGCTACCGGTTAGAGCCCGGGCATCTTCTGTTCGGGTGCCGGTACCGAACCGCCGTGGAGCTCCACGGCAGGTGCCGGCGGAGCGGGTGCTTCAACCGGCGGGGCCGCCGCGGCAGGTGCCGGTTCCTCGGTAGCCGGTTTACGGTTCGCCAGCGGCTCACCGGACGTTGCCGGGGGAACCACAATGAGCATTCCCTCGACGGCCGGGGCAGGGATGACCGCTCCAGCCGCGCCACCCTTCACAGCCGGAGTTGCCTTGCCCGTAACGGCAAGCGTGGAGAGATCGATCTGGCCTTTGACCGTCGAAGCGACCATTCCCAGGTCTGAGGCCTTAGCTGCCAGGTTCTGGGGAGCTTCGAAGTTTTGGACCTGCTGTGTCAGGTCCTGGTTCTGCTTGGTCAGCGTGCTCTGCTTACCCCTCAGTTCCACCAGCTGGTACTGGGAGGTGGAGACGGAGATGTTCAGGACCAGCACGGTGACGAGCGCAACAGCGAGCAGGGCAAAACACATGACGACAAACGGCGCCCGGCGCTTCTTGGGGGCGGAACGGACCACAGACAGAGGTGTGCGTTCCCTGCGGCCAGCGCCAGACGGAAGCGACCTGATCGCCGGGGCGCTGCTGCCGGAGACGACCGGAAAGTTCTTGACGGCGGCAGTGCTCATGCTTCTCTCCTGGCTCTGATACGTTCCACGGCCCGCAACCTGGCGGATGCCGCGCGTGGATTTTCTGCAATCTCGACGGCGGTGGGTACCTCGGTGCCCTTGGTCAGGGTTTTGAGGAAGGCCTTGTGTTCCTCAAGTTCCACCGGAAATCCGAGCGGCGCGGAGGACTTGGAGCCGGCCTGGAAAAATGACTTGACGATCTTGTCTTCGAGGGAGTGGTAGGACATGACCACCATGCGTCCGCCCAGGGCCGTGGCTGCCACGGCTGCCGGAACGGCGCGCTCCAGCACGTCCAGCTCCTCATTGACTTCGATGCGCAGTGCCTGGAATGTCCGCTTGGCGGGGTGGCCGCCCGATTTGGCGGCTGCGGCCGGAACCACGGAGCGGATCTGTTCCACCAGTTCCCCCGTGGTGGCGAAAGGCTTGGCAGCCCTCGCCGCGACAATCCGGTTGGCGATCCGGCCAGCGAACTTCTCCTCGCCCCACTTCCGGATGATCCTTACGAGATCCTCTTCGCTGTAGTTGTTGACCACATCCGCTGCGGTCTGCCCGCGGCTGGTGTCCATCCGCATGTCCAGCGGAGCGTCAAAGGAGTAGGCGAATCCACGCTCGCGCTCGTCCAGCTGCAGCGACGACACGCCCAGGTCCATGAGGATGCCGTGGACCTGCGCGACACCCAGGTCTTCGAGGACGTCGTCGATTTCGTCGTAGACGGCGTGGACCAGATCCGTCCGGGAAGCAAAGCGCCCCAGCCGCTCCCCTGCCAGCGCCAGGGCTTCCTCGTCACGGTCGATGCCGATCAGGTGCAGATCAGGGAAACGCTCCAGCATGGCTTCGGAGTGGCCGCCCATGCCGAGGGTCGCATCAATGGCGATGGGGGTTTCACCTCGGCGGCGGGCAGCTTCGAAGCCGGGGGCCAACAAATTAATGCACCGGTCCTTGAGGACCGGCACATGGCGTTCGGACGTTGGCTTCGGGTCATCGTTCATGCCTTCGTCCTTTCTTGCCGTGAGTGTTGGTATGCAGCTTCTTGAGCCAGATCCCCATCCGCGCCTATCATCCTGCCGGCCTGGCTCCGGGGAAGTGAGGCCAGGTTGACTGTCTGATGGGCGGCTGGAGATCTCGTTCAAGAAGCGGTTCCGCCGGGCCTTTCAGGGGATCACAGGATTCCCGGAATGGCGTCGTCGGTTTCGGAGAAGGCGGTTTCCTTCTCCGCGAGGTACTCGTTCCAGGCCTGGGCATCCCAGATCTCGGCCCGGGTTCCTGCACCGATGACGGCCAGTTCCCTGCCGAGGCCTGCGTACTCCCGGAGCGCGACCGGAATGGTTATGCGCCCCTGCTTGTCAGGTACCTCGTCAGAGGCTCCAGAGAGAAAAACGCGGATGTAGTCCCGGGCCTGCTTGGAGGAAATGGGCGCCTCCCGCATTTGCTCGTGGACACGTGCAAATTCCTGCTCACTGAAGACGTAAATGCAACGTTCCTGTCCCCTTGTGAGAACAAGTCCGCTGGCAAGCTCCTCACGGAACTTCGCGGGGAGGATAATTCGGCCCTTTTCGTCCAGACGTGGCGAGTGTGTGCCCAGAAACACTGGCCCACCGCCTGTCTGCCGTCAGGAACTGCAATATCCCCTGTGTTGCAACTACCCTCTTATGTCCTCCACATTACTCCACTTTCCACCACAGTCAACGCGAATCAGGCCAATATTCCCCCCTTTCAGGCGCACTGTCCCCCAAATGGCGTGGGAGCTGGAGGTGGATGGAGGTGGAGGGTCCGTGGCCGTTTCGGCTGGAACCATACGTGCCCGACGCCGGTGCCCTGCCGCCGCCAGGCTCAAAACGGGCCCAGCCGGCGCATCCGCGGGCGTCCGGCTGCCCATCCAGGCCGCAGCAGGGGTCGTTTTGAGCGCGCAAAAGGGCACCGGCTGCTACTTGCTGCGGTTAAACGCAGAAGACCCGCCGTGGCGGGTCTTCTGCTGCGGTCATCCTGACCGTGGGGAGCGAAATGGAGGGCAGGCCTGAACCTAAGGCCATGGCAGCGGACTTACAGTCGCTGCCTTAGGATTCGTCGCGGCGGCGCTCGTCCCAGCGCTCTTCCAGGCTGGACATAAATGAACTCCTGGGCTTTCCGGACTTACCTGCACCAGGTGCAGAGCGCTGCTTGCCGCCGGCAGCGTTGCGCATCGTGGCGAAGTAGACACCGCCGCCCATAACTATGAAGCCCAGGACACCGACAAAGATGTTCTGGACTGTGACGCCGACCAGGAGCAGGGCGATGCCCGCAAGGGTGCAGAGCACACCAATCACGATGTGACGGGTGGACCACGTTCGCCCGGGATCCGAACCCATGGAATTGGCGAATTTCGGATCGTCTTCGTGCAGCTGCTTCTCCAGCTGCTCCAGCAGCTTCTGTTCGTGCTCCGAGAGCGGCATCACGACCTCCTTAAGTAGGCCAACGTCCGGGCTGGTCCCATCCCGTACTACTGCTTCGATAACGACCGGCATGCCCGGGAGGTTCCCGCCCCGCCGACGATGGCGGAAAGCGAACACCGGCATGCGGGGCTTCGGAACTGCAGCATGTCCAAGAAGTCCGGCAATAACTGAGAACTATGTATATATAAGGATAGGTTGTCGGGGGCCGTTCTGAAAGACGGCCATCACCTCCCTGAACCAAACACGCAACGTGCCGGCGTCCGGCTAAGACCCGATTCCGGAATCCAGCAGGCTGGCGGGGAGAATCGATTTGTTTCCGAACTTCCGGCTGACCTCGTCCAGTGCCTGTTCTGCTGCCCGCCAGTTGTCATCCCGGCGGTCAAAGCTCAGCTGGAGGGACGTGTGGGCGGCGTCTTCCAGTTGCTCGGCCCGGATGCCAACTAGCCGCACGGTCATGGGCCGGCTCCCCAACGATTCCAGGAGTTGGATGGCGACGGCATAAATCAGTTGGGCGCTGTCTACAGGTGTGTGGACAGTGCGGCTCCTGGTGATGGTGGAAAAATCGGCATACCGGAGTTTCAACGCCACCGTCCGTGCCACCATCCCCGAACTCCGCAGCCGTCCTGCCGTCCTGTGGGAAAGCCGCAGCAACTCCCGTGCGATCAGGGCGTTGTCGCCGGTATCCACAGCGAAGGTCTCTTCAGCGCCGATGCTCTTCTCAGGCCTCACGGGGGTTACGGGCCGCGGATCGATCCCCCACGACAAGCGGTAGACGTGTTCACCGGTGGCACCGAGCATTTTCTTCAGGGAGGACACCGGAGTGGCAGCCACGTCCGCCACCGTCCTGATGCCCATCCGGGCAAGGACTTCCGCGGTCTTGGCGCCGATGCCCCACAACGCCCCGACGGGCAGGCTGTGGAGGTAGGGCACTGTCTCGTCGGGTCCGATCTGCAACAGCCCGTCAGGTTTGCAACGCGTGGAAGCAATCTTGGCTACGAACTTACTGGCTGCTATGCCCACGGAGGCTGTAATGCCCAATTCGGCAGCCACCCGGCGCCGGATCAGTTCACCTATTTCGCGCGGAGGCCCCAACCGCCGGATGGCGCCACCGACGTCCAGGAAAGCTTCGTCGACGCTCAGCGGCTCCACCAGATCGGTGATGGACGCGAAGATTTCCATCAGCCGGTCGGAAACGTCGTAGTACAGCTTGTGGCGCGGTTCAATGATGACGGCTTTGGGGCACATCCTGGCTGCGACCACCATGGGCATGGCGGACTTCACTCCGAAGGCCCGGGCTTCATACGACGCCGAGAGTACTACCGAGCGGTCCGCAGGGAACCCGACGATCACCGGTTTGCCGCGGAGTTCCGGCCGGGTGCGAAGCTCCACTGCGACGAAGAATGCATCCATGTCCACGTGCATGATGCAGTTACGCCGGAGCTCACGAAGACCCGCTTCGGTGTACTGGTTGTTCCGCTCAGGTCCCACACCGGCAATTGTATCGGCTGGTACTGACTAAACTGGAGGCTGAATCCGGCATCAACACCAGGAGGACAGTCCCCGTGACCGTCATGAAAAGTCTTAAGCCAACAGGATTAGCGGCACTGGCCGCGGGCGCCATTCTGGCTCTCGCTGCCTGCAGCCCCGCAGAGCCCGGAGCGGCATCATCCTCCTCAGTTACATCCTCACCAGCATCTGGCAGCGCCAGCATAACCGCGTCCGCGAGCCCGACGGCGTCGCCGGGAACTTCAGCCACTGTAGGGACAATCGTCGCGGGATTCCCGGAAACCCTGCTCCCACTGATGCCCGGGGCCACGGTGATTTCGAGCAGCTTTGATAAGACATCGACGCCCGCCACGGCGGCCCTCGTGGCCAGCATCAACGCCCCGACCGCCACCGTCGTGGATTTCTACACAAAGCACCTGGAAGCGCAGGGATTCAAAGCCGTCCCCGGCGACGCTGTGGGCGCTGTCGCTTCCAAAGACTTCGTCCGGAACGACTCCGAGACGGTCAACATCGCCGCCGTCGAAGCGGCCGGCCTTTCTACTTTCACCATCGGCGCAAACGTGGCTGCTGAGTTTGCCAAGTGAGTGTTTCGGAGCAGTTAAGGATTGAGCAGACTGCATTCGTCGCCGCCGTTGCCGGTGAGCTGACAGACTTCCTCACCACGCGGCAATCGCTCATGACTGCCATTTCACCCGATATCGATCCCATCATGGGTTCCATTTCCAATCTGGTGACGGGCGGCAAGAGGCTCCGCGCCCTGATGTGTTATTGGGGGTGGCGCGGCGCGGGCGGCGATCCGGCGGCCGAGGAAATCGTGACGGCGGGATCGGCCCTGGAACTTTTCCAGGCAGCTGCCCTGATCCATGACGACATCATTGACCGCTCGGACACGCGGCGTGGCGGGCCCAGCGTGCATCGCCGCTTCAGCCAGCTGCACCACGCGCAAGGCTGGGCCCTGGACAGCGAGCGGTTTGGGCAGGCAGCCGCGATCCTCACCGGGGATCTATGCCTCTCCTTCAGCGAGGAGGCCTTCACGGACATCGGCGAACAGGCGGCTGCAGGCAGCAGGGCGCGTCTGATCTTCAACCTCATGCGTGCCGAGGTCATGGCGGGTCAGTATCTTGACATCCTGGAGGAAGTGGCCGGTCCTGTCCGGGACCGGGCCGGAGCGGTGACGAGGGCACAGTCCATCATCAGGTTCAAGTCCGCCAAATACTCCACGGAGCACCCGCTGGCGCTTGGCGGCGCCTTGGCGGGCGCTCCGGACGACTTGCTCCGGGGCTACTCGGCCTTCGCGCTGCCGCTGGGCGAAGCGTTCCAACTGCGCGACGACGTCCTGGGGGTCTTCGGGGACCCTGTCACTACGGGCAAGCCGGCAGGCGACGATCTCCGCGAAGGTAAGCGGACAGTGCTCATTGCCCTCGCGCTGGGCCAGGCATCAACGTCAGAATCGGAATTTATCGACGCGAAGCTGGGCAGCCCTGACCTCGGCGACGCTGACGTGTCCGAGATCCGGCGGATCATTGAAGAGTCGGGGGCGCTTCAGGCGACGGAAGTGCTGATCAACGAATTCGGCGCCGCGGCGTATAACGCGCTGGAACAGCTGCCGCTGGACGAACTGCCCAAGACCGCACTGCGGAAGCTGGCGGAAGCCACGGTCAGCCGCGCGTCCTGACATTGGTCCTGGTCTTTGCAGCAGCTGCGGGCCCGGCGTCGACCGGGCCCGTTGTGTTGTTTACCAGGCCAGAGTCTGGGCCCGGCGCCTGATTTCCGTCTTGCGGCCTTCCCGCAAGGCATCAATTGGCCGTCCCCGGAGCGACTCGTCGGGGGTGAACAGCCAGACGATCAGGTCCTCGTCGGAGTAGCCGGCGTCCGCCAGGACCACAATGGTCCCCTTGAGGCTGTCAACAACCTGGCCGTCCAGGATAAACGCGGCAGGAACTGACCGTATTCGCCGTTCCCCGACCCGCAGGGCCGCCAAGGCACGTTCATCAATAAGGCCATGGACTCTCGTAATAGAAACGTCCAACATCTGCGCGACATCCGGCAGGGGCAGCCACTCGCCCACAAGGCTTTCTACGTTACTCACGGATCAAGGTTGCCACGGCCGGACCCCTGCCGCCTAGTCGGCATTGGCTGCCATTGCCGCGAATTATGCAACACTCCACAAAAGTCTTTATCCCACTTGCGTCGGAATTCTTGTGCTACGGGACATTTCATGAGAGATTCACATAGATCACATTTGTAACACTAATAACTTGAGTAACATTAGTATCAATAGTCACATAGCATCTCCCGCCCACGGCAGTTGAAGAAGAGGAATCTTTCCATGACGACGTCCCGCTCGCCAAAACAGCCCCCGAGGCAGAGCCTGCCCATGATTGCTGTCACCACGGCGGCGCTCCCTGCGGTTGTCTTGTCGTCGTTGGCCCTCGCCCAGCCTGCTGCGGCAGAGGCACCTGCGCGCGCAATCCCGGCAACCCTTGCCGCCGCGATGAAAGCCCAAGCGGCGGAAACGAAAGTTGGCCTGATCCCGGCGGCTTCCGTCTCCACTACTATTCCGGCTGCCTTCCAGCCCATGCAGCCGGCGGCGCCCGCGGAATACACCATCGCCCGCGGCGACACCATCAGCGGAGTTGCCGGCAAGTTCGGGCTGGACACGTACGAAGTCCTCAAGCTCAACAACCTCCAGACGAACACCATTATTTACCCCGGCCAGAAGATCAAGCTGTCCGGCTCGGGCTCCCCCGCTGCGCCTGCTCCGGCGCCCGCGGCCGCTCCAGCCAATGCCGGAGGCAGCTACACGGTAAAGGCCGGCGATACACTCGGCGCCATCGCGGCCCGGCACAACGTCAGCTTGTCCGATGTTTTCAGCTGGAACGGCCTGAATATGCGCTCCATCATCTACCCGGGCCAGAAGATCAACGTGGGCGCGGGTGCTGCTGCAGCACCGGCTGCAGCAGTCCAGCCTACTTCCGCTCCCGTCGCACCAGCTCCCGCACCAGCTCCCGCACCAGCTCCCGGCGGTTCATACACGATCAAGGCCGGGGACACCCTGTCAGCGATCGCCTCCCGGCACGGCGTCAAGCTCTCGGACATCCTGGCCGCCAACCAGCTGAGCATGACTACTGTCATCTACCCCGGCAACAAGCTGGTCATTCCGGGCGCCTCCATCCAGCCTGCTTCCTCCACCCCGGCCGCCCCGGCGGCCCCCGCCGCTCCACTGGTAGCGAGCTCCTTCCTGGGCTTCACCTACCCCGCGGCCGTTGTGAGCTCCGCCAACGAAAACAAGGCCTTGCTGAACGCCTCTCCCGTACCGTCCCGGGCTGAGATGCGCACAATTGTGGCCGACACGGCCCGCCAGTTGGGGGTAGACCCCACTCTGGCTCTGGCCTTCGCGCAACAGGAGTCCGGCTTTGACCAGCGAGCGGTGTCACCGGCCAACGCGATCGGCACCATGCAGGTCATCCCCTCCTCCGGGCAGTGGGCGTCAGACCTCGTAGGGCGGAAGCTCAACCTGCTGGACCCCTACGACAACGCAACGGCCGGCGTGGCGATCATCAAGCGCCTTTTCGCCACCAGCAAGGACGAGGACACAGCGATAGCGGGGTACTACCAGGGCCAGTACTCGGTCAGTAAATACGGTATGTACGACGACACCAAGGCCTACGTAGCTGCGATCAAGGCGCACCAAAAGAACTTCGGCTAAACCACCGCATAACAGCGCCCCGCGGGCTTGCTGAAGCCAGCCCGGGGATAACGATAAGGGTCCGGACCGCACGTCGGTTCGGACCCTTTTCCATGCGGGATTAGTATCGTAGGGTGCAGGAACAAGTGTCAGACCTTCTCGTTGGAACGCTGGTGGACAACCGCTACGCCGTCCGCTCTAAACTCGCGCGCGGCGGCATGTCGACGGTATATCTGGCAACGGACCTCCGGCTGGAACGCGATGTTGCCCTGAAGGTCCTCCATCCCCACCTCGCCACCGACGAGACGTTCCTGGACCGGCTGGGCCGCGAGGCGAAGGCCGCCGCGAAGCTGTCCCACGCCCACGTTGTGGGAGTCCTGGACCAGGGCAACGACGGCCAGACGGCCTATCTGGTAATGGAACACATCAAGGGCCACACCCTCCGGGACGTCATCAGATCCAGAGGTGCACTGCCTCCCCGGCTGGCCCTCGCCCTGATTGATCCGGTAGTGCAGGGCCTCGGCGCGGCCCACGCTGCGGGGCTGATCCACCGGGATGTGAAACCGGAGAACGTCCTGATCGCGGACGACGGCCGGATCAAGATCGGCGACTTCGGGCTGGCCCGTGCGGTGACGACGTCCACGAGCACCGGGACACTCATCGGTACCGTGGGTTACCTCTCGCCCGAGCTTGTGCTCGGAAAACAGGCTGATACCCGGAGCGATATCTACTCAGTGGGCATCATGCTCTTTGAGATGTTGACCGGCCAGCAGCCGTACGACGGCGAGGTCCCCATCCAGGTTGCGTACAAGCACGTGAATGAAACAGTCGGTCCGCCCTCGGCCTTGGTGCCCGGCCTCGCCGCCGAAGTGGATGAACTCGTCCAGTGGTGCACCGCAAACGATCCCGAGAACCGCCCCGTCGACGGCAACGCCCTGCTGCAGGAACTGCGCCACATCCGAACCAATCTCACGGACGCCGAACTGGACCTCATGCCACCGGCAGCAGCCCCTGCAGGACAGCAGAACCACACCGAGGTCATCGCCCGCACCAACAATCCCACAGCCGTAATGTCGTCCTTCTCCCGGCCCCGGCCACAGCACTCACCGCAGGGTCCGCAAGCCCTGTATCCGGCCGACGCCAACTTCCGGCCAGGCGAACAGTACCGGCCGGAAACGCATTACAGGCTTGAAGCTCAAGACGCCGTCCCGGCAGCGATTCCCATCAGCAAACGCGCCCGGCGCAGGCTCGACAGGGAGGAAGAGAAGGTAAGGGCGCGGGCTGCGGCCACCCCGGTCCGGAGCCTGCGGGAGGGCAACCCGCGGCGCCGCGGCGTCCTCTGGGTGGTGGTCCTGGTCATCATCGCATTGCTTGCCACAGGAGCCGGCTGGTTCTTCGGCATGGGTCCCGGGTCCCCGGGCACCATTCCGGTGGTCGCCAACAAGTCGGTAGCCCAGGCGCAGCAACTGCTGAGCGAGGCGGGGTTCCAGTCACGGACCAACGATGTCTTTGACGACGATGTTCCCTCCGGCCTCGTGGTGGGCTCCGACCCGACTGCCGGAACGGAGACTCGGAAGTATCAGCCGGTGTCCTTGTTTGTTTCCCAGGGCCCGCAACTCTATGAACTCCCGAAACTGACCGGCGGAACGCTTGACGACGCGAAAAATGCACTGAACCAGGCTGAAATGGCGCTCGGCACCGTCACTGAACAATTTGACGGCGCCGTTGCCGCCGGCGTCGTGCTCTCCCAGGAACCGGCTGCCGCGGCCCCCGCGCGCCACGGCACCCCGGTCAATCTTCTGGTCTCCAAGGGGCCGCAGCCGATCCCGGTCCCGTCAGTGGTGGGACTGGCGAAGAACGCCGCCGTCGACGCCATCGAAACTGCCGGCCTCAAGGCCGATGTCGCGAAGGACGAAGTCAACGATCCCAAGGTGCCCAAGGGCTCAGTTGCCGCACAGTCGCCCGCGACCGGCACCCTGACCAAGGGCGGCGCAGTGACGCTGACCATTTCCGACGGACCCAAGCTCGTTGAAGTCCCCAGCTTCATCGGCAAACAAGCCAAAGAAGCCGAAGCAGCGCTGCGTGCGCTGGGCTTCGAGGTACGGGTAAACAATATCCTCGGCGGCTTCTTCGGCACGGTTCGTGATCAGGACCCGGTGAAGAAGAAGGTGCCTGAAGGCTCCGTCGTGACCCTCACCGTGGTGTAGCCGGCGGCCTGCCGGCCACACCACGGTGGAAGCCTGACTCCGCATCGGGCGGTCAGTGCTTGGCCAGTGCTCCGGCCACCAGGAACGCCATTTCGAGGGACTGCATGTGGTTCAGTCGCGGATCGCAGACCGACTCGTACTTGTCGAGGAACGAATCCTGGTCCACCGGATCGGCACCGCCCAGGCATTCCGCGACGTCGTCACCGGTCATCTCCACATGGAGGCCACCGGGAACCGTGCCCAGGGCCTGGTGCACTTCGAAGAAACCGCGTACTTCATCAATGACGTCGTCGAAGTTGCGGGTTTTGTAGCCGTTCGGCGACGTAACCGTGTTGCCGTGCATCGGATCGGTGACCCAGAGAACCTTAGCGCCGGAGGCCGTGACCTTCTCCACAATGGCAGGAAGCTTCTCGCGGATATTGCCCGCTCCCATGCGCGTGATGAACGTCAGCCTGCCCGGCTCCCGCTCGGGGTCCAGCTTGTCGATGAGGCGGAGGGCGTCGTCGCCGGTTGTCGACGGGCCCAGCTTCACGCCAATGGGATTCCGGACGCGTGAGAGGAAGTCAACGTGCGCGTGGTCAAGTTCGCGCGTACGCTCCCCGATCCACAGGAAATGCGCCGAGGTGTCATACGGGAAACCGGTACGCGAATCGATGCGGGTCAGTGCACGCTCGTAGTCCAGCAGCAGGGCCTCGTGGCTGGCGAAGAATTCCACCCGCTTGAGTGCTTCGAAATCAGCGCCGCAGGAGGCCATGAACTTTATGGCGCGGTCGATGTCTCGGGCGAGGGATTCGTAACGGGCGTGCGCCGGGTTTTCGGTGAAACCCTTGTTCCACTGGTGCACGGAGCGCAGGTCTGCGAAGCCGCCCTGCGTGAAGGCCCTGATGAGGTTCAGCGTGGAGGCGGACGTGTGGTAGGCCTTGAGCATCCGGGCGGCGTCATGGCCACGGGACTCGGGAGTGAACTCGTAGCCGTTGACGATGTCGCCTCGGTACGCCGGCAGGGTCACGCCGTCGCGGGTCTCGTCGTTGGACGAGCGGGGCTTGGCGAACTGGCCGGCCATCCGGCCCATCTTGATGACCGGCATCGCCGCGCCGTAAGTGAGCACCACTGCCATCTGCAGGATGGTCTTGACCCGGGCGCTGATCTTGTCCGCCGTTGCCGCTTCAAAGGTCTCAGCACAGTCGCCACCTTGCAGCAGGAAGGCTTTGCCCTCCGCGGCAGCTGCCAGCCGTTCACGGAGAACGTCCACTTCGCCGGCGAAAACCAGCGGCGGCAGCAAGGAAAGTTCCCCGACAGATGCGTCGAAAACGTCCTTGTCCTGCCAGCTGGGCTGCTGGGAAACGGGAAGGTCACGCCAAACATCCAGGCCAGGATAATTAGCTGCTCCGCTCTGGGCGGTGCTGGACAGCGAAAAGGCAGGTTTTGCAGATAGCTCAGTCACTATCTAAGACTAATGTGCGCGGCTGGCTTCAGGACACCTGACCGTCACGCGTCCCGAGAGCGGCGTCACAGTCAGCCGGCTGCCGGGTCCTTACCCTCGGTCTCAGTGCCCTCGGCACCGCCGTCAGATTCAGCCCGTTTCGCGGAGGCACCGCCAGCCTCGGTCGCCGCTGCTCCCGCAAGGCGGAGCTTAACCACGGCGGCGTACTCGTCCACGTACTCCTGGCCGGAGAGGCGCATCAGCTCGAACATGATCTCGTCGGTGACCTTGCGCTGGACCAGCCGGTCCTCCGCCTGGTCGGAGAATTGGCTGAAATCCAGCGGAGCACCGAAAATCATGCCGATCCGCCGGATATTCGGCATCCGTTTGCCGATGGGCTGAACCTTGTCCGTGCCGATCATTGCCACGGGAATCACGGGCACTCCAGCCTCCAGGGCGAGCCTGGCGACTCCAACCTTTCCCCGGTACAGGCGTGCGTCGGGGCTGCGGGTGCCTTCAGGGTAGATGCCCAGCAGTCCACCGCCGGTCAGGACATCCATGCCGGCATTGAGCGATACGGCCGATGCCGCGCCGCCGGACCTGTCCATGGGCAACTGGTTGGTGAGCCTGAAGAAGAGGGCCGTCAGCCTGCCCTTGAGGCCCGTGCCGGTGAAGTACTCGGACTTGGCCAGGAAAATCACCGGCCTTCGAACCATCAGCGGCATGAAGATGGAGTCGGAGAAAGACAGATGGTTCGAAGCGATAATGGCCGCCCCCTGCGCCGGAACATTGTCCAGGCCTTTGACCCAGGGGCGGAAAAGAAGCCGTAGCACCGGCCCCAGGAAGATCCTCTTCATGACCCAATAGAACACGTGATGAACCTCTCCGGAAGCCGGCCAGCCAGCCCCTTCGTCGGGCCGGGCGGGCACTTCAATGCAACCCTACTCTAGTGAGATTTGTCCCAAACAATGACACGATGGTGTCATGACAGAAAGCAGCATCGCGCCCCGGCCTGCCGCTTTCAGCTACCCCGGCCACGGACCCAATGCCACCACCGGGATTGCCATCTGCCACGGCTTCACCGGCAGCCCCCTGAGCGTCCTGCCCTGGGCAGAGCACCTCGCCGCCCAGGGATTCGCGGTGTCGGTACCGCTTCTTCCCGGCCACGGGACAGATTGGCGTCAGCTCGCGCGCTCAAATTGGCGCGACTGGTACGGGACTTTCGAATCGGCGTACCTGGAGCTGAGCGCCCGGACGGAGCAGTGTTTTGTGGCCGGCCTCTCGATGGGCGGCGCCATTGCGTTGCTGACGGCCGCCAGGCATCCTGCGGCTGGCGTCTCTCTGGTGAATCCCGGCCTTAGCTTCTATGACCGCCGCGTGCATGTCATCGGAGTGCTCAAGTATTTCCAGCGCACTACCTTGCCCATCCAGGAGGAACAGCCGACGGCGGGCGTCACCAATGACGGCGACTATTCGCGGACGCCTTTGGCAGCCGTCCATGAGCTCAAGAAGCTTTTCGGCACAGCCACGCGGGGGCTGCACCAGGTCAGCGCCCCGGTGCAGGTCTTCAAGTCCCAGTCGGACGTCGTGGTGCCGGCCACCTCGCTCCTGACGCTGCGGCAGCGTTTGGGCCCCCACTTGGTGGAAGTAGTGGACCTGCATAACAGCGGACATGTGGCCACGCTGGATGTCGACGGGCCAGAGATATTTGCCCGTTCCAGCGCCTTCTTCCTTGCCCATACACCCACCACTGCCCCGTCAGCCCGAACCGCGGCCACACCTCACACCACCTCGGAGACTTCATGACCGGCGTACCGGACCACAGCCCTTTCAGCAGCACCTTCAACGGCGCCGGAGCCCGGATCGGGGTGGTCCTCTCCCACGGATTTACGGGCAGTCCGCACGGCCTGCGCGCGTGGGCGCAGTCGTTCGCCGACGCCGGGTTCGCCGTACGCATGCCGCTGCTGCCCGGGCACGGCACCAGCTGGCAGGACCTGGCGCGCACGCGCTGGCCGCAGTGGCACGGCGCACTGGACGACGCCTACCTGGAGCTTGACTCCCACTGCGACCACGTCTTCGTCGCCGGGCTGAGCATGGGCGGCGCGCTGGCCCTGAGAATTGCGGCCAGCCGGCCCGTGGCCGGGGTGATCGTGGTGAACCCCGGCCTCGTTATCGATGATCCCCGAGCGCCCTTGGCCGGCATCCTGAAACTGGTCCTGAAGAGTACTCCGGCCATCGCCAACGACATCCTCAAACCCGGGATGGACGAGGGCGCCTACCCCCGGACGCCCGTAGCTGCAGCCCATGAGCTGAACAAGATGTTCAAGGACACCATCCGGTTGCTACCCCGCGTCACCGCGCCCGTACGGGCCTTCCGCTCCACCGTGGACCACGTCGTATCGGACAGGAGCGTGGCAGCGCTGCGCCGCGGGCTGACAAACGCACCGCTGACACTGACCACGCTGGAGAACAGCTACCACGTGGCAACGCTTGATAACGACGCTGAGGAGATTTTCCGAGGATCTGCCGACTTCATCAGGGCAGTGGTTGCCGGCACGGCAGCAGCCCAGGTCCAGGAGGGTACCGCCCATGAATAGGCCCGGCTCCGGTTCACAGGACCAAAGCGCAAACCAGGACGATGCAGTGTGGCTGGACCTGGTGGCCCGGCTCGAAGAAAAGCCCGGAGCCCCTACCGGCACAGTCCCGGCGAGTGCCAGCTCCCCCGGCCCGAATGCCCCGGGCCCTAACGCCAAAACTCCTGATTTACCAGGCCCGGACGCCGCGGCCGGGGCTGGCAGGTCCGCGACGTTCCGCGACTTTGATCCGCTGGGCCTGGCGGGCACAGCCCCTACCGAACTGTCCGCAGCCGAGCGGCATGCGGCAACGTCCGGCGCCGGTGACGGTGACGGTGCGAAGGCCGGCGAAGCTACCGCTGGTTACGGCCAGGGTGGCAGCGAGGCCTTCGGCCCGCGTGACTATGCCGTGGAGGACGACGCCGGTGATTTCGTGCCGGAAGAACCGCCAAGCCTTGCCGGGACGGATCCCCTGACCATGCTGGCCTGGCTCGGCGCCATCGGTGCGCCCCTTGCCTTGCTCCTGGCCGCCATGTTCTGGCGGTCCGCGCCACTGCTGGCGATTGTGGGCATGGTGGCAGCATTCATCCTCGCCGTTGCTTACCTGATCATGAAGCTGCCCCAGGAAAAAGACGAGAACGACGACGGCGCCCGCGTCTAAGGAGCGTCCGTCACCGCATGCGGCTGCTGACTCGGGACAGATCGGCCGCTCCGATGAGCCCCGCGTTTGGTCCGAGCGCTGCCAGCTCGATGCCGGCCGCCGGACGGAAGCCCCGGCCGGTGAGGTTCCGGGCGAAGGCTTTACGGGCGGGCTCCACCAGCAGGTCACCTGCCGAGCAGAGTCCCCCACCGATCACAAACAGTCCGGGATCCAACGATGCTGCCAGGTTCGCCAGTCCCAGGCCCAGCCATTCGCCCACTTCATCAAGGAGTTCGCGGCAGGCCGCGTCACCGGCGAGTGCCAGTTCGGTGACAATCGTCCCGGTGATCTGCTCCGCGTCACCGCCGACGGTGGCCAGCAGTTCCTGGGCAACCGGCGAATTGGCACGCGCCAGGATCCTCGCTTCCCGGCCCAAGGCGTTACCCGAAGCGTACTGCTCCCAGCAGCCCCGGTTCCCGCACTCGCAACGCTGCCCGCCGGGCATGATGATCTGGTGGCCGAATTCGCCTGCTACACCAAACCGGCCGCGCTCCACCCGCCCGTCCATCACCATGGCGCCGCCGATACCGGTGCCGAGGGTGATGCACACCAGCCGGTCCTCCCCCTGCCCCGCACCAAAGCGCCATTCCGCCCAGGCCGCGGCGTCGGCGTCGTTCGTCAGTAGCACAGGGCGTCGCAGGAGGCGCTCAAGGTTTGCCCGCAACGGCTCGTTGCGCCAGGCGAGGTGCGGACTGAAAAGCACTGTTCCGCCATCCAGATCCATCCAACCGGCCGCTCCGATGCCCACCGACCAGACCCTGTGGCCGGCTCCCAATTCGTCCACGAGCTCGACGATGACCTGCTCCACAGCGCGCGGGTCGCTGCCGGGGGTGGACCGCCGGGCCTCGCTCAGAATCCTACCGTCGGCGTCTACCACGCCGGCGGCGACCTTGGTGCCGCCGATATCGATGCCGATCGCCAGCCCCTTGCGCCCGAGCCGCAGGTGCTCCCGGAACGTTTCCACCTGCCTGGGCCGGGCCCTCAATCCCAGCGGCCGCCGCCGCCAAGGGGCTGGACGTCGGAGCGGATCGGCGGGCTCGCCGGGGGGCGTTGCATACATAGTGCTTCATTCTAGGGCGCCCCGGGCAGGCAGCACCGGAGGCCGGGCCCATGGCCTTCGCCCTCCTCTTTGACTCCTATGTTACTGGCCAGTAGATTTGTTTCTGCACGGCCAAGCTACAGGGCGTATTAGTCTTTAGGCATACCCTGTGCGGGTCTATGGATATCAAAGGAGCTATAGTGCGCGAATTCAGTGTTCCGCCTCTGGTTGTTGTCCCACCGGAAACCAACATCACCGATCTTGTGCTTCGGCAGGCAGCCAAGCCCAGCAACCCGGCACTCTTCTCGCGGCTGGACTCCGCAGGCGCGTGGCGGGACGTCTCGGCCACGGATTTCCTGGCGGATGTCCAAGCCCTTGCCAAGGGCCTGATGGCCAGTGGCGTGGGAGCCGGCGACCGGGTGGGCATCATGTCCCGTACACGCTACGAGTGGGCGCTCATCGACTTTGCCATCTGGTTCGCCGGCGCCGTCTCGGTGCCCATCTACGAGACGTCATCGCCGTCGCAGGTTGCCTGGAACCTCGGTGACTCCGGGGCGGTTGCCGCATTCGGCGAGGCCGCCCACCATGAGGACATCATCCGGCAGGCTGCCACGTCCGAAGGCCTCACCGCCCTCCAGCACGTCTGGCAACTCGAAGGCAGCGGACTGGACGCCGTCCGTGCGGCGGGCCGGGACGTCAGCGACGCCGACCTGGAGGCCCGCCGCTCAACGGCACAGCTCAGCGACGTGGCCACTCTCATCTACACTTCGGGCACCACCGGCCGGCCGAAGGGCTGCGAGCTGACCCACGGCAACTTCGTTGAACTGTCCGACAACGCCCTGGCGCTGCTTGGCGACGTGGTCAACGAGCAGGCCAAAACCATCATGTTCCTGCCGTTGGCCCACGTCTTTGCACGGTTCATTTCGGTGCTGGCAGTGGCCGCCGGCGCCACGGTCGCGCACACCCCGGACATCAAGAACCTGCTGGCCGATTTGCAGAGCTATCAGCCCACGTTCATCCTGGCCGTGCCGCGCGTCTTCGAAAAGGTCTACAACTCGGCCCTGACAAAGGCAGAGGACGGCGGCAAGGGTGCCATCTTCCACAAGGCCACGGAGACCGCCATCGCGTTCTCCAAAGCCCGCCAGGCCGGGCACGTTGGCCTGGGGCTGAAACTCAAGCACACGGTGTTCGACAAACTCGTCTACGGCAAGCTGCGCGCGGCCATGGGCGGCAACGTGGCCCATGCCGTGTCCGGCGGCGGCCCGCTCGGGGAACGGCTGGGGCACTTCTTCCAGGGCATCGGCCTGCAGATCCTTGAAGGGTATGGCCTTACCGAGACCACCGCCCCCATTTCGGTCAACACCCCCGCCCTGATCAAGATCGGCTCCGTCGGCAAGCCGCTGCCGGGCAACTCCGTCAAGATCGCCGAAGACGGCGAGATCCTAGCCAAGGGTGTCTGCGTGATGCGCGGCTACTACCAACGCGAAGACCTGATGGCCGATACGTTTGCCGATGACTGGTTCCGCACCGGCGACATCGGAAGGCTCGACGAGAACGGCTTCCTGTGGATCACCGGCCGCAAGAAGGAAATCATTGTCACGGCCGGCGGCAAGAACGTGGTTCCGGCCCTGCTGGAGGACCAGATCCGGGCGGATGCACTGGTCTCCCAGGTCCTGGTGGTGGGCGACAACCGGCCGTTCATCGGCGCCCTGGTGACCCTGGACCAGGAAGCCCTGCCGGGCTGGCTTCAGCGGCACGGGCTGCCCGCCACCACGACGCTTGACGAGGCGGTCGAGAGCCCTGTGGTCAAGGCCGCCGTGCAGGACCTCATCACGCAGGCCAACGCCTCGGTGTCGCAGGCGGAGGCCATCAAGTCATTCCGGATCGTCGCTTCGGACTTCACGGAAGCGTCCGGCCATCTGACGCCGTCCATGAAGGTGAAGCGGGCGCAGGTGATGAAGGACTTCGAGACGGTCATCGAGGAAATGTACGGCGCGCCGCGCGTCTAAGCGGCACTGCAAAACGAGGGGCCCTCCCGGCGGAAGTGGAAACTTCCGCCGGGAGGGCCCCTCCCTTTAAGCCTGGATTCCTTATCCCTGCTCTACGACCAGGAGGAGGTCCCCGCCCTGGACCTGCTCCACGGCGGAGATGGCGAGCCGCGAGACTTTGCCCGCCACCGGCGTTGTAATGGAGGCTTCCATCTTCATCGCTTCGATGGTGGCCACCGTGTCGCCGGCATTGACCGTGTCGCCGGCCTTGACGGTCACGGTGACGGCCCCGGCGAACGGCGCGGCAACGTGACCGGGCTGGGCCGGGTCTGCCTTCTCGGCGGCTTTGACGTTGCTCACCACGGAGCGGTCACGGACCACAACGGGGCGGGACTGGCCGTTGAGCGTGCACATCACCGTGCGCATGCCCTTCTCGTCGGGCTCGGAAACGGCTTCCAGCGAGGCGATCAGCCGGACACCCTTCTCCAACTGGATCTCGTGCTCGGCGCCGCGCTGAAGGCCGTAAAGGTAATCGCGGGTGTCGAGGACGGAAATGTTGCCGTAAGTCTCCACGCTCTTGAGGTAATCCTTGGTGGGGCCCTCGAAGAGCAGGCGGTTCAGCGTGTTCTGGCGGGTCTTGGAATCGCCCTGGAGCGCGGCGCTGTCCTCGGGGCTGAGGTCAGCATCGCGGACCTTGATGCTGCGGCCCTTGAGCGCCTTCGTGCGGAAGGGCTCCGGCCATCCTCCGGGCGGGTCCCCAAGTTCGCCGGACAGGAAACCGATGACGGAGTCGGGGATGTCGTAGTTCTGCGGGTTTTCGTTGAAGTCCGCCGGATCTGCGTTGAGGCCCACGAGGTGCAGGGCGAGGTCGCCCACCACCTTGGACGACGGCGTGACCTTCACCAGGCGGCCCAGGATCCGGTCCGCCGCGGTGTACATGTCCTCGATCGCTTCGAAGCGCTCCCCCAGACCCAGAGCCATGGCCTGCTGGCGCAGGTTGGAGAGCTGGCCGCCCGGGATTTCGTGCTGGTAGACACGGCCGGTGGGGCCCGGAAGGCCTGACTCGAACGGCGCATAGACGCGGCGCACGGCTTCCCAGTACGGCTCAAGGGAGCTGACAGCGTCAAGGCTCAAGCCGGTGTCCCGCGGCGTGTGCGCCAGCGCCGCCACAAGGGCGGAGGCGGACGGCTGGCTGGTGGTTCCGGCCAGCGAGGCGGAGGCAACGTCAACAGCATCCACGCCGGCGTCCACGGCCGCCAGCAGGGTGGCCAGCTGACCGCCGGCCGTGTCATGGGTGTGGAGGTGGACCGGGAGGTCGAAGCGTTCGCGGAGTGCGGCGACCAGTTTGGCGGCCGCTGCCGGGCGGAGCAGCCCGGCCATGTCCTTGATGGCAAGGATGTGCGCGCCGGCGTCCACAATCCGCTGGGCCAGTTCCAGGTAGTAGTCCAGCGTGTACAGCTTCTCGTCCGGGTTCAGCATGTCGCCCGTGTAGCACAGGGCCACTTCGGCTACAGCTGTGCCGGTGGCCCGGACAGCGCGGATGGCGGGGGCCATCTGGTTCACGTCGTTCAGGGCATCGAAGATGCGGAAAATGTCGATACCGGTGGCGGCGGCCTCGTTGACGAAAGCCACCGTCACCTCCTCCGGGTACGGCGTGTAGCCCACCGTGTTCCGGCCGCGCAGAAGCATCTGCAGGCAGACGTTGGGCAGCGACTTCCGCAGCGCGGCCAGGCGGTCCCAGGGGTCCTCGCCGAGGAAGCGCAGCGCAACGTCATAGGTTGCGCCGCCCCAGGCCTCAACGGACAGGAGTTCCGGAAGGAGTGCCGTGACCGCGGGTCCGGCGGCCACGAGGTCCCGGGTACGCACGCGGGTGGCCAACAGGGACTGGTGGGCGTCGCGGAAGGTGGTGTCGGTGACGGCCACGGCGGTCTGCTCACGCAGGGCCTTGGCGAATCCTTCAGGGCCAAGCTCCAGCAGGCGCTGGCGTGATCCGGGCGCGGCCTGCCGATCGCCAACGGCGGGGAGTTTGGCAGCCGGATCCGAGTGCACCTTCAGCTCGCCGTTGGGCTTGTTGACGGTGACTTCGGCCAGCCAGGTCAGGAGCTTGGTGCCGCGGTCGGCGGAGACCCGGGCCTTCAACAGCTGGGGTCGCTCGTCGATGAAGTTCGTGGCGACGTTGCCGGCAATGAAGTCGGCATCATCGAGGACGGCCTGGAGAAAGGAAATGTTGGTCGACACACCTCGGATGCGGAACTCCGCGAGGGCCCGGCGGGCGCGGGCCACGGCGGCAGGGTAGTCACGGCCCCGGCAGCTCAGCTTCACGAGCATTGAGTCAAAGTGGGGACTGATCTCGGCACCCGAGTAGACGGTGCCGCCGTCGAGCCTTACACCCGCACCGCCGGCGGAGCGGTAGCCGGTGATCTTCCCGACGTCGGGCCGGAACCCGTTGGCCGGGTCCTCGGTGGTGATGCGGCACTGCAGCGCTGCACCCTTGAGCTGGACCGTCTCCTGGGAAAGGCCGAGGTCCGCGAGGGTCTCGCCGGAGGCGATCCGAAGCTGTGCCTGCACCAGGTCAACGTCCGTCACTTCCTCAGTAACGGTGTGCTCCACCTGGATACGGGGATTCATTTCGATGAAGACGTGCTGGCCGGCGCGTTCGCCGACGGTGTCCACTAGGAACTCCACAGTTCCGGCGTTGACGTAGTTCAGGGCCTTGGCGAACTTCACCGCGTCACGGTAAAGCGCCTGGCGGATGCCTTCGTCCAGGTTGGGTGCCGGGGCAATCTCGATGACCTTCTGGTGCCGGCGCTGGATGGAGCAGTCACGTTCGAAGAGGTGGATGACGTTGCCCTCGGCGTCGGCCAGGATCTGGACCTCGATGTGGCGCGGGCGTAGCACTGCCTGCTCGAGGAACATGGTGGGGTCACCGAAGGCGGCATCGGCTTCACGCATGGCGGCCTGCAGGGCCTCAGGAAGGCCTTCCCGGGTGTCAACACGGCGCATGCCACGTCCGCCGCCACCGGCGACGGCCTTCGCGAAGATGGGGAAGCCGATCTCGTCGGCCGCGGCGATCAGCTCATCCATGTCCTTCGAGGGTTCACTCGATTTCAGGACCGGCACACCGGCCTCACGGGCAGCCTTCAGTGCTGCCACCTTGTTGCCGGCCAGCTCAAGCACTTCAGCCGGCGGGCCAACAAAGGTGATGCCCGCTTCCTCTGCCGCGCGGGCGAGGTCCGGGTTCTCCGACAGGAAGCCGTAGCCGGGGTAGATCGCGTCGGCGCCGGACTCCTTGGCAACGCGTACCACTTCGGCAACATCGAGGTAGGCCCGGACGGGATGCCCCACTTCGCCGATCAGATATGCCTCATCGGCCTTCTGGCGGTGGATCGAATTTCGGTCCTCATTGGGGAAGACAGCAACGGTCTTGGCGCCGAGCTCGTAGCTGGCACGGAAGGCCCGGATCGCGATTTCGCCGCGGTTGGCCACCAGAATCTTGGAAAACATAATTCTCCTGCATCTTTGCGGGTGTATCGGTAAGTGGTCACAGTGTCTAAGACCCGCGCTTAGAAACACAAATCACTGTGGCCACAGTCACAGAAACCTCCGTCATGTCCCGCGTGCATCAACGGAGGCTGGCAGAACCTGCCACCCATACCATCCCCGTGCCATGCCGTGTCCCCATAAGGCGGGATTCACAGGCGCAGCCACATATGATGAGTAAGGCGGCTCGAGCCGCCGGCTTCGGGAGTGCCGGAGCAAACATTACCCCCAACACGGCAGCCGGCGTTAGGTTTTGGTCTCACAAGTGCAAGTAGTCAGCATCAGCAGCCTCAAGGGCGGAGTCGGCAAGACTTCCGTCACCACAGGATTGGCGTCTGCGGCGCTTGCCGCAGGAATCCCCACACTGGTGGTGGACCTCGATCCGCATGCGGACGCGACCACGGCCCTGGGCGTCCTGGCCGGCGATCAGCTGGACATCGGCAGGATGCTCAAGAGCCCCCGCCGCGCCAAACTGGCGGACAATGTCGCAGGCAGCTCCTGGACTGCACGGGAGCACACCAACGGGTCCGGACGGGCCGTACTGGACGTCGCTGTGGGTTCGGCCTACACCGGCATCTACGATCGTCCCGACCTTGGCCGCCGCGACCTCCGCAGGCTTTCCACAGTCCTGGCCGGCGCCGACCGCTACGAGCTGGTCCTCATAGACTGCCCGCCGTCGCTGAACGGGCTGACCCGGATGGCGTGGTCCGCGAGTGACAAGGTGGCCTTGGTGGCCGAGCCCGGACTTTTCTCGGTGGCGGGAACAGAGCGGACCATGCGCGCCATCCAGCTGTTCAAGCAGGAATTTGCGCCGAACCTGTCCCCCGCCGGCATCGTGGCCAACCGCGTGCGCACAGGCTCCTCCGAACACACCTACCGGCTCGCGGAAATGGAATCGATGTTCGGTGACCTCCTGTTGAGCCCGCGCATCCCCGAACAGGCGAACTGGCAGCAGATCCAGGGCGCGGCCCACCCGGTGCACCACTGGCCCGGCGAATCCGCGAAGTCTTCCGCTGCACTGTTCGACGCACTCCTTGCCAACCTCCTGGCGACTGGAAGCGGCCTGCGGAACCGAACCCAGCGGTAACTCCCCCGGCTGCAGCGTGCCGCTGCAGCCACAGGTTCTGCGGCCAACCAGAAGAGGCCACCCGTCGGGGTGGCCTCCTCTCGTTGCTATGTGTCAGCCTGTGGTGTCAGCCGATCTTGCGGGCGGCGCGCCGCTTGCTCAGTTCGTCGTCGGGAAAGGACTGTTCGACGGCGTGTTCGCTCGGCAGGGAAGCCAGGCTGCCTTCGACTTCGCGCCAGACCCTGCCCACGGCGATGCCGAAAACACCTTGGCCGCCCTGGACAAGATCGATGACCTCGTCAGCGGACGTGCATTCGTAGACGCTCGCACCATCGCTCATAAGAGTGATCTGCGCCAGGTCCTCCACTCCGCGTTCGCGCAGGTGTTCCACCGCGGTACGGATCTGCTGAAGGGACACGCCAGTGTCCAGGAGCCGTTTGACCACCTTGAGGACGAGAATGTCCCGGAAACCGTAGAGCCGCTGTGAGCCCGAGCCGGCGGCGCCGCGGACTGCGGGCTCAACGAGCCCGGTCCGTGCCCAGTAGTCCAGCTGGCGGTACGTTATCCCGGCCGCCTTGCAGGCGGTGGGGCCGCGGTATCCGGCGTCCTCATCAAGGACAGGAAGGTCTTCGGTAAACAGGAGGCCCTGGGCACCGCTCGCGGGCACAGCCACACCAGCCGTTGAGGGCTGTTTCAGCCCGCCTGCTTCGCCTTTGGGACTCACCTGGATCCTCCTTCTATAAGCTCCCGGGGGACCACTGCATCAGCCGGTGCACGCATGAAGTCCATGCATGTAATTTCGCGGGGGTCCTACTTTTACAGTGTGACTTGCGCGGCTGCTGTAAGCAATGGGAGCTTGATACCTTCGACGTTAGGCGCGCCGCGCCCCTAGGTCAAAGATGTAGGCCTCTTGGTGCAGGCGTGTCGGAACTTTCAGTCTCAACTTTAACCTTAACGTGACCTCAGCCGTCGAAGTCTTCCGGCTCAACATCGTCCAGGAACTCTCGGAACCGCCGCAGTTCGCGCTCTTCGTCCACAGTGGGGCCCGGGTCAGTGTCTTCACCCTCGTCATGCTCGGTGATGCGGACGCCGGCTTCATCCATCACGGAGTCGGCACACCAGATCCGGCACTTGGCCCGCAACGCGACCGCGAGGGCGTCCGATGCGCGTGAGCTGACGGTGGTGCCGTTCTCGAACTGGAGCTGGCCATAAAAAATATTGTCCTCAACGGCCACAATGTTGACGCTGACAATTGAGTGGCCCAGGGATTCCACTACGTCCACCAGGAGGTCGTGGGTCATCGGGCGCGGAGGCACTACCCCTTGCTGGGCCAGGGCGATGGCACTTGCCTCCGGAGTCCCGATCCAGATGGGCACGTGGCGTTCGCCGTGGATCTCGCGCAGCAGCACGAGCGGCTGGTTGGACGGCAGTTCGATGCGAACGCCAACAATCTCCACTTCGATCATCAGATGTCCATACGCGAGATGCGGTCCTGGACCAGAGCCCGGTGCAGGACCAGGCAGAGGTCGCTGATTTCGCGGGCGGCTTCCGCAGCCCGCGCCTGGGACGCGGAATCGCGCCGGGACGCGAGCGGCGCAACTGCCCGCTCCACGAGCCCGAATTCACGTTCCGCGGCGGCCTGGAACGGACGCAGGTGGCGCGGTTCAAGGCCGTGGCTCTCCAGTTGCACGCAGGCACGGGCAACCTGAAGGGCGTGCTCGTCGAACGTGCCGTTGCTGTGGCTGATCAGTCCGAAGCTCAGCAGGGATTGAAGCAACGGAATGCTGGCACCGGATTCAGTCCGCAGCTGTTCCTCGCTGAATTTCCGGCCGCGGTTCTGAAGCTCCACGGCCAGTTCATCCGAAACGATCCGAGGCGAAACCACGACGCCGGGCGGCAGGTTCTCCGGCCGTTCTCCCCGGTCAATCGCATCAAGGTAGTCCTTGATGACTTTCAGTGGCAGGTATTGGTCCCGCTGCAACGCCAGCACAAAACGGAGACGCTCGACGTCACCGTCCGAGTACTGCCGGTATCCGGCCGGAGTGCGGCGCGGATTAATCAGGCCTTTTTCCTCCAGGAATCTGATTTTCGACGCGGTCATACCCGGAAAGTCGCCGCTGAGCTGCGCGAGGACTTCCCCGATGTTCAGAACTTGGGGCCCCCGGCGTTCCGGTTGTGCCATTGCCACAGGCAAGTGTCCCGGGATCAGGCGCGGCCTGCTGCGCGGGCAGGGCTCAGGTAGAAGGTAAGACGGAACTTGCCGATCTGGACTTCGTTTCCGGACTTCAGCTCAACACTGTCCACGCGGTCGTGGTTAACGTACGTGCCGTTGAGGCTGCCGGTATCCACCACTTCAAAGCTCCGCGCTGTGCGGCGGAACTCGACGTGGCGCCGCGATACGGTGACGTCATCCAGGAAGATGTCCGCGTCGGGATGACGGCCGGCCGTGGTGGTGTCCGTGTCAAGCAGGAAGCGGGCACCCGCGTTCGGGCCGCTGTGGGCAACCAGGAGCGCGGAACCGGCAGGCAGTGCCTCCACGGATGAACGCTCGTCCATGGACAGCTTGGGGGCGATCGTGGGCTCGTCCGTGACGGGGGTGAGATGGATCGAGGTGGTCTCCGAAGCCCTGGCTGCACCTGTGCCGTGCTCGCCTTCGGCAGGGACCTGTTCGTGGCCAACCATGGATTCCTCCTCTTTCGCTGCAGCTCTCACGCCTGCAATCAACATTTGCCCTGACGGACCCGCCTCGCGGATCCGTTGCCGGGCACCGATCCGGCCACTGACGTGCGAAGACGCCCGCCGGCCGGACCGGATGAACCCGGTAGCTTCAGCCTACCTGCTGTTCGTACTCGGATGCACTGAGCAAGGATTCCACAGCGTCTGCTTCGGCAAGCCGGATCTCGATCAGCCAGCCGTCGCCGTACGGATCGGAGTTGATCAGGGCCGAATCGGTATCGAGGGATTCGTTGCGTGCAACGACTTCGCCGCTCACCGGAGCATAGATATCGCTGACGCTCTTGGTGGATTCGACTTCGCCAACAACTTCGTTAGCGGTGACTTTAGTACCCGCTTCCGGCAGCTGGGCGTAGACAACATCTCCGAGTGCGTCCTGCGCGAAGTCGGTGATGCCCACCCGGACCACGCCGTCGGCGCTCGGTGCGGATACCCACTCGTGCTCGGCAGTGTAGGACAGGTCTTCGGGAATGTTGCTCATCAGGGGCCTTTCATCGGGTCAATCACCAATGTCAACGGGGCCTGGAAAACAAGCCGCCGCTGAAAGTATAGGCACAACTCCACGGGCGTTCGGGGAGGATTCTGACATGATGAGACGCATGAGAACACACTCACAGGAATCGCCCGCGAAACAGGCGAACTGGGCTGCGCGGATCATCCTCGCTGTGGTGGCGCTGGTGGTCCTCACTGCCGCCTACTTTGCCTTTGCGGCGATCCTGCCGGTCTGGTGGGCGAATGTTATCCGCAACCAGGTCCAGGGCAACCTCGGGGCAGGCATCCTGGTGGGGATGTTCTACGGGTTCGTTTTCACGTTCGTCCCCCTCCTGGTGGCCTGGCAGGCAACGCGCAAATCCCTGAACTGGCCCTGGAAGCTGGCCATCCTCGCCGCCGCCGTGGCCCTCGCGTCCCCTAATCTGCTGACCGCCGGAATCATGTTCGGCAGCTCGCAGGCCGCCCACAACGGACAGCGGATCCTTGGCACCGAGGCCACCTGGTTCTCTATGTGGACGCAAATCTCAGCCATCGCCGCCGCTGTCATCTTTGTTGTTGGCCTGGTCCTGTGGAGGGTCTGGCGGCAGCGAGGCAAGAAGATGCGGGCGCTCAGGAAGGCAGATACCGAGCGCTCCATGGCGGCGAAGGCGGCCAATGACACCGCGGCCAGCTCACCTGTTCCTGAGGCACCTGCCGCCACCGACAGCCACGCTGACCGCAGGTAAAGCCGTGCCGGAGCTACCCGAGGTTGCAGGCCTGGCCGGTTTCCTGGACGAGCACTTGCGCGGAGCGGTGGTGCGGAAGATCCAGATTGTTTCCTTTGCGGTGCTGAAGACAGCGGATCCGCCCTTCACCGCGTTGGAGGAGTGCACCATCAGCGGCGTCCGCCGGTTCGGAAAGTTTGTCAGCCTAGACACCGACGGACCTTCGTTTGTCTTCCACCTCGCCCGGGCTGGATGGGTACGTTTCACGGACTCCCCCACCGGCACCCAGCTCCGGATGGGAAAGGGCTACATCGCTGCCCGGCTGGAGTTCAGCGGGCCGGACGGTGACCATGGCATGGATCTCACCGAGGCGGGGACCAAAAAGAGCCTGGCCGTGTACGTGGTGAGCGATCCCCAGGATGTGCCGGGCATCGCGGCCCTTGGGCCGGACCCTTTCAGCGCAGCGTTCTACGCCGACATGCTGGTGGAAATTCTTGGCTCCACGTCCCAGCAGATCAAGGGCGTCCTGCGGAGCCAGAGCGTGATCGCGGGGATCGGAAACGCCTACAGCGACGAGATCCTGCATGCTGCAAGAATCTCCCCTTTTGCTACCGCCAAGTCCTTGGACCGCGACACAGTGCAGGCGCTGTACGACGCCATCCACAGCGTGCTCGGAACCGCCCTGGCTGAAGCCGAGGGGAAACCACCCAGCGAACTCAAAGACGTCAAACGCGGCCACATGCGGGTCCATGCCCGGACCGGCGAGGCCTGCCCGGTGTGCGGTGACACCGTCCGGGAGGTGTCTTTCGCCGATACGTCCCTGCAGTACTGTCCCACGTGCCAGACCAAGGGAAAGATCCTGGCGGACCGCAGGACATCGAAGTTCCTGAAATAGGCCGGGTGACGAAACATGCAAAAAGGACGGCACAAAACAGAAGCGTCCCGGAGAAAATTCTCCGGGACGCTTCTGTTTTGGTCGGGCTGACAGGATTTGAACCTGCGACCCCTTGACCCCCAGTCAAGTGCGCTACCAAGCTGCGCTACAGCCCGTTAGTTCCGCCGTTCTCCGCTGCGTTTACTCCTGATGTTAGCCAGGATTTCAACTCAGCAGTCCGGCCGAACCACCTTGAAAAGCTTACACGATTCCGGAGGGTGCAAGTGACACTTTGCCGCCTGCACGCCCCCGGCGTGACCTAATTAACGCTTCTTGCCACGCTTTTCGCGGACGCGCATGTTGACCTCGATGGGCGTGCCCTCGAAACCAAACGTTTCGCGGAGCCTGCGGGTGATGAAACGACGGTAGCCCGGGTCCAAAAACCCGGTGGTGAACAGCACAAACTTCGGCGGCCGGCTGGACGCCTGCGTGCCGTACAGGATGCGCGGCTGCTTTCCGCCGCGGACCGGGTGCGGGTGCGCCGCCACAAGCTCGCCGAGGAAGGCATTGAGCTTGCCGGTGGGGATGCGCCTGTCCCAGTTCTCCAGCGCCAGGTCAAGGGCAGGAACCAGGCGGTCCTTGTGCCAGCCGGTCAGGGCGGATATATTGACCCGCGGCGCCCAGGCCACGTGGGCCAGGTCCTGCTCGATTTCGCGCTCCAGATAGGTGCGGCGTTCGTCGTCGAGCAGGTCCCACTTGTTGAAGGCCAGCACCAGGGCACGGCCCGACTCGATGGCCAGCTGCAGGATGCGGACGTCCTGCTCGCTGAGCACCTCGTCAACAGCGAGAAGAACGACGGCGACCTCCGCCTTCTCGAGCGCGGCCTGCGTCCGGAGGGAGGCGTAGTAGTCGGCGCCCTGCGCCATGTGCTGGCGGCGCCGGATGCCCGCCGTGTCCACAAAGCGCCAGGTGCGGTCGCCGAGTTCAATGAACTCATCCACCGGATCACGGGTGGTACCGGCAGTGTTGTCCACGACTACACGTTCGGACCCTGCCAGCTTGTTCAGCAGCGATGACTTGCCCACGTTCGGGCGGCCGATCAGTGCGATGCGGCGCGGGCCGCCCGAGCGTTCCAAGCCCTCAATCGTGGAGAACTCCGGCAGGGTGTCCATCACGTGGTCCAGGAGGTCGGCGACGCCGCGCCCGTGCAGGGCGGAAACGGGGTAAGGCTCACCGAAGCCGAGGCCCCACAGGGTGGCGGAGTCCGCTTCCTGGGCGAAGTCGTCCACCTTGTTGGCCACCATGATGACCGGCTTCTTGCTGCGGCGGAGCATTTTCATGACGCCCTCGTCCGTTGCGGTGGCACCCACCGCGGAGTCGACGACGAAGAGCACGGCGTCGGCCATTTCCACGGCCATTTCCGCCTGTTCGGCCACCCGGGCGTGGATGCCGCGGGCATCGTGCTCCCAGCCACCGGTGTCCACGACCGTGAAGTTGCGTCCGTTCCAGTGTGCCGAGTACATCACCCGGTCCCGCGTCACGCCGGGAGTATCCTCGACCACGGCTTCGCGTCGGCCCAGGATACGGTTCACGAGAGTGGATTTGCCTACGTTGGGACGGCCGATGATGGCCAGCACGGGATCGAGCTTGACCGGTCCGTCAAAGTCCTCGTCGTCGAATTCCCCGCTCAGAAGGGCGGCGTCTTCGTCGTCGAGTTCGTAGTCGGCCAGGCCGGCGCGGAGCGACGCGGCACGCAGCTCCGCTTCGTCGTCGTCCAGGGCGGCCAGCCGCTCGGCCACCTGGTCCGTGCCGGTGGGCGTGTATTCGTCTTCGCCGGCGCCGGAGTGGCCGGAGGTTTGAGTCGTATCGCTCATTGCACTTTCCTTAGTGGTCATCTGCCGGCGTCCCGGCTACTGCTGTGAAGTTCGTGCGGGAAATCCGCGTGGGGCAAAGGCTGCCCACTGTGTTGGATGGTCTCCTGGACGTGCCCCGAAAGCGCAGCGCGGATTTCCGTTCCCGCCCTGTCCATTGAAGCACGGCCCGTTTCGCCGGGGTTTCGGCTGAGTGTCAGCGCGTCGCCGAAGCTGACGTGGAACCGCCGCCCCGGCCTGGGTACTGTGTCGAGGTGTTCGTTGCCAGTCCGGGTGCCGAGGATCGCCACGGGAACCACTGGGGCGCCGGAGTTCAGCGCCAGCCAGGCCACCCCGTTGTTGATGTCCGTTGCCTGGCCGCTCCCCCGAGTACCTTCCGGAAGAATCCCGATGCAGCGGCCGGCGTCGAGCATGCTTTTGCTCAGCAGCAGCGCTGCCCGGTCCCCGGAGCGGTCCACCGGCAGCTGGCCTGAGGCCCGAAGGACCCGTCCCAGCACTCCCTGGAACATCTCCTTTTTAACCAGAATGTGCATGGGACGCGGCGACGCACCGAACATCACCGGCCCGTCCAGGAAACTGATGTGGTTGCCGGCAAAAATCACCGGCCCGCCTGTAGGCACGTTGTCCCGGCCAGTGACGGACGTCCGGTACACCACATGATCAAGTAGCCAGCCGACGGGCCTGCTCCAGGTCATGGTCAAACCGGAGGGAAGACGCACGCCGCCGTCAGTCACGGTTGAGCACCTTCGTGACGATCACGAGCGCCGCATCCACGGTCTCGGCGAAGTCCAGATCGGACGAATCCAGGGTGACAACACCGTCGGCAGCCTGGGTGAAGTTCACCACCGTGGAATCCTTGGCGTCGCGCTGGGTGACCTGGGCGGCGAGCTGTTCCGCATCCTGCGTGCCGCCCAGCTGGATGCCGCGGCGGCGAAGCCGTGCTTCCTCACTGGCCGTCAGCAGCATGCGGACTTCAGCGCCCGGCGCGACGACCGTGGTGATGTCCCGGCCCTCCACCACGATGCGGCGGTGGTGCTTTTCAATTAGCTCACGCTGCCGGCGGATCAGTTCGGTCCGGGCACCAAGGGTGGTGGCCACCGTACTGACCGCCGAAGAAATTGCCGGTTCGCGGATGGCGTCCGTGACGTAGGTCCCGTCCACGCGCACGTAGTCCTCCCGCGGCGTGGTGCTCAGTTCCAGGACCAAGTCCCGGGAAGCCTGCTCCACGGCGGCGGCATCGCTGAGGTCGATTCCGGTGGTGACGCAGAACCAGGTCAGGGCCCGGTACATGGCGCCGGTGTCCAGGTAGGCAAGGTGCAGCCGTCGGGCCACTTCCTTGCTCACACTGGACTTGCCGGAGCCTGACGGTCCGTCGATGGCAACCACCAGGGGCCTGCCGACGCGTAAGGCCGGAAAGGTGTCAAGAAGTTCTTGTGTCATTACTGCAATACCCGCCATCCGCGGTCGTTGAGTGCTTCGATCAGATGGTCATGTTTGTTCGGCAGCACGGACAGTTCCACCATGCCCACGTTCTGACCCGAAGAATGGTCCAGCCGAAGGTCCTCCACATTGACGCCGATCTCACCGATTTCGGTGAGCAGCTGCGCGATCTGTCCCGGCCGGTCATCCACGAGGACCGTCAGCCATGAGTAGGCCTGCGGCGGGCCACCGTGCTTGCCCGGAATACGGGCCTGCCCGGCGTTGCCTTCGCTTATGAGCTGGGCAAGGTCAAGCCTGGCACCTGGCGCCAACGGTTCCTCCAGCGTGCCGATGAGCCGGTTCAGGTCCTCGCGGACGCCGTAAAGGATCTCTACAACCTTCGCCGCGTTGCCGCCCAGGATCTGGACCCACAGCGTGGGATCGCTGGCGGCAATCCTAGTGACGTCCCGCAGCCCGTTGCCGGCGAGGGACAGCGCGTTAAGCGGCGTCCCCTGCAGCCTGCTGGCCAGCAGGGAGGACATGATCTGGGGCAGGTGCGACACCAGGGCAACGGCTTCGTCGTGTTCGTCGGCAGTGAATTGGGAAACCACAGCACCCAGGTCGGTCGCCAGGGAGCGCGCGGTCTGCACGGCCGCCGCGGATGATTCCGGGCCCGGACAAACCACCCACGGCATAGACGTGAAGAGCTCACCGCGGGCCGCTACGGGCCCGGACTTTTCACGCCCGGCCATCGGATGGGTGCCCACATAGCGGTTGAGGTCCGCGCCGCGGCCGCGCAACTCCGCCAGGATTGCGGCCTTGACGCTGGCGATGTCAACCACCACGGAGTCCGGGTAGTCGCCAAGCGCACGGGCCACGACGTCGGCGGTCACGTCCGGCGGTGCTGCCACCACCACAAGCTCCGGCGTCCCGTCCCGGAGCTGGTCCAGGGGCTGGCCGGCACCGATGTCCACGGCAACCGCCTGGTTGGTAGGCGACGGGTCAGACAGGAATACGGGCACGCCGCGGCCACGCAGGCCCAGCCCGATGCTGGCACCGAGCAGGCCGGTGCCAATCACCACGACCGGTCCGTTGAGGTGTCCCCGCCCGTGGGAGCGAAATGCGGACATGCGTCAGAGTCCTACGGATGCCAGCAGGTGGCCGACTTCCTGCTTGCCAAGGTTGCGGATGCTGCCCTGGCGCTGGTCGCCCAGACCGATGGGACCCACCTTGACGCGCACGAGGCGCAGGACCGGGAACCCGACGGCGTCGAACAAACGCCGGACAATCCGGTTCTTGCCCGAGTGCAGGATTACTTCGATCAGCACGTGGCCCGGGGTGGAGTCCACCAGCTTGAAGGAATCAACGGAGGCAAAGCCATCCTCAAGTTCCACACCTTCCCTGAGCTGGGCGCCGACTCCCTGCGGGAACGGGCCGCGGACCTGGACCAGGTAGGTCTTGGGGACCTCATAGGACGGGTGGGTCAGCCGGTTGGCCAGTTCGCCGTCGTTCGTCAACAGCAGCAGGCCCTCGGTGGCGACGTCCAGCCGGCCCACATGGAAGAGGCGTTCGCCCTGGTGGGTCTTCCGCACAAAATCGCTGATGCAGGGGCGGCCATCGGGGTCCTCCATGGTGGACACCACACCCTTGGGCTTGTTGAAGACCATGTACACGAGGTTTTCATCCAGCTGAATGCGCAGGCCATCAACGTGGATGACCGCAGTCTTGGGGTCCACACGGACACCAAGCTCAGTGACCACCTGGCCGTCGACTTCCACCCGGCCTTCGGAGATCATCTCTTCGCAGACGCGGCGCGAAGCCACGCCCGCCTGTGCCATAACCTTCTGGAGGCGGGTGCCATCGGCGTCGTGCATTTCAGACTGCGGAACAGAACCGCGGGGTCCGCGCTGGCGGGCAGGCTTGCGCACGGGGCCAAGGTTCTGGCCGAAACGTTCGCTGCCAAAGGCGCGAGAGGCCGCGGCTCCGGGCCGGCCGGTGCGTGGCTTGGGCTTGAGTGCGCCCGGAGTGCCGGGAGCTTTATTGGCGCCCGGCTTGCGGGCGGCAGGCTTGCGCGCCGAGGCGCTGGCGGCGGGCTTCCAGTCGGAGGCACCGCGGTTGGCCGGCGGCGACGCCGGGGCATCGCCGGGATCCACAAATGGCTCCTCGCGCGGCCTTGGGGCCTTGAACCGCCGGTCGTCTCCGCCGAATCCGGCGTTACGCTTGCCAGCGCCGCCGCGGAAACCGCCGCCTGCCGCGCTGGGGCGGCCGCTGCCGCCCTGTGCAGGGTTACGGCTGGCGCCGCCCTGCGCTGGATTGCGGCTGGCCGCTGGATTGCTGCTGGCCGCTGGATTGCGGCTGGCGCCGCCCTGTCCGGCATTGCGTTCTGAACTGTTGCGTCCCGAACTGTTACGTGGTGAACCCTGGCGTCCCGCCTGTGTCATGACCCGTCCTTCGTAATTTGGCCGGCTGGTTGTCCAAGAACAACCCTAGCCAGCCATGCAGAAATTATCTGCCCTTATGAATATTCGTGTGCGTACGCGGGATTTCCCGCCTACATTCTGTCGGCGTCGTAGAACTCCGAGATGCCCTCAAGCCCCGGAAGATGGGGTGAAAGCTGAGGCAGTTCCGCTGCGGAGCCGATTCCCATCCGTTCCAGGAAATACGACGTGGTCCGGTAGAGGATGGCGCCCGACTCAGGATCATGTCCCGAATCTTCGATCAGCCCGCGCTGGGTCAATGTCCGTACGACAGAATCGACATTGACTCCTCGAATTGCAGACACCCTGGCCCTGGAGACAGGCTGGCGGTACGCGATGACAGCCAGTGTTTCCAGAGCCGCCTGTGTGAGCCTGGCCGTCTGACCCTCAAGCACAAACCGTCCGACGATCTCGGCGAAGTCTGCGCGGGAGTAGATCCGCCAGCCACCGGCGATGTTCCGCAATTCGAAACCCCGGGGGCTGGCACTGAAACCAAAATCGCTGGCATCGTCCATGTCCGGGGCTTTAACAGTATAGCCGCTATACTCCTGCTGCAGTTCCGCCAGTAACTCTTCGACGACAGCGACGGTCAGGTTAAGGCCGGCGGCCAGTTCGATGGCGGTGGCTGGCTGGTCCAGGACCATCAGGACCGCCTCGAGTGCAGCCTTTGCGCCGCCGGGAAGATCCCGGACGTCAACGCCCGGCTCCGGAAGTTCTTGACTCACGGCAGTTCCTCGTATTCTTCGCTTAGGTTTTCTGTTGACCATTCCCGGCCATCCACTGTCCAGTGCACGGTGAGATCACCAAGCGGCGTCACCTGGTCAAAGGACACTGCCCTGTCCCGGAACATCTCCAGCAGGGCCAGGAACCTGGCCACCACTACCAATGTGGAATCGGCGTCGGCGATCAGCGCGCGGAAAGACAGGGGCTTCCCCAGCTGGAGCCGGAGCCCCAGGATCTCGGCCTGTTCCTTCACGCTGACGGCACTCCCATGCAGGTGGGCAAGGCCCACCTCGGTGGGCCGCGGCGCCTTGGGCTTCAGAGCGGACTCGGCCAGGCGGGCGAATTGTTCCGGCGAGTGCTTCCACACCAGTTCCGGGAGCATGGCGGCAAAGTGCTCCTCCAAGGCCACCTGACGCGGAAACCGGCCGGCTTCCTGTTCAAGGGTTCCAGCCATCAGAGCCGCCACCTGTTTGAATGCCTTGTATTGGAGAAGTCTCGCAAAAAGGAGGTCCCGTGCTTCCAGCAGGGCGATGTCTTCATCGTCCTCCACTTCGCCGGCGGGCAGGAGCCGCGCCGCTTTGAGGTCCAGGAGGGTGGCGGCGATGACCAGGAATTCACTGGCTTCGTCCAGTGCCCATTCCTCGCCGAGCTTCTGGAGCTTCCTGATGTACTTGATGAACTCATCAGTGACGGTGGCAATGGCCACCTCGGTAATATCCAGCTGGTGCTTGGCGATCAGGCCCAGCAAGAGGTCGAACGGGCCGGTGAAGTTGGCCAGCCGCACCTCAAAGCCGGGTTTGGACTCGGCCACGGCCTGGCTAGGGCGCTCCGCCGCGCGAAATCAGCTCTTTGGCCAGGCGGCGGTAGGCATCGGCACCGATATGGCTGCCGGCGTAACTGGTGATCGGCTCGGCCGCGACGGTGGCGTCCGCGAACTTGATGGAGCGTTTGATGACGGTCTCGAAGACTTTGTCACCGAAGGCTTCCACCAGACGGGTGATGACTTCGCGGCTGTGGAGCGTACGGGCGTCGTACATCGTGGCAAGGACACCATCAACCTGCAGGCCAGGGTTCAGCCGGTCCTGGACCTTGTCGATGGTTTCTACCAGCAAGGCTACTGCCCGGAGGGCGAAAAACTCGCAGATCAGCGGAATGATCACGCCGTGGGCGGCGGTCAGGGCGTTGACCGTCAGCAGGCCGAGGGAGGGCTGGCAGTCGATCAGGACAACGTCGTAATCGTCTTCGACTTTTTTCAGCGCCCTGTCCAGGACCTGCTCACGGGCTACTTCGTTGACCAGCTGCACTTCTGCGGCGGAGAGGTCGATGTTGGCCGGCAGCAGGTCCACATTTTCGACGCCGGTCCGGTGGATGGCGTCGCGGATGTCCACCTTGCGGTCCATGAGGACGTTGTACACCGTCAGGTCCAGTTCGTGCGGGTTGATGCCGAGGCCCGCGGAAAGCGCACCCTGCGGATCGAAGTCAACCAGCAGTACCTTGCGGCCGTATTCGGCAAGGGCCGCTGCCAGGTTGATGGTGGACGTGGTCTTACCAACGCCGCCCTTTTGGTTGACCATTGCGATCACGCGCGCGGGACCGTGGGACGACAGCGGGGCGGGTTCCGGAAATTCGCGGTGGGGGCGCCCGGTGGGGCCCATCACGGCGTCTTCCAGATCGAGTTCTGTGCCTTCCAGAGTTGCCGAACCCTGTTCGCTGCTCACGTATCTATCCACACTTTCGATGACGGTGATTTTCCTGCCGCTGGAGCTCCAGCGCTGATCCTGCTTTCAACCTAGGCTACAGGCCCCGACACGGTATTCGAGGGAACTTGACTTTAGCGGGATTCTGAGCCTTTACCTTCTACTAGAGGTCGAAGGTTAGGCTTCCGGACGCAGGAAATGCCCGCGCAAGCCGGGGCTGTGCGGGCATTCCTGCGTGTTCATGATTCGGTGCCGATGGCCGCTTAAGCGTTGGTCAGCACCGGCGCCTTGGCGGAATCGGACAACGGCTCGCCGTGTCCTGCGATCATGGTCTGCTCGTCGAAGGGGGCCTGGCCCGAGAGGACTTTGCCGACCTGCTGGTTGTCGATTTCCTTGACCCAGGTGCCGATCAGTACGGTGGCGACGGCGTTGCCGGTGAAGTTGGTCAACGCACGTGCCTCGGACATGAACCTGTCGATGCCCACGATCATGCCGACGCCGCCCAGCAGCTGCGGCGCGTGCGCTTGGAGGCCTGCAGCAAGGGTGGCCAGGCCGGCACCGGTGACGCCGGCGGCGCCCTTGGAGGCAATGATCATAAAGACCAGCAGGGAAATCTGGGCACCCAGATCCAGCGGGGTACCCATCGCGTTGGCTACGAACAGGGCGGCCATGGTCAGGTAGATGGCCGTGCCGTCCAGGTTGAACGAGTATCCGGTGGGGACGGTGACGCCAACAACGGGCTTGGAGACGCCCAGGTGTTCCATCTTGGCGATGAGGCGGGGAAGGGCAGCCTCGGAGGAGGAGGTGGAGAAGATCAGGAGATACTCGCGGGCCAGGTACTTCATGAGCTTGAAGATGTTGACGCCGGTAACCACCTTGAGCAGGCCACCCAGGATGATGACGATGAACAGTGCGCAGGTGATGTAGAAAGCGGCCATCAGGGTGAACATGCTGACGATCGCCTGGAAGCCGGTGGCTCCGACGACGGCGGAGATGGCACCGAAAGCTCCGACGGGGGCAAGCCACATGATCATGATGAGGATGCGGAATACCAGCACTTGGCCGTGGCCGATGGCCTTGAGGATAGGAGCGCCCTGCGGGCCCATCTTTTGGAGGGCGAAGCCTACGAGGATGGCGGCGAAGAGCGTGGGCAGAACCGGAATGTCGCCCGGAATGATGCCCAGCAGGAAGGCAACGGTGCTGTCGACTTCCGCCTTCTTGTTGGGGTCGTACGCCGCCAGCTTCAAACCCTCACCCGGGTGGATCAGGTTGCCCACTACCAGGCCGATGCCGAGCGCGAACGTGGACATCAGCAAGAAATAGCCAAGCGCCAGGCCGCCCACCTTGCCGACCGTGGCGGCTTTGGCGATGGAGCCGATACCCAGGACGATGGTGCAGAAGATGATCGGTGCAATCATCATCTTGATGAGCTTGATAAAGCCGTCGCCGAGCGGCTTCAGTGATTTGCCAACCTCGGGGAACAGCAGGCCGACGACGGCGCCCAGGATAACGGCGGCAATAACGGCAATGTATAGGTAATGGGATTTGTCCAGGCCCTTGCGCCGCGTTTTCACGGTGCCGAGCGACTCTCCTCGTTGAGAAGCCATGATGTGTCTCCTTGATATATGGATGATCTGGTAGACGCTGCGGCGCATTCTCTGGGCTCTTCGCGTCGGTCCGGTGTGATATCCATCATTGGCCATACCGTGACTTAGCTCACGGTTGCGTTCATATTGGTCATGGGAGGTGCTTGATGATCCACCGCTGGAGTATCGCCCGCCGGCTGTTTGTGGCGAATCTGCTCATTGTGCTGGCCTTCATTGCGATTGCGGGCACCGTTGCATTCGTCGACGCCAGGGACCGGAGCTATGAGGAAGCAGGTCGGCGGATGACGGGTGTTGCTGCCGCCGTCGCCGCTAATCCGCTGGTCCTCCAGGCCTCGGACCAGACGGATCCGTCAGCGTTGCTCCAGCCCTACGCCCTGGACGTTATGGCCGGGTCAGGGGTGGACTTCCTCACCATCATGGCGCCGGACAGGACGCGCTGGACGCATCCCCGGAACGAGGAGCTGGGCAGGCCGTACATCGGCTCGATTGAGGCTTCCCTGCGCGGGGAGGTGTTCACCGAGGTCACAGCAGGAACGCTTGGCCCGTCGGTACGCACGGTTGTTCCGGTAAAGGATGCGGCGGGCAACGTCAAGGCACTGGTCGCTGCCGGCGTTACGGTCCGGACCGTGGACGTGGCGCTCTCCGGCCGACTGCCCGCCCTGCTGGCCCCCGGCCTGGCCCTGCTGGTGGGCGGATCCCTGGCTTCCTGGCTGCTGGGCCGCTACCTGCGCCGGGTGACCAGGGGGTGGGGTCCGGAGCAGCTGGCGCAGCTGTTCGCCTACTACGAATCGGTCCTGCATTCCGTGCGTGAGGGACTGATCCTGATCGACACCAAAGGCCGGGTGGTGATGTACAACGACCAGGCAGCCGAGCTGCTGGGACTGCAGCCCCGCGATTCGGCAGACGACCCGTCGCGGCCGCCCTTCCTGACGAACCTTCCGCTGGCCCCCAGCCTGAAAGAACTGTTTGAATCCGGCCGCGCAGCCCACGATGAAATTCACCTGACAGGCCCGCGGATTGTGGTGGTGAACCAGGGCCCGGCCGTCGGGCCCGACTCCCCCGGCCTCCGCCGGCCGCCGGTGTTCGGCACCGTGGCCACCATTCGCGACCGGACAGAGATCGAATCACTGGGCAGCGAGCTGGAAACGATGCGGACGCTGTCCGACGCCCTCCGCGCCCAGACCCACGAGCACGCCAACCGGCTGCACACCATGGTTTCCCTGCTGGAGCTGGGGCGGACCCGGGAGGCCCTGGAATTCGCCACCAAGGATCTCGAACTGAGCCAGCAGCTGACTGACGAGATGGTGAGCTCCGTGGACGAGCCCGTCCTGAGCGCCCTGATCATGGGCAAAGCTGCGGAAGCGAATGAGCGCGGGGTGAAGCTGACGCTCTCCACCGAGGGGTCCGCGTCCGTCGCGGGCCTGGCCGTCCAGGACCTCGTCACCATCCTGGGAAACCTCCTGGACAACGCGATCGACGCCGCCGCGGACGGCGCGGCCCCCAGAACTGTGGAACTGACTGTGGAGTCCGACGCCGAGGGGCTGGACATCACCGTGGAGGATTCCGGATCGGGCGTGGACCCCGCAGCCGTGGAGGATATTTTCCGGCACGGCTTCAGCACCAAGGCATCCGGCCCCTTCGGACGCGGCATTGGCCTGGCCCTCGTCCGCCAGGCCGTGCAGCGCCTGGACGGTACCATGAGCATCACAGGCACGGACGGCGCGCGCTTCCAGGTCTTCCTGCCGGCCATGGCCGCCGGAACCGACAAAGAGGAGCAGTTCCAGTGACCGATATCCGCGTCCTCGTGGTGGAAGACGAGCCGGTGGCGTCGGCCGCGCACGCAGCCTACGTGGGCAGGATGACAGGATTTATGCTGGCCGGAACGGCCCCGGACGGCCAGTCCGCGCTCAGGCTGCTGGGCGAGCTCGCCGCTGCCGGCGAGCCGGTGGAACTGGTCCTGCTCGACATGAACCTGCCGGACCTGCACGGCCTGGACATCGCCCGGCGGATGCGTGCTGCAGGAATCCTGGCGGACATTATTGCCATCACCGCGGTCCGGGAAGTGGCGATTGTCCGGAGCGCGGTGGCCATCGGTGTGGTGCAGTACCTGATAAAGCCCTTCACCTTTGCCACGTTCGAAGACAAACTCTCGAGCTACCGGTTGTTCCGGCAGCAGCTGGCAACCCCTGGGTCCGGAGCCGGGAGGACCGGCGCATCCCAGAGCGAGGTTGACCAGGCCTTCGCAAGCCTCCGGGCGCCGTCGGAAATGCCCCTCCCGAAGGGCCTTTCCGTCTCCACGCTGGGCACAGTCCGGGACTACCTGAAACACCATGCGGGATCCGTTTCGGCCACAGAGGTCATGGCGGCGCTTGGAATGTCCCGCGTGACGGCCCGCCGTTACCTCGAATACCTCGCCGACGCCGGCATCGCCTCCCGGGCGCCCCGCTATGGAACGCCCGGCCGGCCGGAAAACGAGTACGCCTGGAAGCGGCCCTGATACTACAGGCGTGTTTTCCGTGGAGCCCGAGGCTAAGCAGAGGAGATGGCTTCCTTCCGGGCCCCCAGCACCGGGGCCACTGACGCGGCGTTTGCGTTGGGACCCATCAGTTATTACCGCGGGTACTAGACGGCGCCGTCCGGCCGGAGCACGCCCAGCAACTGCCCGATCACCTCGGGATCCTCAATCGTTGAGGGCACAATGTACTCGTCGCCGTCGGCGATCTGGCGCATGGTCTTGCGCAGGATCTTCCCTGACCTGGTCTTGGGGAGTGCTTCGACCACCGTGGCGTGCTTGAAGTCAGCCACCGGCCCGATGTCCTTCCTGACAAGGGCGATCAGCTCGCGGACCACCTCGGTCGCGTTGGCGGTCACACCTGCCTTGAGTACCACGAAGCCGCTGGGGCGCTGACCCTTGAGGGGATCCGCCACACCGATCACGGCACATTCGGCGACGGCGGGGTGGCTGGCGATGACCTGCTCAATCGCACCCGTGGACAGCCGGTGTCCGGCCACGTTGATGATGTCGTCGGTCCGGCCCATCACAAAGACGTAGCCGTCGGCGTCCCGGTAGCCGCTGTCGCCTGTGGCGTAGCTGCCTTCAAAGGCCGCAAGGTACGAGGACACATAACGGTCGTCGTTCTGCCAGAGGGTGGTCAGGGTACCGGGAGGCAAGGGAAGCTGCAGGACAATGTTGCCTTCCTCCCCCGGCTGCACGGCAGCCCCGGAGCCGTCCACAATCTTCAGCTCGAAGCCGGGCATGGGCACCGTCGGTGACCCGGGCTTGAAGGGAAGGTCCTCCAGCCCGCGCGGGTTGGCGCAGATGGCCCAGCCGGTTTCGGTCTGCCACCAGTGGTCCACCACAGGAACGCCCAGGACCTCACCTGCCCAGCGGTAGGTGTCCGTGTCCAGCCGCTCGCCGGCGGCAAACAGTGTGCGCAGGGTGGAGATGTCGTACCGGCCCAGCTCTGCCGCCTGGGGGTCGGCTTTGCGGATCGCGCGCAGGGCGGTGGGCGCGGTAAAGAGGACGTTGACCTTGTGGTCCTGCACGACGCGCCAGAACGCTCCCGCATCAGGGGTCCCCACGGGCTTGCCCTCGTAGAGGACCGTGGTGGCACCGGCCAGAAGCGGGCCATAAACAATGTAGGAATGCCCCACCACCCAGCCGACGTCGGAGGCGGTCCACATCACGTCACCCGGACCGACGTCGTAGATGTTTGCCATGGTCCAGCTGAGCGCGACAGCATGACCACCGTTGTCGCGCACGACGCCCTTCGGTGTGCCGGTGGTGCCCGAGGTGTAGAGGATGTAGAGGGGATCGGCTGCTGCGACGTCCACTGCTGCCGCCGGGGCGGCATCCGCCATGCACACCTCCCAGTCCAACCAGTCCGGATACCCGGAGGCCGGGTGCACGAAGCCTTCCCGGTCCTTGACGATGACGGGCGTCTGCCCGGCACCGGCGAGTTCGAGCGCTTCGGCGACCGCCGGAAGATACTCCACCCTGCGCGAAGGCTCAATTCCTCCCGATGCCGTCACAATCGCCGCCGGACCGGCGTCCTTGATGCGGGCGGCGAGTTCCTTGGGCGCGAACCCGCCGAAGACCACCGAATGCACGGCCCCGAGCCGCGCCGTCGCCAGCATTGCAATGGCGGCCTCGGGAATCATGGGCATGTAGATGACCACCCTGTCCCCCTTGAGGACTCCCTGCGAGCGCAGCACACCCGCGAACCGCGCCACTAGGTCCGTCAGTTCGGCGTAACTGTACGTGCGCTTGATCCCCAGCATCGCGGAGTCGTAGATGAGGGCAGCCTGGTCCCCGCGGCCGGCCTCAACGTGGCGGTCCAGGGCGTTGTAGCTCGTGTTGAGGATGCCATCGGGAAACCAGCGGAACAGCGGGGCGGCCGATCCATCAAGCGCGGCTTCCGGAGTCCTGGTCCAGGTCACGCCGCCTGCTGCCTCGAGCCAGAAGGCTTCCTTGTGTTCGATGCTGCGCGAATATGCTTCCCGGTAATTTCCGCTGACCGTCATGGGCTCCCGTTCACGTCGCTGTGTTGCCACCATGCTATGCGGGCAGCCCGCCCCAGACAAGACCCATGTATACATACATGCGGCCATGCCGCTGCTGAACCGGCTTTTGCTGGGCTATTCGGCAATTCGTGTATACACTAGGGCCCATGAGCAGATTGACGGGAGGCACCCTGCGGGCCAGCGACAAAGCCTATGCAACACTTCGCGAAGACATTATCGAATGGCGTCTGACGCCCGGAACGGTCCTCGCCGAAGTGGAGCAGTCGGAGCGCCTGGGCGTCTCACGCACTCCGGTCCGGGAGGCGCTGAGCCGGCTCAGCGCAGAAGGGCTGACGACGGCGGCAGGCGGCCGCGGCGTCGTCGTCACCGATATCTCGCTGGAGGACATCGATGAGATGTTCGAGCTCCGCGAAACCCTGGAGGGCAAGGCTGCTGCCCTCGCTGCCGAACGCGGCGAGCGCGCTGTCTTTGCGAATCTCCACACCGATCTTTTGCGGGCGCAGGAGCTGATCAGTGACACCGATCCTGCCCGCCATGAGTACTACGCACTGGTGGGCCGGCTGGATGAGGCGATCGACGCTGCCATCTCAAACTCCTACCTCGCACAGGCGATGCGCAGCCTGCGGGTCCATCTGGTCCGGGTCCGCCGCCTCGCTGCCGATGACGCACCGCGACTGTACGCGGCCGCCGTCGAGCACGCGGCCATTGCCGAGGCCATCGCCGCAGGCAACGCCAGGCTCGCCGAAGCAGCCACCACCCTGCACCTGCACCGCAGCCTTTCCCACGTCAAAGCTACCCACCCACAGCACTAAGAAGGAGCCCCATGGTTAAGCTTAACCACGTCCGCGTCTACAAGAGCGAAGAAAACCTCGCCCGTGAAGACCAGCTGGCACACAAGATCGCGGTCGTCGCCGCCGACGCCGTCGAGGTCACGCCCGAGGTCACCGAGATGGTCATCAACCGTGTCATCGACAATGCTTCCGTGGCCATCGCTTCACTGAACCGAGCACCGATTGTCGCTGCCCGGGCCCAGGCACTGACCCACGCACCGACCACCAACGGCAAGGGCTCCGGCGTTTTCGGCATCACGGACAGGGTCTCCCCCGAGTGGGCAGCCTGGGCGAACGGCGTGGCCGTCCGCGAGCTGGACTACCACGACACCTTCCTGGCCGCGGAATATTCCCACCCGGGCGACAACATCCCTCCCATTCTCGCCGTTGCGCAGCACGTCGGCGCAGGTGGCAAGGACCTGATCCGGGGCATCGCCACAGGCTATGAAATCCAGGTCAACCTCGTGAAGGCGATCTGCCTGCACAAGCACAAGATCGATCACGTTGCGCACCTCGGCCCGTCTGCCGCGGCCGGTATCGGCACCCTCCTGGGCCTGGACGTCGAGACGATCTTCCAGTCGGTGGGCCAGGCCCTGCACACCACCACTGCCACCCGCCAGTCCCGCAAGGGCGAAATCTCCACTTGGAAGGCCCACGCCCCGGCGTTTGCAGGCAAGATGGCCGTCGAAGCGGTGGACCGCTCCATGCGTGGCCAGACTTCCCCCGTGCCGATCTACGAAGGCGAGGACGGCGTGATCGCCTGGATGCTGGATGGCCCGGACGCCTCCTACGAGGTCCCGCTGCCCGAGGCCGGCGAAGCCAAGCGCGCCATCATGGACACGTATACCAAAGAACACTCCGCGGAATACCAGGCCCAGGCCTGGATCGACCTGGCCCGCAAGCTGCACACCGAGCACCCGGAGGCCACCGACCCGGCCAACGTGGCCTCAGTCCTGATCAAGACCAGCCACCACACGCACTACGTGATCGGTTCCGGTGCCAACGATCCCCAGAAGTACAGCCCCACGGCAAGCCGCGAAACCCTTGACCACTCCATCCCGTACATCTTCACCGTGGCACTTCAGGACGGCTCCTGGCACCATGCGGACTCCTACAGCTCCGAGCGTGCCGGCCGCGCCGACACCGTGGAGCTGTGGAACAAGGTCAGTACCGTGGAAGACCCTGAATGGACCCGCCGCTACCACTCCCTGGACATCGCCGAGAAGGCCTTCGGCGGATCCGTGGAGATCACCCTGAACGATGGCACGGTCATCACCGATGAGATCGCCGTAGCCGACGCCCACCCGCTCGGCGCCCGCCCGTTCGCCCGCCAGCAGTACATCAACAAGTTCCGCACCCTGGCGGCCGGCCTGGTTACCGAAGAGGAAATCGAGCGTTTCCTCGCCGCCGCCGAAAGCCTCCCGGACCTGGGCCCGGGCGAACTGGACCAGCTGAACATCACGGCCGCTCCGGGCGTCATCGACCTCAGCAACTCACCCGCCGGCCTCTTCTAAGCTCTGCCTACCCACCCCGCACAGGAGAACCAGATGCTGTATTCCAAGACAACCCCGGAACAGAAGAGGATCGCGCTGCGCGACATGCTCGCGTCCGGCACCATCCAGCAGTTCCCGGGCGCGTTCAACCCCCTCTCGGCCCGGCTGATCGAGGAAAAGGGCTTTGCCGGTGTCTACGTCTCCGGCGCGGTCCTGGCCAATGACCTTGGCCTGCCGGACATCGGGCTGACCACCCTCACCGAGGTGGCCACCCGTGCCGGGCAGATCGCCCGCATGACCGACCTACCCACGCTGGTGGACGCGGACACCGGCTTCGGCGAGCCCATGAACATAGCCCGCAGCATCCAGGAACTGGAGAACGCCGGCCTGGCCGGCTGCCACATCGAAGACCAGTTCAACCCCAAACGCTGCGGGCACCTGGACGGCAAAAACGTGGTGGACCTGGAAACGGCAACCAAGCGCATCCGCGCCGCCGCTGATGCCCGCCGGGATCCGAACTTCCTCATCATGGCCCGGACCGACATCCGGGCCGTGGAGGGGATCGAAGCCGCCACGGACAGGGCACGGGCCCTGGTTGATGCCGGAGCGGACGCCATCTTCCCGGAAGCGATGAAGGACCTGTCCGAGTTCCAGGCCATCCGCGACGCCGTGGACGTGCCCATCCTGGCCAACATGACCGAGTTCGGCAAGAGCGACCTGTTCACCGTGGACGAGCTGCAGGGAGTCGGCGTCAACATGGTCATTTACCCTGTCACGCTGCTACGCATTGCCATGGGCGCAGCAGAGCGTACTCTGGAATCGATCAAGGCAACAGGGTCGCAGGAAGCCCAGGTGGAGAACATGCTCACCCGTGCGCGGCTATATGACCTTGTGGACTACGAGGCCTACAACCACTTCGATACCGGCGTTTTCAACTTCCACGTTCCCGGCGTCCGCTAGGACCCGGGAGCCACCAAGGAGACTGCAAGCATTCCGGCACACCCGGGCTTGCCCAATGAACGAAGGAGGACAGCATGGAAGCTGTTGATATCAAGAAGGGCCTGGCCGGCGTCGTGGTGGACTACACCGCGGTTTCGAAGGTCAACCCGGACACCAATTCGCTGCTGTACCGCGGCTATCCCGTCCAGGAGCTCGCCGCCAAATGCAGCTTCGAGGAAGTGGCATTCCTTTTGTGGAACGGCGAACTGCCCACCCCCGATGAGCTCTCCGCGTTCTCTGCCCGCGAGCGCGCCGGCCGTGCCCTTGATCCCGTGGTAAAGCAGATCGTCGACACAATTCCCACCAGCGCCCACCCGATGGATGTCTGCCGGACCGCGGCCTCGGTCATGGGCGCCCGGCACCCTCTGGCCGAAGACTCCTCACCCGAGGCCAACATGGCCAAGGCCGTGGATCTCTTCGCCGCCATGCCCGCCGTTGTTGCCTACGACCAGCGACGCCGGCGCGGCCAGGAAGTCGTGGAGCCCCGCGATGACCTGGGCTACTCGGAAAACTTCCTGTGGATGGCTTTCGGCGAAGACCAGGTTCCGGAAGTTGTCGACGCCTTCAACGTCTCGATGATCCTGTACGCCGAGCACTCCTTCAACGCCTCCACCTTCACCGCCCGGGTCATCACCTCCAGCCTGTCCGACCTGCACTCGGCAGTGACCGGTGCGATCGGCGCCCTCAAGGGCCCGCTGCATGGCGGCGCCAACGAAGCCGTGATGCACACCTTCGACGAGATCGGCATCCGGCCCGAGGAATCACTGGACGAAGCCGCCACCCGGGCCAAGGCCTGGATGGAGGACGCCCTGGCCCAGAAGAAAAAAGTCATGGGCTTCGGCCACCGCGTCTACAAGCACGGTGACTCCCGCGTCCCCACGATGAAGGCCGCGCTGGACAAGATGATCGCGCACTACGGCCGCCCCGAACTGCTGGGACTCTACAACGGCCTCGAGCAGGCCATGGACGAGGCCAAGGCCATCAAACCGAACCTCGACTACCCGGCCGGCCCCACCTACCACCTCATGGGTTTCGACACCCCCACGTTCACACCCCTGTTCGTGGCCAGCCGCATCACCGGCTGGACCGCCCACATCATGGAACAGGCGGCCAGCAACTCCCTGATCCGCCCGCTCAGCGAATACAACGGACCGGAAGAACGGCACGTACCCTAATCCTCCCCACCGGCTCCCAAACCTCGCAAGCTCGGCTCGGGTCCCTCGCCGGCGTGGGCCCAACCGACGCACGACGGCGGTCCGGTCACCTTTGAAAGTGACCGGCCCGCCGTCGGCCGTTCTCGGAGTTTTTGTCCAGATAATCCAGCCAGCCAGCCCCTGGACAGGCGATATGTGGACAAAAACTCAGCGGCTCGAGTAGTCCAGCACTTCGCGGACGGTTTCGTTGTCCGAGTTCAGGACTATGGTGAGGCGCAGCCTGGAGCCGCCAAGGACCAGCGGCAGCCAGTGCGCTGCGTCCTGCCACATCCGGTCAACCGGTAAGGCGCCGACGTCGAACCATTCCGGCCGTATCTCGGCACTTTCGGCCGGCTGCCCGGTCCAACGCGCGGCGACAAAGAGCCGGGTTCTCATATTCCATTCCGGGCGGGACGGGAAATCGAAGGCCACCACACCGGCGTCGCGCAGATCCTCCTGCCGGACTGCAATGCCGGCTTCCTCACGGACTTCGCGGCAGGCAGCCTCTTCATCCGTCTCCCCCGGCTCAACATGCCCGCCGAGCCCAACCACCTTGCCGCGGCCAAAGCCGGTCTTCTTCAGGCCAAGCAGGACCTGTGGCACGCCGGCGGACTCACGGATGAGGAAGCACAGCGTGACAGGGGTAAACGTCATGCCCCCAACCTTATAGCCTGGCCCCAGGCGTCAGCCCAGCGCCCGGGGGTGGGCTGCTGCGTAAATTTCCCTGAGCGTCTCAGCGGTGACCAGGGTGTAGACCTGCGTTGTGGTGACCGAGGCGTGCCCCAGCAGCTCCTGCACCACTCGGACATCCGCTCCGCCTTCGAGCAGGTGCGTCGCGAAGGAGTGCCGCAGTGTGTGCGGGGAAACATCCTTCGTGATGTTGGCTTTATCCGCGGCCGCCTTCAGGATGGTCCAGGCGCTTTGCCGGCTGATTCTTCCGCCGCGGGCGTTCAGGAACAGGGCGGGAGTCCCCTTGCCTTTCGCCGCCAGTAGCGGACGTCCGCGGACCAGGTAGGCGTCCACAGCCCGCGCCCCATAGGATCCCAGCGGCACCAGCCGTTCCTTGGATCCCTTGCCGAACAGGCGGACTACGGCGGGACCGGCTTCGGCGTCCTGCAGGGCAATGTCATCTACGTCCAGGCCCACGGCCTCGCTGATCCGCGCCCCCGTGGAATAGAGAAATTCGAGCAGGGCGCGGTCCCTGAGCCCTGTGGCGGTGTCCTCTCCTGCGGCTTCAAGGATCCGCGTGACTTCGTCCACGCTGATGGCCTTGGGCAGCCGCTTGCCCGGCATCGGCGGGTGGACATCGCTGGCGGGGTCCGTCGTAGTGATCCCCTCCAGGGCCCAGAACTTGTGGAGCCCCCGGACCGCCACCACGGTTCTGGCGGCAGACCTGACGCCCAGGGCTGTGCCGCCGTCGGATCCGTCGTTGAGTGCCATAACGAACCCCGTCACGTGGTGGCGGGTGATCTGGCCGGGGCTGTGGCAACCCTCCGAGGTCACGTAGCGGGAGTACCGCGCCAGGTCACGGCGGTAGGCGGAGAGCGTGTTGGCGGCCAGGCCGCGTTCCACGCCCATATGTTGAAGATACTCTGTGATGGCGAGGTCGATGGCAGTCTGTGGCCGGACCTGCGGGGTCGGGGCTTCTGCCTCAGTAGTCGCCGTCATCAACGCTGGCTGGGGTGCGCAGGCCAGGGTGCATCCGCGGGACGCAGCCCGCCAAAGCCGTCAGCCTTCGCCGCGGCGACTGCCAGGATTCCGACGACGGCGGACGGGTTGTGCAGCCTGCCTTCCAGCACCGAAGCCACGGCGTCGTCCAAAGCGATCCAGTGGAACTCAATCTCGGCTTCCTCATCGGTCCGCTCATGGCGTTCGTGGTGAGGCACCTCGGTGAGGCCGCGGGCAAGATAGATGCGGATGGCCTCGCTGGAGGAACCTGGCGAATTGAAGAAGTCCACCAGGACATTCCATTCGCCGGCCGCGAGGTCCGCCTCCTCGGCGAGTTCGCGGGCAGCCCCCGCCACAAACTCCTCGCCTTCCACGTCCAGAAGGCCGGCAGGAATTTCCCAAAGGTCCATGCCCACGGGGTGCCGGTACTGCCTGATCAGCAGAACCTCACCGGCGTCGTTCATGGGCAGGACGGCCACGGCGCCAGGGTGGTCGATGTAGTCGCGGGTCAGGGACTCCCCCGTCTCGCTCAGCTGGAAGCTGTCGCTGACCACATCCCAGATCCGGCCTTTATAGACCTTCTCCGTAGACAGAAGACGGCGCGGGCTCGGTGCATCCGAAACCTGCAGTGCAGCTTGGGGGGTTTCAGGTGTGCCGGGCATCGCGCCGTCCTCTACTTATTCGGTTCTATTTCGCGGCAACCGTACGCAACGGCTTGGCTGCCGGTGCGTCCTGTGCGTTCTGGTGGTCCAGGGCGGCCTTGACGAGCCCGGCGAAGAGCGGGTGCGGCCGCGTGGGCCGTGAGCTCAGTTCGGGGTGCGCCTGTGTTGCCACGTAGAACGGGTGGACGTCGCGGGGCAGTTCAACGAATTCCACGAGCTTGCCGTCCGGCGACGTTCCGGAGAACACGAGGCCCTCAGCAGCAATCTGGTCGCGGTACTTGTTGTTGACCTCGTAGCGGTGCCGGTGCCGTTCGCTGACCGTGGTCTTGCCGTAGGTCTCTGCGATGACGGAGCCGTCGTCGAGCTTGGCTTCGTACAGGCCCAGGCGCATGGTGCCGCCAAGATCGCCCTTGCCGTCCACGATGTCCAGCTGCTCTTCCATGGTGGCGATCACCGGGTATTTCGAATCCGGTTCGAACTCGCTCGAGGAAGCGCCTTCGAGGCCCACCACGTTGCGTGCGTATTCGATCACCATGCACTGCAGACCCAGGCACAGGCCCAGGACCGGCAGCTTGGTTTCGCGCGCGTACTTCAGGGCGCCCAGCTTGCCTTCGAGGCCGCGGATGCCGAAGCCGCCGGGAACGCAGATGGCGTCCACGCCGTCCAGGGACGCCACGGCGCCTTCATGGGTTTCGCACTCATCCGACGGTACCCAGCGGATCTTGACCTTGGTGTCGTTGGCGAAACCGCCGGCACGCAGGGCCTCGGTCACGGACAGGTAGGCATCCGGCAGGTCAATGTACTTGCCCACCAGCGCGATTTCCACATGGTGCTTGGGGTTGTGGACTGCTTCGAGCAGCCTGTCCCAGCTGGTCCAGTCAACGTCCTTGAACGGCAGGTCCAGGGCGCGGACGATGTAGGAGTCCAGTCCCTGGGTGTGCAGGGTCTTGGGGATGTCGTAGATGCTGGGGGCATCCGGGCATCCGATGACGGCCTCGATATCGACGTCGCACATGCGGCCGATCTTGGCGCGCATGGGTTCGGGGACCTCGCGGTCCGAGCGGATCACGATGGCCTCGGGCTGGATGCCGATGGAGCGCAGGGCCGCCACGGAGTGCTGCGTCGGTTTGGTCTTCAGTTCCTGTGAGGGTCCGATGTAGGGCACCAGGGAGACATGGACGAAGAAGACGTTGCCGCGGCCGATGTCCTGGCGGACCTGGCGGGCCGACTCGAGGAAGGGCTGCGACTCGATGTCGCCCACGGTGCCGCCGATTTCGGTGATGATGACATCCGGCGCGTTTTTGCCTTCGGCCGGCAGCCGCATCCGCCGCTTGATCTCATCGGTAATGTGCGGGATGACCTGGACGGTATCGCCGAGGTATTCGCCGCGGCGTTCCTTGGCGATCACCGTGGAGTAGACCTGGCCGGTGGTCACGTTGGCTGAGCCCTCGAGGTTTTCGTCGAGGAACCGCTCGTAGTGCCCGATGTCCAGGTCCGTCTCGGCGCCGTCGTCAGTGACGAAGACCTCGCCGTGCTGAAAGGGGTTCATCGTGCCAGGATCCACGTTCAGATAGGGATCAAGCTTCTGCATAGTTACAGACAGGCCACGTGCCCGCAGGAGGTGACCGAGGCTCGAAGCCGTCAGTCCCTTACCGAGCGAGGACGCCACACCACCGGTTACGAAGATGTGTTTGGTCGTCTTGGACGAGCCCGGGAACCGGGAATTTACACGGGAATTTGATCGCTGCACCACGGAATTCGAGCCTATCATCAATTGAGCCTTTCCCCGATCAGGAACTGTCTCCCCAAATGATCCAGTGTGCAGGGCGAGGCGGCCTCCGAGCAAGGGGCATCCGCCGTCAGGCCCGCTGCGGCAGCAGTTTTGCGTCGTCCAGCAGCTCCTGGGCGTGGGCCTGGGCCGATTCTGAATCCTCCTGGCCAGCCAGCATCCGGGCGAGCTCCCGCACCCGCTCCGGGCCGTCAAGGAGGCGAACATCACTGGACGTAAACCCGGTGGCGGTGCCGCCGTCGGACCCTCTGACGGATGTCTTGGTGACGGTGATGTGCTGGTCCGCAAAGGCTGCCACCTGCGGCAGGTGCGTGACCACCAGGACCTGAACGTGCTGTGCCAGCATGGCCAGCCGGCGTCCAATTTCGACGGCGGCGCGCCCGCCGACGCCGGCGTCCACCTCATCGAACACAAAAGTGGGCACCGGATCCACTGCGGCCAGCACCACTTCGATGGCCAGCATCACGCGGGACAGTTCGCCGCCGGAGGCGCCCTTGCCCAGAGGACGGGCCGGGGCTCCGGCGTGCGGCTGGAGCAGGAACGTAATCTCATCCGCTCCATGCGGTGTCAACTGAGCGGCCGCCTCACGGGTGATGACCAGCGTGGCGTCGGCCATGGCGAGTGCCTTCAGCTCCGCGCTGACCCTGCCGGACAGGTCCTTGGCGGCATTGGCCCGGATTTTGCTGACGGCGGCTGCCTGCTTCTGCAGTTCCGCTTCGGTCCGGACCACGTCGGCATCCAGGGCTTCGATCCTGGTGGAGTCGTCCTGCAGCTCGTCGAAACGGACCCGGGCATTTTCCGCCCACACCAGGACTTCGTCGATGCTGGGGGCATACTTGCGGACCAAAGTGGCCAGTGCGGACCGCCGGTCCTCGATCTCGGCCAGGCGTTCGGGGCCCTCCGAGTCGAGGCCGGCCTGGTAGCTGGCCAGCTCCGTAGCGATGTCGTTGAGGAGAAAGCCTACTTCGGCCAACCGCGTTGCGGCGGACCCCAGCTCGGCGTCGTGCTCGGCCACGTGCTCCAGGGTTCTTTTCGCCACGTCCACGAGGGTGGTGGCATCACCTGAGTCACCGTAGTCCTCCGCGATGAGCGCCTGGTGAGCCGTGTTCGCGGCAATCCTCAGCTCTTCCACGTTGGCCAGTTTCACGGCCTCAGCTTTGAGTGACTCGTCCTCCCCCGGCTGCGGATCCACGGTGCTGATTTCGGCCAGGGCAACTTCCAGCGATTCGGCCTCGCGGAGCCTGTCGCGGGCGGCGCTGCGCAGGGTTTCCAGCTCCGCCTGGCTGGCCTTCCAATGGCTGTAGAGCGACTGGTAGGAGGTCAGTGGGCCCGCCAGCGCCTCGCCGGCAATTTTGTCCAGCGCGCCGCGCTGGGCCGCTGCGCCTTTCAGCCTGATCTGGTCCGACTGGCCGTGGACCACCACGAGGGTTTCTCCGATCTCCGCGAGGACGCCCACAGGGGCTGCCCGCCCGCCCAGGAACGCCCGGCTGCGCCCGTCGGCACCGAGGCGACGCGCAAGGATGAGCTCGGCGCCGCCGTCGAACTCCTCCACGTCGGCACCCGCTTCCACGGCCCGGGCAATCGCCGGATGCCCGGCGTCGAGCTTGAGGACAGCCTCCGCAGTGGCACTCTTCGCGCCGCTCCGGACCGCCCCGGCATCGGATCTCGCCCCGAGCAGGAGGCCGACGGCGGTGACCACCATCGTTTTGCCGGCACCGGTTTCGCCAGTAACGACGCTGAGCCCGGGGCCCAGCGGCAGCGTGGCGTCGGTGATGACGCCCAGATCGCGGATTCTCAGTTCTTCAAGCATGGTTCACTTTGCGGTCGCGGGATCGGTTTCGTCCTCCGGCTGGCCGCCGGAGGCAAGCTGGAGCGGCGGCCTGGGCCGCGGCGTCCGGACGATCGGGATGGGTCCGGTGTGGATGGTCTCCGACTGCGGCACGGGCCCGCGCCAGCCATGGATGGGAAGTTCAAATTTGCGGACCAGCCGCGCTGAAAAGGGCGTCTGGTGCGTCCTGGCCAGCCGGACCGGCGTGGCGGACTTGGTCACTTCAACGCGGGCGCCGGGCGGCAAATCCACGGAACGCCGGCCATCACACCAGAGCACGCCCTGGGCGCCGGTGCGGGTGAGGACTTCCACGGCCAGTCGGGACCGAGGCGATACCACCAGCGGTTTGGCGAAGAGCGCGTGGGCACTGATGGGAACAATCACCAGGGCCTCCACCTCCGGCCAGACGACGGGCCCGCCAGCGGAGAACGCGTACGCGGTGGATCCTGTGGGCGTGGCCACCACCACACCGTCGCAGCCGAAGGAAGTCAGCGGACGCTCGTCCACTTCGGTCACCACTTCGATCATGCGTTCGCGGTTGCCTTTTTCAATCGCCGCCTCATTCAGGGCCCAGGTGTGCCAGATTTTCTGTCCGCGGATCCAGACCTGGACGTCGATGGTCATGCGTTCTTCCACCGTGTAGTCGCGGCGGGCAATCCATTCCACCGTTTGGGCCAGGTCCGCCCGCTCGCTCTCGGCCAGGAAGCCGACGTGGCCAAGGTTGACGCCCAGCAGGGGAACGTCCACCTCGCGCACCAGCTCTGCGGCGCGCAGGATGGTGCCGTCACCGCCCAGGACCATCACCAGCTCAACGTCCGGCAACTGTACGTGGTCGTGCAGGATCTCCACCGGCTGGGTAAGTTGCCCGAAGAATCTTTCCATGTCACGAAGTTCAGACTCCTGCATGACGGGGACAATGCCGGAGTCATGGAGTTGGGCGCAGGCTTCCCAAGCGGCCTTCAGTGATTCCTCGCGGCCAGTGTGGGCAAGGACAAGTACTCGCCTGCTCATCGGGTTCCGCTTTCTAGTGGTTCGGCCAAATTCGGCCAAGCAAACCGTCAATGGCTGCGAGGCGCTCTTCGATCTTAGGCAGTTCTTGGGCCATCCTGCGCTTTATCCACAGGAAGTATTCGACGTTTCCGTCCTGGCCCGGCAGCGGGCTGGCCGCTAAGCCGCATAAGTCCAGTCCGGCGTCGAGCGCTGCATTGGCCACTTTTTCCACGGCCATCCGGCGTTCGCGCTCGGAGGTGACCACACCGGTGCGGCCCAGCCGGTCCTTGCCGATCTCGAACTGGGGCTTCACCATCAGCACCAGGTCACCGCCCGGCTGCGTGCACAGCGCCAGGGGCAGGACCACCAGGGTCAGCGAGATGAAGGAGAGGTCGGCCACCGTGAGTTCGGCCTGTCCGCCGATGTCCGCCGGCGCCATGTACCGCACGTTGAGGCCCTCATGAACGGCTACCCGGCCATCGGCGCGGAGCTGCGCGACCAGCTGGTCATGGCCGACGTCGACCGCCACCACGCGTGCCGCACCGCGCCGCAGCAGCACCTCGGTGAAGCCGCCGGTGGAGGCCCCGGCGTCCAGGCACCGTTTGCCCGCAACAGTAACCTCCGGGAAGACGTCCAGAGCGCCCGCCAGCTTGTGCCCGGCCCGGCTGACGTAGCTGTCCGCTTCCGTTTGCTCGACCGACAGGTCCTTGCCGTCGTCGACCTGGAGTGACGCCTTGGACAGAACCTGGCCGGCCGAGCTCACCTTGCCTTCGGCAATCAGCGATGCAGCATGGGTCCGGGACCTGGCCAGGCCGCGGGCGACGAGCGCCTGGTCAAGTCGTGCCATGCTCAAGCTTCTCCTTCGCCGCTTGGGGCCTCTTCGTTCAACGCATGTAGCAGGGCATCGTGGAGGTCGCTGTAAACGGCTTCGTGCTCGGATACAGGTAGCACCTGGACGCCGTCCAGCGCGGTCACAAGGGCCGCAATGGACGGATCGGTGGTTGCCGACGCAGCTGTGACCGGCCATTCCGGCGTTGGCTGGGCTGCTTCCGGATGGTGCGCCTTGTTCAGCTCAGTCATTGGGCCAGTCTAATGATCGCGCCACTCAAGTTTGGGCTCGGTGGGCCGCGCGGCGTCAGGAACCGCAGTCCACCAGGCGGCGCAGGCGGCCCGCCACGAATCCAGGTCGCTCTCGCTGCCGCTGATCTGGACCGTGTCACCACAGACCCGCGCGGTGGCGGCCCCGCAGCGGTACGTTCCGTCAGTGTTGTCCACGGCCGGGTAGGGACGGTGGAGGTCGCTGAGGGAATTGATGATGTAGTCCGGACGCTCGGCCGTACGTGCGGCCAGGATGCTGGGCGTGGTGTCGACGCCGGTCAGCACCGCCACCGTGGCAAACCCGGCGTTGTTGCCCCCGAGGATGTCCGTGTCCAGGCGGTCGCCCACCACCAGTGGGCGGTCAGCCGCGAGCCGTTTGGCGGCGGCGTGGAACAGCGGAGCCTCCGGCTTGCCGGCAACCCTCGGAGTCTGTCCGGTAGCCGCGGCTACTGCCGCCACCAGCGTGCCGTTTCCCGGAGCCATGCCGCGAGCCTGCGGTATGGACATATCGGTGTTGGTAGCTATCCACAGGGCTCCGGCCGACACGACGAACGATGCCTCGGCCAGATCCTTCCAGCCGATCCCGGGATTGAATCCCTGGACCACGGCGACCGGATTCTCATCCTGGCTGTAGACAGGAGTCAGTCCCACGAGCTCGATTTCCTGTGCCAGAGCGGGGCTGCCGGTGATCAGCACCCGCGCGCCGGGGGCGACGAGCGATGCCAGGAGCTCTGCCGCGGCTTGCGAGGAACTGACCACCTGTTCGTCGTCGGCCGGCGCACCCAGTTCACGAAGATGCGCCGCTACCTGCGCCGGAGTGCGGGAAGCATTGTTGGTGACATAGCCGAGGCCAATGCCCAAACCCTCCAGTTGCCGTAGCGAGTCCACGGCGCCGGGGATGGCGTGCTGTCCGGCGTAGACCACGCCGTCCAAGTCCGCCAAAAGGGCGTCGAACAGGGAAATCAGTGGAACTTCAGTCATAGCGGCTAGTTGTCCCGTCCTTCAGAGTGGGCATCGCTGCCGTTGGTGCTGTTGTCTGCTTCGGTGGGCTCGGCATCGCGCTCTTCTTCATCCTGCTCGGCGTCACCGGCTTCCAGCTCGTCCGCTTCGACGGAATCCTCGTCAGACTCGGCGTCATCGGACTCGAAAAAATCCGATTCCACGTCGTCGATGGCTTCATCCACGCCGGCGGTCTCAACGACAGTCTTGTCCGCGGCTACCTCGGAACGGGCAGCAGGCGTGGAGTCACTGGCCTCGGGACCTGCGGCAGCGCGCTCCAGCAGGTGCCGGCGCTGAGCTTCCTCGCGGGCTTCCTCTTCCTCGTCCCAGCCCAGGTCCACGATGTCCGGTTCCTCATCGGCACCAATACCCAAGGCGTTTTCAGCCACGACGGCCTGCCTCTGCCATTTTGCCGCCTCATCTTCGCGGCCGACGGCGGCCAGGGCGTTTGCGTAGGCCCGGAAGAGCCTTGGGCTGTAGGAGAACGCACGGTTTATGTCCAACTGGGCAATTTCAAGTTCCGCCACGGCAGCGTCCAACTGGCCGAGGTCAGACCGTGCCCCGGCCGCAACGATGGCCAGCTCGACTTTGCCGGGCGCGTCCAGATCGTTGGCTTCCTCGGACCGCACCACGTCGAGGGCGCGGTCAGGCCGGCCCAGTCCGCGTTCGCAGTCTGCCATCACGGGCAGGTGGACGTTCGAACCGCTGATGCGGCGGTAGGTCCGGAACTCGCGCAGTGCTTCGCCGTAGTGTCCTGCCGCGTAAGCGGTAAGTCCGACGGCTTCACGGACCGCAGCCAGGCGGCCACCACGCCGGCTTGCGGCGAGGGCGTGCTGGAAGGCCAGCTCCGGCTCTTCGTCGATCAGGCGTCCGGCCATGACCAGGTGGCGGGCCACCCACTCGGCGCTCTTGTCCTCAAGGGTCTTGATCTGGTGCTGCGTAGCGCGGTCAAGCTCCTTGCCCGTGACATCCTCATCGATTTCCGGCGAACGCTCGCGGTCCGGGCGGTTGGCGCTGCGAAGATCACGCGCGTTGGGTACACGGACCGGCCGGTCTTCGGCACGTTCCCCGCCAAACTGACGGGGGCCGGAGTCTCCACGGTCGAAGCTGCGTGGGGCACGGTCCTGGCGGTCGCCGAACGGCTTGCGGTTGTCGCTGCCCGAGAATCCACGACGTTCGCCGTCGCCATCACGGCGGGGACGATCACCGAAGGACTTGTTGTCGCGATCGCCGTAAGGCTTGCGATCCCCGCCACCGAAGGTACGCCGCTCACCGTCACCCTCACGACGGGGACGATCACCAAAGGACTTGTTGTCGCGATCGCCGTAAGGCTTACGCTCACCACCACCACTGAACGGCTTACGGTTGTCGCTGCCCGACAATCCACGACGTTCGCCGTCACCCTCGCGACGGGGACGATCACCAAAGGACTTGTTGTCGCGGTCGCCATAAGGCTTACGCTCACCACCACCACTGAACGGCTTACGCTCACCACCACCACTGAACGGCTTACGCTCACCACCACCACTGAACGGCTTACGCTCACCACCACCGAAGGTACGCCGCTCACCGTCACCCTCACGACGGGGACGATCACCAAAGGACTTGTTGTCGCGGTCGCCGTAAGGCTTACGCTCACCACCACCACTGAACGGCTTACGCTCACCACCACCGAAGGTACGCCGCTCACCGTCACCCTCACGACGGGGACGATCACCGAACGACTTGTTGTCGCGATCACCGTAAGGCTTACGGTCCCCGCCACCACTGAACGGCTTACGCTCACCGGAACCAGGCGCACGCTTCGGAGCCTCGGAGTTACGGTCTTCCCGGGAACGGAATCCACGCGGATCGCCGCCGGAATTGTTGTTGCCGCGGAAAGGACCGCGGTCCTTACCGCCGCGGTTGCCGCCGTTGTGCTCAGCCATGGGGATTCCTCCTGTTATGAGCCGACCACTGGCGCAATCGCAGCCGCTCGTTCCGTGTTTCGTTATCCTACGCAACCCGAAATCAAGCGCTTCGAAGTCCGTACATCTCAGTCAATTCTAGGCGAGAGCCCACCGACAGATGACATGGATCCGTCTACAGGCCACCGTCGTGGGAATGTTCACACACCCAGTGGCCGCCCGCACAGTTTCTGCGGGGTTCCCGGGACGGGTTTGTGGTGCTGGTTGGGTGTGTTTTGTGGGTTGGGTGGTTAACGTGGGAGAGCCCCTCAACCTGGTGGTTGGGGGGCTCTCGACCTGTAATGATGTTCCGGCGGTGACCTACTCTCCCACACCCTCCCGGGTGCAGTACCATCGGCGCTGTGGGTCTTAGCTTCCGGGTTCGGAATGGGACCGGGCGTTTCCCCCACGCTATGACCGCCGTAACCCTTCTACCCGGCCCGTTCAGGCGTGCCTGTACGGGTGGGAAATCTGGTTACAACATTGTGGTGTTGTTATGTTGTTGTGTTGTGTTCCTGTGCAACGGCCCGTG
>NZ_PZKO01000068.1:0-106097 GCF_014926485.1 Pseudarthrobacter sp. AB1
GGTGGCCTGACCGGCATCATCCTGGCGTCGCCGCCGCTGGACTTCCACGTGTCTGACTCCTACTTTGTGGTGGCGCACTTCCACTACGTGGTCTTCGGCACGGTGGTGTTCGCGATGTTCGCAGGCTTCTACTTCTGGTGGCCAAAATTCACCGGCAAGATGCTCAACGAGCGCCTCGGAAAGATCCACTTCTGGATGCTGTTCCTTGGCTTCCACGGCACGTTCCTGATCCAGCACTGGCTAGGGGTCATGGGCATGCCCCGCCGCTACGCCGACTACCTGGTGGAGGACAACTTCGCCTGGATGAACCAGTTCTCCACCATCGGCTCCTTCCTGCTCGGCGCCTCCATGATTCCGTTCTTCTGGAACGTTTACATCACGTCACGGAGCTCCGAACGCGTTGAAGTTGATGACCCGTGGGGCTTCGGCGCCTCGCTCGAGTGGGCTACCTCCTGCCCGCCGCCGCGCCATAACTTCACCTCGCTGCCCAGGATCCGTTCGGAACGTCCCGCCCTGGACCTCCACCACCCCGAGCTCTCGCAGGTACATACCGTTGAATCGCCTGCACCCGCAGCAGCGGTGCTCGGTAACGCCGACCAGAAGGACACCGCCAAGTGAAAATCGAATCATGGATATTTGGAGCCGGAGTCTTCTTTTTCGTACCGGTTTCCCTGGTTTACGGTTTCCTGACCGACTGGCATGAGTGGGTCGGAACCCTCGGAATTCTCCTGGTTGGCGGCCTCTCCGGAATGATCGGCGGCTACCTTGGCTTCACCGGCAAGCGCATCGGGATGCGTCCTGAGGACCGCAACGACGCCGAGATCCACGAGGGCGCCGGCGAACAGGGGCACTTCAGCCCCTGGAGCTGGTGGCCGCTGGTTCTGGGTCTCGCGTGTGCGGGCGGATTCCTGGGCCTGGCCGTCGGTTGGTGGATCCTGTTCATCGCGGCCGGCCTCGCAGTCGTAGCCCTTGTGGGTTGGGTCTTCGAGTACAGCCGTGGGGACCACGCCCACTAGAAGCCGCTGGACTTCAGCAGATATTTGCAAAACTTACGACGTCGGGCCCCACCTTCTGGTGGGGCCCGACGTCGTCCTTGTTCCTAAGCTTTTGACGCCGGGAGTCACAGTCCGATGCCCCCTGGGAGCGACTACCTGGCTCCCTGTGACTCCAGAAGCTCAGCCAGCATACGGAGGGCCGCCTCCGCGTCGCGGTGAGTGACAGGGCCGCTGAGGGCGCTGTCGGGAACTGAAAGTTCTACTTCGCAGCCGAACGGGAAATCGGCAGTCATCACTTCCAGCAGGGAACGTGCGTCGACGCCCTGGATACCGGCCTTGCGGATGCTGACAGGAAGTCCCGTTTCGGTCACTGCCCTAACGAACACCGCAGCGGGACGGGCATGCAAACCGACTGACGCTGACACAATGGCCTTATGCACTGGCAAGGGGTCTCCCATTTCCTGACGGCCCCCAAACCTTCATCGCTGAATTTCCTGTCCAAATATATCCGGCCGGATGGCCGGGCGACCAAACCGATGAAGCCTGATGATTCGGCGATGGAAGTGGTCTAGTCCAGCGGTGTGGCTTGCCCTAAGCTTGGATAGTGAAAATCGAAGCAATGGCTTACCTCCGTGGCTGATGCCCGCGGCGTTGCCGGTGAGATAGACCGCGGCAGCGGGATTGCCATCTACATCCAACTCAGAGAGATCCTCCGGGCCTACATCGGCGATTCCTGTCCGCCCGGATCCGCTCTGCCCTCGGAACGTGACCTTGCCCTGCGGTTCGGTCTGGCCCGGATGACAGTCCGGCAGGCCATCGATGCCCTTGTCGGCGAGGAAGTCCTCGAACGGGTTGTCGGCCTTGGCACGTTCGTACGGAAGCCCAAACTCGACCTTCAGGTAAAACTCACCTCGTACAGCGAGGAGATGCAACGCCGCGGCATGATCCCGGCCGCTAAAGTCCTGAGCTTTGAACAGATAGGCGCCAGTGCCTTCCTGGCCCGTGAACTGCAGGTCGAGGAGGGGACGCCACTTGTCCGTTTCCGTCGGCTGCTGCTGGCGGACGGAGAGCCCATGAGCGTGGACGAGAACTTCATCCCGGCGCAGCGGGTCCCGGGACTCCTCGACGGCGAGCCCCCAACCTCGCTCTACAACGTGCTCAGTGAGCAGTTCGGGCTCGTCATGGAGTGGGGGGAAGACATGATCGAGGCGACAGCTGCATCGCCTTCGACGGCACGCTTGCTCAATGTCGACGTCGGCGCTCCCTTGCTGAAAATCCAGAGGCACGCCTTTGTTGCCCGGGCGATGGTTGACTACTCGGTTTCGTATTACCGTGCCGACCGCTACAAGCTATGGGTACCGCTCCAGCGGCCAGGTGCCAGGCCGGCCCGCAACCAATCGCTGGGCTACCGGAACCACTAGCAGCGGGCCGGCAGTAGCAAACAGCGGCCGGCCGCCACTAACGGGAAAGGCCCGGTCCAAATGGACCGGGCCTTTCCCGCTACTGCTATCAGTGTTAGTGGCTGAGGCTCTTGCTTTCCTCGCCGGCCTCAACTGCTGGGGCGTGGTGGCCGTGTGCGGCTTCCAGCTCAGCAGGAGTGGCAGGTGCCACGCGGTCCTCAAAGAACCACCTGGACAGGAACGCACGCTGCTTTTCCTTGCGCGTCACAATGCCGTGGTCGTTGGGGACCGCCGGCAGCGGTGACGGCGATTCGAAGCCGACGAGCTTGTAGCGCTTGTATTCATCCAGGGGCGCGTGCACCTCGATGAATTCGCCATGCGGAAGACGGACTATGCGTCCGGTTTCCCGGCCGTGGAGCGCGATTTCGCGGTCCTTGCGCTGGAGGGCGAGGGCTACTCGCTTGGCAACCATAAACGCGATGACCGGCCCGATGAAGAACAGGGCGCGAAGCCAGTACGTCACATCGTTCAGGGACACGTGGAAGTGTGTGGCGATGAGGTCCGAACCAGCGGCTGCCCACATCACGCAGTACCAGACGAAGCCGGCGACGCCAATGGCGGTGCGGGTGGGGGCATTCCTCGGACGGTCCAGGACGTGATGTTCGCGGGTGTCCTTGGTGATCCAGCTTTCGATCCACGGGTACATAAACATCACCGTGAACAGGATGCCTGCCGGTATCAAGGCTGGCAACAGGACGTTCAGCGTCAGCACGTAGCCGAAGACAACGTACTCGAAGTGGAAATCACCGATGACACCGGGCATAAGCCTCAGGGCACCGTCAACGAACCCGATGTACCAGTCAGGCTGGGTACCGGCAGATACCGGTGAGGGATCGTAGGGGCCGTAATTCCAGATCGGGTTGATCGTGAAGAAGCCTGCCATCAGGGCAATTACACCGAAGACGATGAAGAAGAAGCCTCCGGCCTTGGCTGCGTACACAGGTCCGAGCGGATAGCCAACAACGTTGCCGTCGTTGCGGCCCGGGCCGGGGTACTGGGTGTGCTTGTGCACAACCACCATGAACAGGTGCAGGACGATCATCAACAGGATGAGCGCGGGTACGAGCAGGATGTGCAGCATGTAAAGGCGGCCAATAACAGCCGTCCCCGGGAACTCGCCACCGAAAAAGAAGAAGGAAATGTAGGTTCCGACAACCGGGATTGCCTTCATAACGCCGTCGATGATCCGCAGGCCGTTGCCGGAGAGCAGGTCATCGGGGAGGGAGTATCCGGTGAAGCCGGCTGCCATGGCGAGGATCAGCAGGACGCTGCCGACAACCCAGTTCATTTCACGCGGTTTGCGGAAGGCACCCGTGAAGAAAACACGCAGCATGTGCACGGCGATGGACGCTACGAACAGCAGAGCCGCCCAGTGGTGCACCTGGCGCATAAACAGACCGCCGCGGATGTCGAAGGAAATATCCAGTGACGAGCTGTACGCCACCGACATCTCGACGCCCTTCAGAGGGACGTAGGAGCCGTCGTAGTGCGTCTCGGCCATTGAGGGATCAAAGAAAAAAGTCAGGAACGTGCCGGAGAGCAGCAGGATGACAAAGGAGTACAGTGCCACTTCACCGAACATGAAGGACCAGTGGTCGGGGAAGACCTTGCGACCGAATTCGCGGAGGATTCCGGATCCGCCAACACGTGCATCGACGAAGTCGGTGAACCGGCCTGTCTTGGTTTTGGCGACGAAAGCGGGCTCAGCTGTTGATGCTGCGCTCATGCATATCACGCTCCCAGTAACTTGGTCCTACAGGTTCATTGAAGTCGCTGGTCGCGACCAGGTAGCCCTCGTCATCAACCGCAATAGGCAGCTGAGGGAGAGGTCGGCTGGCGGGGCCGAAGATCACCTTGCACTCTTGAGTGAGGTCGAAGGTGGACTGGTGGCACGGGCACAGCAGGTGGTGCGTCTGCTGCTCGTACAGAGCAACGGGGCAGCCGACGTGGGTGCAGATCTTGGAGTAGGCAACAATGCCGTTGTAACCCCAGTCTTCGCGGCCCTCGGAGGGGTTCAGCGACGCCGGGTCCAGACGCATCAGCAGGACAACTGCCTTAGCCTTTTCATTGAGCTTGCCTTCATGCAGTTCGTTCAGGCCCTCAGGAATCACGTGGAAGGCCGAACCGATGGTCACGTCAGAGGCCTTGATCGGCGTTCCGTCAGGGTCACGGGCCAGGCGCTTGAGCTTGCCCTCCTGGGGCGCCCACATGGTGTGGGCCAGCTTGTTGTCCGGACGCGGCCCAAGGTCGCCGAAGATGGCAACCGCCGGCAGCGGAGCAAGGGCAAGGGCACCCAAGAGAGTGTTCCGGATCAGCGGACGACGCTTGATGCCCGTCTCTTCCACGATGTCATCAACGATTCGGACTGCCGCCTGGCGGTCCTCTTCGTAGCGGATCCCATGGCGCTCCTCGGAAACTTCATGGTCCGGCATGAGGGCCTTGGCCCAGTGCACGATGCCGGTACCGATGCCAAGCATGGCGAATGCGGTGCCGAGGCCCAGCAGCATGTTCTGGAGCCGGATGTTGCCAATGGTTGAGTCTTCGCCCCCCAAATCGATGGCGAAGTACGCCACCAGGAAGATCAGGGTGCCGACAACTGACGCGCCGAAAAGTACGGCGACCTGCCGTTCTGCACGCTTTGCGGCCTTCGGGTCCGTGTCGGCCAGGCGCAAACGGTGCGGGGGAATTCCAGGATCCTGGAACTTCTCCACCTCATTCTGACCAGCCGTAGCTACGGTGCCCGAGTGGTTCGGACTGCCGTCACTATGGTTGCCCATAATTCGCCTCATCCTTCTCTCGTCCCGGCGTCTGCCGGGTTAGTTTTCAATTTCAAACTGCTGACTGGGCAGCAGAAGTTCTTAAGATTCCCGTTGCGCCTAAGACGTCCGGGAAGTAAGCCAGATGGTGAAGGCGATGATGACACCCAGGCCTGCAATCCAGGCGAAGAGGCCTTCAGAGACGGGACCGAGGGCGCCGAGGTCAGCGCCACCGGGTGAGCCGTTGGCCTCGATCTGCTTCAGGAAGGTGACGATGTCGCGCTTGCCTTCAGGGGTGACGTTTGTGTCACTGAATACGGGCATGTTCTGCGGTCCGGTGACCATCGCTTCGTAGATGTGCTTGCCGGAGACATCGGCAAGGGCGGGAGCGAACTTGCCACGGGTGAGTGCGCCGCCGGCGGCTGCCGCGTTGTGGCACATCGCGCAGTTAACGCGGAAGAGCTCGCCACCCTTGGCGGCGTCGCCCTGCTCATCAAGCAGGTGTTCTTCAGGAATTGCCGGGCCGGCTCCCAGAGAAGCTACGTAGGCTGAAAGCTGGTGGGTCTGGTCATCGTTGAACTGGGCTGGCTTCTTGTACGCCTGGGGACCGTTCATCTGCATGGGCATCCGGCCGGTACCGACCTGGAAATCAACGGCCGCAGCACCGACGCCGACGAGCGCGGGGCCATCCTGGCTGCCACTCGCACCCATGCCGTGGCAGGTGGCGCAGTTGGCCTCAAAGAGCTTTTCGCCCTCGGCGGTGTCATTGGCGCTGAAGCTGGTGGTGGATGCCTTGGCCTCGTTAACGGTGGTGGCAACGGCATATAGCCCACCAGTGACGAGGAGTCCCATCAGTAGCAGCGCGATTACTGCAAGTGGGTGACGCCGCTTTTGCGAGAGAGCCTTCACGTGGTGGTTCCTTTATTCGATCGTGCGCCGGCTCCTTGAGCCGCTTCTTGAAATTCTGCCTCTTGTAGAAAAGGAATCAAAGCTTGACTACTTCAGTACGTAGATGACCAGGAAGAGGCCGATCCAGACGACGTCCACAAAGTGCCAGTAATAAGACGTCACGATCGCGGAGGTTGCTTCGAAGTGGCCGAACTTCTTTGCTGCGAACGAGCGTCCGATGATGAAGAGGAAGGCTATGAGGCCGCCGATGACGTGCAGGCCGTGGAAGCCGGTGGTCATATAGAACGCTGAGCCGTAGGCGTTGGATGAGAGCGAAACGTGCTCTGAAACAAGCATCGCGTATTCAGTTGCCTGGCCAGCGACGAAGAATGCACCCATGATGAAGGTCAGCGTGAACCATTCGTTCATGCCCCAGCGGGAGAGCTGGAACGGGCCGCCTGTTTTGCGAGGCTGCAGCCGTTCGGCGGCGAAGACGCCCATCTGGCAAGTAAAGGAACTGGCCACGAGGACAATCGTGTTGGCGAGCGCAAAGGGGAAGTTGAGCTTTGCTGTCTCTTCCGCCCACATCTGTCCGCTCGTGGAGCGCAGTGTGAAGTACATGGCAAAGAGACCGGCGAAGAACATCAACTCACTGGACAGCCAGACTACGGTTCCGACAGAAACCATATTGGGGCGGTTCAGCGTGGGGTGCGCCGGGGTACTGGGGGCATGGGTCGCAGATGTCACATAGACATTATGTCTATAAAAGTCCGTAGTTCCCAACGCGAACCGCCTTTTCGGGGGACTTTTTCTACAAAGACGCGAAATCACTGCGAAAAGTTCCCGGCGGCGTTCATATTGGTCAGGTACGGGGTGGCTCGCTAGCATCAGAAGGTGACTTCTCAGGCAACCGCGCCGGCGGACAGCAACACCTGGCCGCGGCTCATAACGGCTCTTATCAACGGTGCTGACCTCACGGCGGGCAATACCGCTTGGGCGATGGACAGAATCATGTCCGGGGAGGCGACGCCGTCCCAGATCGCCGGATTCCTGGTTGCCCTCAGGGCCAAGGGTGAAACCGTGGACGAAATAACAGGCCTCGTGGACGCCATGCTGCGCCATGCAACACCCATCGATATCCCCGGTGAGAAGCTGGACATCGTTGGTACCGGCGGGGACCAGCTCAATACCGTCAACATTTCCACCATGGCTGCCCTCGTCGCTGCAGGCGCTGGAGCGAAGGTCGTAAAGCACGGCAACCGGGCAGCGTCTTCGTCCTCCGGATCGGCCGACGTGCTTGAAGCGCTGGGCGTCAGGCTCGACCTCCCGGTGGCCCAGGTGGCACGCAACGCGGGGGAGGCTGGCATCACTTTCTGCTTCGCGCAGGTATTCCACCCGTCGTTCCGCCACACCGCCGTGCCCCGCCGGGAGCTCGCGATCCCCACCGCCTTCAATTTCCTGGGCCCGCTGACCAACCCTGCCCGGGTACAGGCTTCAGCCGTGGGAGTGGCGAATGCCCGGATGGCTCCGCTCGTGGCAGGCGTCCTGGCGAAACGGGGCAGCCGCGGCCTGGTTTTCCGTGGCAATGACGGCCTGGACGAACTGACCACAACGGGCCCCTCCACGGTCTGGGAAATTCGCGATGGCGCTGTCGCTGAGCTGAATTTCGAGCCGGCCGAGCTGGGCATCCGTCCCGCGACTGTGGCGGAACTCCGTGGCGGGGACGCCCAGGCGAACGCCGCCGTCGTACGCGATGTCCTTGCCGGCAACGCCGGCGCAGCCCGGGATGCCGTGCTGCTTAACGCGGCCGCCGGACTGGTGGCCTTTGATGAATCATGGGATGGCCCGTTCTTGGGGCGTATGCGTTCGGCGCTTGCCCGGGCCGCCGAATCGATTGATACTGGTGCCGCAGCCGCGGTCCTCGATAAGTGGGTTGCACTGACGCGGCCTTGACCCGTCTACATAAAAGGCGCGGGCCGGCTGTGATGCCGGGCCCGCTTCTTTTGCGGGGAAGTGCTCCTACTGTTCGAAGCCGAGCGCGAATGCTGCGTCGAGGTCGTGCTGGGAGTAGGCCCGGAACGCAATGTGCGTGGTGGTGTGAACCACCGCGGGTACCTTCGACAGCTTGTCGGCAATGACGTCAGCCAGATCCTCGTGCCGGGCCACGCGGGCAACGGCGATAAGGTCCCATTCGCCGGTTACGGAATAGACCTCGCTGATGCCCGGGATCGCGGAAATTTCCTCGGCGGTCTCCGGGATGCGGGCGGCGTCGGTCTTGATCAGAACGAATGCGGTGATCACTATTCAATCCTTCCGGATCTGTTGGCCGTAGCTGTGCCCGGCAGGACTCTATGGTGATGCCAGCCTATTACATAGGCGGTGTCCATCAGTTGCGGTGCGGGCGCAGGGCCGGAAGCGGTGTCACGACTTTCGAAGCCTGCGCGCCAGTGCAAGAAGTGCCCGGTAACCCACCAGGAAAAGCCCCAGGCTCAAGAGCGCAACAACCACGAAGGCCACTACTACGCTTTGTCCCGTCAGCGCCCTCAGGATCATGCCGCCGGCTACGGCGCCAAGCCAGACCATAACGCCGGTTGCCATGGACAGCGGACGCCGCCGGGCCCGTCCCGCAAACCAGGCGATGGCGGCCCCAGCCAGGAACGGCCATGCCGTGAGGAAAACTCCGGTGACGATCTCGCCGCGCTGGTGGGCATCCCTGCCGATCGCCGCGAAAACCAAAATCAGGAAGGCATCTGACAGGGCGGCGGCAATAATGGCCTGCCGGGGAGCTGGCATGGACTGTTTGGTCTCGGAATTCATGGCTTCGAGCCTAGCCCGGCGAGGGCGGCGGCCCGGTCCTGATGCTTGCCGGGGTGCGGGGGATTATGGAAGATGGCTGGGACGGCGGCGCTCATCACCAGGGAGGCACAGTGCGTCTGATCCAGGTGGCCCAGCAGGCACATGACCTGCAGCGGCCCGCTGAGTTCTATTCACAACTGCTGGGGGCGCAACCAGCGGCGATCTACGGCCCGCCGGAACTGCTGTTTTTTTCGATCTGGAAGGCGTTCGGCTCTTGCTGGAGCGCGGCGCGCCGTCGTCGGTTCTCTATTTGGAGGTGGAGGACGTCCGGTTGAGCATCAGCGTCCTGCAGGGCAGGGGAGTAGGAGGTAATTGCGCTGCCGCATGTGACCTTTCACCATGGCGACGCTGCCCTGGGCCCGGCAGGAACCGATGAGTGGATGGCCTTCATCGCGACTCGGAACGGAACACAGTTGATTTTTTCGGGCTGGCTACTTGCCCGGATGGACGGCCGGCTTTTGCTCCCGGAAGCTGGCCATTCCCTCCGGACGTCCATAGTTGCCGTGGTGAACCCGCTGGTGATCGATTCCACAAGTGCAGAATGACCTCAGGGATGTCAGCACCAGAGTACGCCGGGGCGGGAGCATTCTGCGCTCCAGCCGGTTGGCGTTACCTGAACTTTTGACCCGCCTGCGGCAGAAGGCGCAATAGCGTGGCGGATCCAGCGACAGACGCTTATGTCCTTTCTCAATTTAGTTGGCCACCTTGACGTGGGAAAAGGCCAGATAAATTGAGACGAAGGGGGTAGGAACCGTCTCAATTTAGTTGGCCATTCCGTATGGAACGCTCGGCGTCCTTGTCCCACGGGGTGAGTTCAGGGGAAGCGGGCTGATGCCCGGTGTCGCTGAGTGGAGTGCCGAGGCCGGTGGGCTATCTTCCCCAGATTCTCCAGGCTTGAGCCAGTGTCGTGCTGTATGGCGTAGTGCCTGCCATACGGGAGGGATTCCTCTCGATCTCTCCGGCGATTGCGTTGAACATGGCGGTGATCCGGTGGGCTACGCGCCATGATTCGTTGTCCTCGGCCTGGGGGAACATCCCCGTACTGGCTTTGACGCTCACGGCGTGGCGTTCACGGGCACGGAACCCGGGTTGGAGCATCCCTGTGTTGAATCCTGGGTCCGTGACAAGTCGGGCGATTCTGACGGTTTCGGGGTACGTGAGCAGGTTGGGGTTGGAGGTGGCGACCCGACGATTCCGCTCAGCCATCTCGGATTGAGCGATCCCGGTGATCGCGCATTCGCGCGCCCATTGCATGATGGGGGATCGGACGAGGACGCCGCGTGGGGCAAGGACCCGGCGGTAGTGGCGTTCGGCGGCGACGAGTTCGGGCAGGGCCCGGATGTCGTGCTGTGGGGTGCCGAGCCAGCGCCGGTGTCCGGCGCAGACCCACCCGATGCGCGGCAGCCGCCCGGTTCCGCCTGATCCTTGGGTGCAGCGCAGGCAGAGCATGCGGTCGATGACGTCGGCGCCGTCGATCACGGCGGGCGTTGCGAAGGCGTTCTCGTGAAGCGCGCCGAGGCTGCGCCAGGCCTGCAGCCTTTCCGGGGTCCGGCGGTGGCTGGGCTTGGGGATGGATCCCGCTTCGGAGAGCGAGCGTTCGATCTTCTCGACGGTCGTGCCGTTGCGGGCGGCGTGGCGGGAGGCGTAGCTGATCAAGCCCTCGCCGCCGAAGATCCTGGTGGGGACGGGGATCGGCTGGATCGTCATTGGGCCCGCTGCAGCCCGCGTTTGTGGCTGCCGGCGGACATGGCTGCACGTGTGTGGTGGTGTTCTTCGGCGGCGTAGTCCGTGGCTGTGGCCTGGAGGCGGCGACGGTCGATCTTTTCGGTGCCGTCGATGATCGCTCCGATGGCCGCGTCCGACAGGAGGGCGCGGAGGCCGCCGATGCTCCCGCCGGTGCGGTCCCACAGGTATGCGGCTTCCTCGGCGAGGGACTCGGGTTCGTGCTCGGCAAGCGGGAGGAGGTCCTCGACGCCGAGGACGAGTTCGGTCCAGGCCTCGCGGTCTGCCTTGGATCCGTTTCCGTAGGGACGCATCTGATGCATGATCATCCTGGCCTTGATCTGCCTCCCCATGTCCCCGGCGAACAGGTCCGTGGTGGGCAGGTCGATGCCGGCGTAGAGGAAGGTCGCGTCCAGCCGGTCGGCGAACTGTTTGAGGGTGCTGGCCGCCTCGGCGCCGGCCTGCCTGTTCGTCGTCAGGTTGTGAACTTCGTCGACGACCACCAGCGATGTCCCCAAGGTGCGCAGCACACCCACGACGTGCTCGGTGACCAACTGCGCGGTGGACCGCTGGGGCACCGGTAGGCCGAGCCAGCTGGCGAAGGCCTGCATGAGCATCCTCGGTGTGGTCGATGGGGGGACCACAGCGTAGACCACCGGGGCGAAAGACACGTCATCGATACGATCGAGGCGCCTGCGCTCGGCTTTCTCAGGGCGCTTGCCGATCAGCAGCGCGGCGGTGGACTTGCCCATCCCGGCCGCCCCGGAGACCGCAAGCCCTCGCCGCGCCGTGGCGGTGGTGGCCGCGTTGCGCGCGAGGATGATTCTGGTCTGCCGGGTAAGGGCATGCGTGTCCGTGGTCTCCAGCACGGTGTCGGCCGCCAGCCAGCCGAAACGTTCCCGGTCGTAGGCGTCCTTCTCCTCGGGGGAGAGTGCTTTGAGCTCCTTGCGGGAGAGCCGCTCCGGCTCGATCGGGGCGTGGTCGACGAACTGGCGCCAGGCGGTCAGGGAGTCGGGGGTCGCGATGGCTCAGTCCTCCAGAAGGTCGATACGGCGGGCATGACGACGCGGACGCGGACCCGCAGGTGCGGTCGCAGCCGCCGCGGACGGGGCAGCGGCGCCCGGTTCGGGCTTGGGTTCTTCTTCAGAAACAGGGGTCAGAAGCCGAAGCGGAGCCGGATCCGGAACGCTCGACGGCGAGGCGCTGGCTCGCCTGGCGGCCCGGGCCTCGGCCCGACCTGCCGGGGCGGTCATGATGCGATTGACCTCTGCGAGCAGGTCGGCGCCGGGGATGCTGCCGGAGCGCCTGTCCAGGGCCTTTTTCGCGGCGGCGAGGACATCGAGGGAGAACGGGCCGGCGAGTTGGCGTGCCATGGTCCATTCGGCTTCGATCCAGACACCCCCGCGGTGGTCGCGGACATGGATGGACTGCAGCCGGTAGGGATCGTAGCGGATCTCCCAGCGTCCGTTCGCGGGGGCGGGCAGCCCCGAGTGCACGCCCCGGTATTCGTGCAGGGCGGGATTGTCGTAGTGGAGGTTGTGGAAGTTGATCCCGTACGGCTGGATGGTGCGCCAGTCCAAGGGCAGCAGGGCGATGTAGTCCTCGCGGGTGAGCGTGACCGGGATCTGCGGGGCGACGCCGGAGAGCGCGGCGAAGGCCTCGTTCGGGGTCAGGTCCTTCTTTGGCATGGCCGGGTGGCGCAGGCCCGGGTGCGGGCGGTTCTGCCAGACGGCGACGAGCCACCAGTCAAGCAGGTTCTGGATATCGGCGAGGCTGAATCGTGCCTCGGCGGCGGGGTCCTTGCCGCGGCGGACGACGTTCGGGCCGGTGTAACCGGCGAGGTATTGCGTGAAGCCCGAGTTGACCCCGGCGAAGAAACGCTCGATGTGGGGCTTGTCGGTCCCGGTCCGCGGTGCGGCCTTGGTCAGGCTGATCTGGAGGCGTTCGCACGCGCTGGTGAACGTGGCGCCGATGTAGACCTTGCCCCGGTCCACGGTGATCGACTCGGGCACGATGACGGGCTTGGCAGCGATCGCGGAGCGGACGTCCGCGCCGCCAGGGATCATGCCCTGGGGCAGGACCGATCGGGAGTAGCCCAGGGCTGCGTCCCAGCCGGGCTGCAGCGGCAAGGGGGTCATGGCCCTGGCCAGCAAGACCGCGGCGTCGACTGCCTTGGTCGCCTCGGGGCGCAGGACCGCCGCCAGCGGCGTCCGGGTCGCGATGTCCAACGCCACGGTCAGGTCGGCCTTGCCCGTGGACCCGTCGGGGTAGATGAGCATCAGGTCCAAAGGGCTGGAGTCGATCTCCACGAGTTCCCCAGGCCGCGCGGGCGCCTGCCGGCCCCATGTCCGGTCGGGCCGGCTGGCCTGGGTCCTGCGGGTCGTGGCGTTGCCGAACGGGTGCCGGGACTTCTCCAGTTTGGCCAGGATCCTGTAGAGAGTGGCGGGGGACGGGACCGTCAGGCCCTGCCGCTCGGCGAGGGCACGGACTCGGGTCACGGCGCGGGACCGTGTCCCGGTGGACGTGTTGGTCTGCCCAGAGATCTCGGCCTCAAGCAGCGCCACGAGCTCCGGGTCGGCCCAGCCAGCCAGGGTGCTCTGACGTGTGTTGCGCCCGTCGGCAAGTCCGGCGATGCCCTGCTTGCGGTAGGCGGCGACGTGGCGGCGCAACGTACGGGCCGCGATCGGCGTGCCCGCGGCGGCGAGCTCGGCCGCCTTGGCCTCGATGCGGCGCAGCAGCGGGTTGGCCAGGTCGTACTCCGGCTTGGGCGCCGTCCCGGGGGCGGCGTCCGGCGGGGTCCCGTTGACGAGCTCGTAGACGTGACGGTGCAGCAGCTCAGCCTGCGCCCGGGCACCGGGCTCGAGCGTTTCGAGCAGCGCGACACCGGCCAGGGACGGCAGGGGAGCGGGCGCGTCAGGCAGGTACGAGTCGTCGGCAAGCTCGGCGACCGGCAACCGGCGGATGCGGCCGGTGGAGAGATTCTTCAAAGCCAGCTCGGCGCCGTCGTGGGCCGCCACTTGCCAGGAGGCGCCGTCGAACTGGATGAAGTCGAACAGGCGCACAGACTTCACGACGCGGCCTCCCGCGACCTGGCGTCCCAGGCGGAGCCCGCCTTCGGTGCGACACCCAGGGACACCCGCGTGTTTTGCGTGAGCAGGGCGTCGAGGTCGACGACCAGCACCCCCGTGAACAGCAGGTGGAGCGCCTGCGCGCGGACGATGCCCTCGTCGGCGCCCAGCGCCTTGGCTGCCCGCCGCACGCCCCCGGTCAAAGAGGCCTCCGGGTTGAACGAGTCGACCAGCACGGCCGCTGCGGTGCCGTCGGGGGCGAAGCGGTCCTGGCGGTAGCCAGCGAGCCACCGCAGATTCGACGCCAGCGGCTCGGCCAGACCGGTGAAGACCTCGTACTCCCATCCGGCCGCCGCGCAGGCTTCGCGGGTCAGGCCGAACTGGCGCTCCGCGGACCGGACACGGCCTGCAGGCTTAACGTCGACGACCCTGCCCGTGCCATCCCGCAGCCGGACGAAGAAGTCGGGCACGTGGCCCCGGGAACCCTCGGTCCCGCGCGGCCACAGGAACGCGAACGGCTGGGAAGCGACCCCAACGACACCCCGGTCATGGTCCGCCGAAAGCAGGAAGTCGCGCTCCAGCAGGCTCTCGAACCCAACATGGGACCGGACCGTACTGGACCACCATCTGCCCTCGTAGTTCCGCTTGCCCGTCCACGAGAAGAACGCCCGCACGGGAAGCGCCGACTCAAGCCCGAGCGATGCAAGAGCCCCAGAAAGCGGCGTATTCACCATACGCCCGTCCAGGCGCGCCAGCACACGGGTCCCGTCCGTCATGTTCGAAGGCAGCGCCCTCAGCGGCTTAACAGCATCCATGGTGGCCAGATTAACTGAGACAAACCCCAGAAATCCGTAGGTGGCCAGGTAAGTTGCGAAAATGGCCAACTAAATTGCGACAGGACAGACGCTTAGTTCCACTTGGCCTACTAGGATCAGGTGCGAAATAGCGGTTCAAGCGGGAACTGCACTTATCGCTCGGAGTCCTATTCCGGCCGTTCCGGTTCCGGCGGTTGGTTCGGGGGCCGTATTCTGAGCGGTTTCAGCCGGGGGTGCATGGCTTTCCCTGCGTAGCCTGCCATGGGGACGCCGGCGTCGGCGGCGTGTTTGTGGATGACCTGGTAGCTGTAGCCGAGGGCGTTCGCGACCAGGGTTGGCGGCAGTTCCTGAACGAGGCTGCGCAGGGCGGTGTTCCTTGCGCCGCCGAGATCGATCCCAAGCGCCCGGAGTTGGCCCATCATCGCGTCGGCGTGGATGTGCTGGCCCGGCAGGGTGCCGGGGAAGAGCCACTGGCTCCCGCCGTTTCCGGTCTGCTGGTTGGGCCGGTCGTGCAGGTAGTCCCAGAACATCGGGGCGATCTGGGCAGGAACCAGGACGGGTATGTTCCCGAGGCCCAGGTGCAGCCCCTCGGGCAGAGCCTGCAGGTCCGCGCATTTCAAGGCGGCAATCTTGCCGACCGGCTGGCCAAAGAGCAGCAGGATCAGGGCAGCGACCCGGAATCCCAAGGGCGATGCCGTGGAGTCGATGCAATGCCGGATCAGGGCGACGCGTTGTTGTTGGGTGATGAGCGGCTTCGTGGCGGCGTAGCGGCGCGGCATCTCGAGCCTGCCGATCTCCTTGTTCTTGATCAGCCAGACGATGAAGGTGCGGATGGCGTATCGGGTCGACGGTCCGGCCGCTAGGTACTCGTTCACATGGGCCTGCCTCGTAGCGGCGACGGCGAGTCCATGGTCGGCGCCGAGCCAAGCAAGGAACTTCCCGGACTCGGTGATTTCCTGTTTGGCCGAGCGGACGGCCGTGTTCAGCGACTTTCCCGGGCCGGCCATTTGGCGGAGGCGTTTGAGGTGGTGCCAGCGGGCGAACCGTTCGATGGGCGTCTGGATGTGAGGTGTTTCGGCGAGGTCATGGATGCGGACGGCCAGCCATTGTTCGAAGGCGGCGAGTTGACGGTCCCGGTCCGGGAGCATGCCGTGATGGATGAGCATTTCCCGGAGGTATTCCACTGATCGTGACGCAGGAAGAGCGTCAAAGGACTCATGGGTGAGCGCGATGGTGCGGGTGCCGAGCCCGGTGAGGAGTTCCTTGGTGTTGGCCCCGCGCATCCAGGTGTAGACGCTCTCGGGCCTGCCCGCGGCGGCGAGCACTCCGATGAGGCGTTTGAGGCTCAGGTCCGGGGGAGTGTGGGGGTGGAGCAGTCCCTCCAGGTCGGTCCCGAGGACGCAGCGGATGCAGTGGCCGGCGCGGAAACGTTCGGTTTCGGTGCCGCAGCCCTCGCAGGTCATGTTGGTGGTGATGCCCGCGCAGTCCCGGCAGATGCTGGTGCCGTCGGTGGTCCTGCCTGGGAGCAGCCTTTCTTTCCCGCAGCCGGGGCAGGATCCGCGGGTGCGCAGTGCTGTGGTGAAGCAGATCCCGCAGATGGCCCCGTCGGGCCAGGTCACGCGGATCTTCGCGGCCATCCGCCCGCATCGGTCGCACCGGTGGTCGCCTTCGGACCGGGGCCGGCCGCGGGTCCGGGCCTTATTCGTCGTCAAGGATCCTGGCCCTGACGGGTTTGTAGGCGTCAGCGAACCGGACAACGTTCTCCCCGGAGGCGGCGGCCTGCTTTTGGCGTTTGGACCTGGCGTCGGCGGCGGTGAAGGTGAAGAGTTCGTTCGCTTCGACGCCGAAAATATCGCAGAGAGCGGCCAGGAGCTGGAAGGAGATCCGTTCGGGATTCTGGCTGACCATGCGGTAGATCTGTGACTCGGAGAGGGTGATGCCGCGTTCCCGTAGGGGTTCGACGAGTTCGCGGGTGTTGCGCATGCCGTTCCGTGCCATGAGTTCCCGGGCCCGCCACCGGTATTCGATGTCCCGTTTCATTCTCGTTCCTCCTTCGGCCTGACGGCCTTCTCGATCATGTCTTCGAGCACGCGGTTGAGCTCGCTGGTTTGGTAGTCGCTGGAGACTGATGTGTAGAGGGAGGTGGTAGAGGCGTGTTCGTGGCCGACCTGCCTTTGGACGAAGGTGTGGTCGAAGCCGAAGTGCTCGAAGAGGTGGGTGACGTAGGACCGGCGCAGGGAATGGATGTCCAGGCCCGGCGGATAGCCGAGTTCGTCGATGTAGTCGCGGAAGCGGCGGTGCAGGTTGGACTTGGGCACCGGCAGTCCGTTGGCGGTGGGGAAAATTTCCGATACCGCCGGGGCGAGCCAGGGGAGTCCGTTCCGGATCCAGGTGTCCAGGACGGCGGGGGACCAGTCAAAGACCGTCAGCACGGAGCGTCTCTTGGGCGGTGAGCCGCGCTGTGCCTTGCCGTATCGGACCTGCAGGACACCGAACTCGCCGAACTGCGGGGCCCGGCGGTTCCGGGAAAAGTCCACGGTCTGCAGGTGCGTGACCTCGTTGGCCCGCAGACCCCACGCGTAGGCGGTTTTGAACACTGTGGCGTCCCGGTAGGCGGCGACGGCGCCCTTACGCCCGGAAGCCAGAACCCGTTCGACCTCGAGGTCGGCCAGATCGAAGAAGCCCTGCAGCTCGGCCCGGGTGAAGGGCCGTTTAGTGGGTGCCTGTTCGTTGTTCTGGGCGTGCCGGGCCCGGTTGAATTCGGTGATGATCTGGGCGGGAGAGCGGCCGAACCCCTGAAGGCAGACACGGTCCCATTCATAGACCGGATCGGTCAGGAAGTCGCAGAACACCTTCAGATGGGTCTGGTAGGCACGGATAGTGGCGAACGCCAGATTCAGGATGGAGCGCTCATGGGCAAAGAACTCATCGGCGTCACCGACGGTCCAGTCCCAGGGAAAATGCCCGGTGTGATCCACGAACCGGCGGACCAGGCTCTCACGTCCCCGGATCGTGCCGGCCGTGAAGTTCCGTGCCAGCTGCTGCTGTTTCCATCCGGTGAGCATGTCTTCGAATACGGCGTCCGCGGAGAGCGCTCCCTGACGCAGCGGAAGCCTGATCAGCTGGCCCTCCACGGGGTCCATCACGGCCTCCGATGCGTCTGCAAATAATGCTCCCAGAGTGCATAAAATGCGAACCCATGTCAAGGAAACCCCGAAAATCCGCGGAATTATTCGCCTAGTGGGCACCTCAGACCCGTCGACCCTTCCACGCCCCGGCTGTTGCCCAACGCGCCTCCGGACGGTCCCGGATCCCTGTAACGGCGCGGACTTCTACGTCCAGGCAGCCGAAACCGGGGAGTGCGTATCAGCGGGTCCTATTCTGCAAAATCTGCAATCGGATCACTTCTACTTGACATAATGTTGATTATCGGCGTTTTTGGAGAGTGGAGAGCGGCCCACGTTGAAAGGAATTGGCCCCGTACTGCACCGGAGGCATGCGGGCGAATATTCGCCGGCCCGCTTTTGTGTCCGAAACACCGTGCGGCACAAAAACCGGTCCCGGGCGGCCCGGCCATTGTCTAATCCCGCGTGCTCGCCAAGAATGAACCAATGACGGTCTACCTGCGTTCACTTGAAACTGCTGTTCCGCCGACTGTGCTGGTCCAGGCCGAAGCCCGTGAAGTTTTCGCGGCCCAGCCGGGCCTGACCAGGTTGGGTTCCCGGCTGGTGAACACCTGTTTTGATTCAGCCGCCATCGACACCCGCCATACCGCGGTCGACGAAATGACCATGGCTTTCCGCTCGGACGATCCGCAGTTCTTTGATCCCGCCACGGGCCTGCTCCTGAACCCCACCACCAAGGTTCGCAACGAGATCTTCGCCCGGGAGGTCACTAAACTCTTCATCGAGTCCGCCCGAGCTGCCGTGGACGCCTGCCCGGACCTGTCCTTACTTGACATAACCCACGTCGTTACCGTTTCCTGCACAGGGTTCTTCAACCCCGGCCCTGACTATAAGATCGTCCGCGCGTTGGGGCTGGACCCGGCTGTCCAGCGTTATCACCTCGGATTCATGGGCTGCTACGCAGCTTTTCCGGCGCTGCGGGCCGCCAAGTCCTTCTGCGAAGCAGATCCGCAGGCCGTTGTCCTGGTGGTCTGTGCCGAGCTGTGCTCCCTGCACGTCCGGACGTCCAACGATCCTGACACCATCATGGGTTCGGCGCTTTTCGCCGACGGGGCGGCGGCAGCCATCATTACGGCCCGGAATAGTCCGGACGCTCCAGCACTGATGCAACTGGACCACTTCGAAACCGTCCTCACGCCTGTGGGCGAAGAATCCATGGCATGGAACATCGGTGACCATGGCTTTGAGATGGTGCTGGGCAACTACGTACCCCACATCATCGACGACCACATCATCGGCGCCCTTACCCCGCTGCTGACCCGGGATCCCTCGCTGTGTGGACTCCCCTACCGGGACATCCGCCATTGGGCCATCCATCCCGGCGGCCGGAGCATCCTGGATAAGGTCCAGACGCGCCTCGACCTCACGGACCAGCAACTCGTTCCGGCACGGGATACGCTGCGGGACTACGGCAACATGAGCAGCGCCACCGTGCTGTTTGTCCTCCGGCACATCCTGGAGCAGCCACCAGTGGCGGGTGAGGAACGCATCTGCTCCATGGCATTCGGCCCTGGCCTCACGGTGGAAACCGGGCTCTTCACAAAACTCCGCCAGGCCGCCACCGGGAAGCGGGCGGTGCTGCCCGAGGCGGCTTCGTCACTGGCCTGAACTGTGTCCCTGATGCGGCAACGGGCTGTGGACGCCGTGGAAATGATGGATTTGCCTGACTGTGACCCCGCCAAACTCGAGCGCACGTACCGGCAATTCGGACTGGTAAACCTGCTCTTCTCGGGCTGGCGGCGGCTGTACTGCAATGAGATTCGCCCTCTGCTCTCCCACGACTCTGCCACGACCCTCCTCGACATAGGATGCGGCGGCGGCGACCTGGTACGGCAGCTCGCACTCTGGGCCGCCCGGGACAAACTGCTGCTCGACGTCACCGGCATTGACCCGGACGCCAGGGCACACACCTACTCGTCACGCTTCCCCCACCATTTCTCAGTCAGGTTCCGCCAGGCCGACAGCACCGACCTGGTCCGCGAAGGCCGCCGGTTCGACGTCGTGATCTCGAACCACGTTGTCCACCACCTCCAACCAGCGGGCCTGGCGCAGCTCCTGACAGATTCGCAAGCCCTGGCGCGGCGGCTTTCCCTGCACAACGACCTGCGCCGGAGCATCGCGGCCTATGCACTTTTCTCCCTGGCGGGCCTCCCGTTCCGCGGATCGTTCATCCGTAAGGATGGCCTGACGTCAATCAGGCGCAGCTACACCCCGCAAGAACTCACCGCCGCCGCTCCCCCGGGCTGGCACGTGGCTCGCCGCTCCCCTTTCCACCAGGTCCTCATCCACCGCCCGGACCATCCAGATGGTTGACGTGGTGATCGTCGGCGGCGGACCCGTGGGCCTCTATCTCGCCGCCCTGCTGCTGCAGGATGGCGTCGCGGTGCGTGTCCTTGATCAGCGGGTTCACAGGGAATCCCACTCGCGGGCCATCGGCATCCATCCCCCCGCCCTCGCGGCCCTCGACAGAGTGGACGTGGCCAGCACCATGATCGGTGCCGGCGTGCAAATCCGCGGCGGTATTGCGGTCAGCGGGGGAAAGACCGTGGGGTCAATGTCCTTCGCATCCGTATCGGAGCGCTTCCCGTTTGTCCTGTCCCTCCCCCAGTTCACAACGGAAGACCTGCTGGAGCAGCGCGTACACGAACTGGATAGCGCCGCGTTGGTCAGGGGTGCCAGGGTGATGGAAATAGCGGACGACGGCGGGCTGGTAACCGTCCACGCTGAGGCCACCAAGGCGGGCGGTGCCGACGTCCGGATCACCTCTCGCCTTGTGGTCGCCGCCGACGGCTCACGGTCCCGGATGCGTGGCCTGCTGGGCATCCAGGCCACGTCCCGAAGTTATCCCGACCACTACGTGATGGGTGACTACGCAGATTCAGGTGTAAATCTGCACGAAGCCGTCCTGTACCTCGAAGGCGAAGGGATAGTGGAATCTTTCCCCCTGCCGGGCGGTCTGCGCCGCTGGGTCGTCAGGATTCCCCGTCCTGCACCGTTCCTGGACGCGGTCAAACTGGCGCGGGTGGTCCACCAGCGTACGGGGATCCGGCCGGACCCGGCCACCAACAGCATGCTCAGCAGCTTCAGCCCCCGGTCCACGGTGGCATGCCGGTCAGTCGCGGGCCGGGCGGTTCTGATCGGTGATGCGGCCCATGAACTAAGCCCCATCGGCGGCCAAGGTATGAACCTTGGCTGGCTGGACGCGGCGGAACTGGCGCCGATCATCTGTGCTTCCCTGGCGGGGAAACCGGTGGGTCAGCGCCTGCGCGCCTATTCCACCCGGCGTCGGAAGGCTGCCTTGGTGGCTCGGTGGCAGGCCGAAGTGAATATGACGCTGGGGCGACCGCTGGCGCCACCGTTCCTGGCGTTGAGGAACGCCGCAGTCAGCGCCGTGTCAGGGATGCCGCCAGTCAACAGGCTGGTGGCCCGCCGTTTCACCATGCAGTGAGCCCGCGCCGGAAGAGGCCCCCAGACAATGCCCCGCCGGTTCAGGAGTTCACGAAGTAGCAGTCGTAACTGTCCTGGCTGATGATCAGGCCGTCCCGGACTTCAAAGACCGAAGACGTTCGGGCCCGAATGGTTTCGCCGGCATCCCAGTACCGCAGGTCCATCAGCGTCCTCGCCGACCAGTCTGCCTCCACCACCACGCGACCGCCTTCGCAGGTGGTGCGGCGGATCTTAAACTTCTGGTCCGCCACTACTTCGCCGCTTTGGTCGAGCCCGGCCATCGCCTGGTCCCGCGTCCGGGTGGAGCCTTCAGCCGCGAGCAGATGCGGCGCCTCGACCAGCACGAAGTCCGCAGCGAGGAAAAGCCCTATGGCCCCGCTATCACCGCCAGCTTCCAGGACCCGGATAAATTCCAGGACAAGTTCCAGTGCGTTGGTTTGGGGCGCAATCGGTTCAGCCATGGCATCGACATTAGCCGACGCCGCCGACGCCGTGCGGCGTCCGCCGCTAGGCTTTCCGCATGACAGCCGTATCACCGCCCACTTCATTCACTCCTGCGCACCTGAGGGAACGGGTGCAGGAAATCCTGTCCGCGGGATCGCTGCCGCCCATCGTCCAGGCCGGGAATCCCGTACTCCGCCAGCGGGCCGCGGCCTTCGACGGCCAGATCAGCGGGAACGAGCTGGACCAGTTGATAGCCCTCATGCGCGAAGTGATGCACGATGCCCCTGGCGTGGGGCTGGCCGCCCCGCAACTCGGAATCCCGCTGCAGCTGGCAGTCCTTGAGGACCAGTACGACGTCGACCCGGCGGCCGCTGTACTGCGGCACCGTAGCCCGCTGGAGTTCCTCACCATCATCAACCCGCGCTATACGGCCGTAGGAACGGAAACCGCAGCGTTCTTCGAGGGGTGCCTCTCGCTGAGCGGCCTGCAGGCAGTGGTGGTCAGGCCTGAACGGGTGTTGCTCCGATTCGACAGCCCCGCCGGCTTGGCGTCGGAACGGGAATTCGAGGGGTGGCAGGCGCGGATTGTGCAGCACGAAACCGATCACCTTCATGGCTCCTTGTACGTTGACCGGGCCGAGTTGAGGTCCTTGAGTTCCAACGCCGAGTACGCCGCCAACTGGGCCGAGCCGGGGATCGGAAAGGCCCGTGCGGCCTTGGGATTCCTGCCCGGGAATCCCTGAAACGCCCACGCGTTCACTCGGCAGGTGCAGCTGCCGGATTCGCGCCGGTCGGGAGGATCCTGGCCCACCAGCGCAGGATCTGCTCGAACCGCTGCCGCCGGTGCTGTGGCCTGCCTGACCGGGATAGTTCGTGATCCTCACCCGGGAATACCAATAGCTGGGCTTCAACGCCGTGCCGCTTCAGTGCCGTGAAATACCTCTGGCCCTGCTCCAGCGGACACCTCAGATCGTTTTCGCTGTGGATAACCAGCGTCGGAGTTTGCACGTTGCCTACGTGTGCGATCGGGCTTTGGGCGGCGACGTCCACAGCCGAGCTGCCGAGATATTCGCCGCCGAAGTACCAGCCAATGTCGGCAGAGCCCTCGAAGCTGACCGGGTCCAGGAATCCGCGCTCCACAATGGCACCCTTGAACCTGTGGTGGTGAGCTATGGTCCAGGCGGTCAGGTATCCGCCGTACGAGCCGCCCATGATGCCCAACCGTCCGGCGTCCAGCGCCGGAAATTTGGCCAGGGCGCCGTCCAGGAACGCGAGGACATCCTCCATGTCATCGGTGCCAAAGCGGCCCTTGATGGTCAGCCCGTGTTCCCGGCCGTAGCCTGCGGAGCCGCGTGGGTTGCACATCAGTACGGCGTACCCGGCAGCCGCGTAGACCTGGGCTTCGTCGAACAGCCCGACGGTGAACTGGGCGAAGGGCCCGCCATGGATGTTCAACAGGACCGGGTGCGGACCCTTGCCTGCAGGCCTGACCAGCCAACCATGGACGGGATACCCATCGGACGCCTCAAACGTCAGTTCCTGCGGAACCACAATGTCCGACTGCGTCCGCAGAACGGCCGAAAAGTCTGTCAGCAGCCGCAACTGCCCGTCGTCGAGCACTGCAACGTCCCCATGGGTGGACGCATCGCTGAACACCACGAGCAGCGAACCACCCGCCCAGGCAGCCCCCGACACCACCTTGTCACCGTGCACCAGCAGGGCATGCCCGCCCGTCGCCCCCAGCTCGAGGAGCTCGACAGTGCCCTGCGCAACGTTCAGTACCAGCGCCCGGTCCGGGCCGCGGAGCTCAATCCGGGCACCCGGGGCTGCCACGTCCATCAGATCAGGGTCGGTCAACGCAACCGGCACGCCGCCGTCGGCCGCGACACAGTACAAAACGGCGTTACGTGCGACAAAATCCCGGCCCGAGCTCCCCAAGTCCCGGGCAATATAGAACAGCCATTTGCTGTCCCGGGACTGCCGGACCTCCGTGACGCTCTGAGGTGCGGCTGCTCCCTGATCCACCGGTACGGGGTCGCCGCCGTTGACCGGCACCCTGTAGATCAGGGTGGCCAAGTCGTCATGGTTTTCCGGCGGTGCTGCCACAAAGTAGACGGCTGATCCGTCTGCACTGAAAATCCCGGAGCCGGTGTCCGAGGCGAGCGATGTCAGCTGACGGGCTGCCGGCAGGGGCGGAGCGGCCGGGGCTGTCTGCGGCTCACCGCCAAGTTCCGGGACGTCCACGATGAACAGCTGCTGCGGCTTGTCGCGTGTGTAGCCAACGCCGTTCAGCCTGTACTGGTATGAGGAGATCAACCGTGGTTCCTCCGCCTCCGCGGTGATGGCCTCGCCGCTGCCGTAACGCCCGGCGTCGGGTTCTCGGGAGCTGAAAACTATCCGGTGCGAATCTGGAGACCACGCGAAGGACTCCACTCCGAGCAACCTCCAGGTTATGACCTGGGGTTCGCCGCCGCCGGCCTCCACCACAACGAGCTGCGTTTTCGACGACGGTCCGCCCGTCCGGAGGAAGGCAAGGACCAGCCCGTCAGGAGAGAAGGCTGGGGCGGTATCCCGAAAGCCCCTGGTAATTCGCCGCGGCAGCTGTTCCTGGTTCAACGGGATGTTCCACAGCTGGCCCACGTAGGAATCAGCATTGAAATCGGGCCTGGTCACCGACACAACGGCACGGCTGCCGTCCGGGTGGACGGCCGGCGCGGAGACGGAATTGAGCAGCGGAAGGTGTTCTGGCTTCACCCACGTGAGCCTAACGTGCGGCTTTCCCCCAAGCGAGCACCGGCCTGAAAGCTGGCGCGGCAGCCGCCCGGGAGCGCGCCCCGCCCTATGATAGTCCGTATGCCATCAAGCCCCCGCCCTCCGCTGCGCTGCCCGTTGTGCGGCGCCGCACTGAAGCCCATGGGCGGCACAGCTGATGCAGCCCGCGAGGCCCTGGTCTGCGGATCCGGACACAGCTTCGATGCGGCGAAGCAGGGCTACTACAACCTGCTGGTGGGCAAGGGGACAGTCTTCGAATCCGACACCGCCGAGATGGTGGCGGCCCGCTACGCTTTCCTCGACGGCGGGCACTACCGTCCCCTGGCAGACGCCCTCGCGGCCGCCGTTGTGTCCGGGATAACCTCTGGCGAAGCCTTCACAGTCCTCGATTCGGGCACGGGGACCGGCCACTACCTCAGGGTGGTGCTGGATGCGCTGCAGCGGACTACGAACAGTTGCACCGCCGTCGCGCTCGACATCTCCAAGTTCGCGCTCCGGCGCGCCGCGCGCCTCAACCCCGAGGCCATCAGCCTCGTCTGCGATGTGTGGCAGCCTCTTCCCGTGGCCGACGCCGCCATCGACGCCATTACGGTGATCTTCGCTCCCCGCAATGCCGCCGAATTCGCCAGAGTCCTCCGCCCCGGCGGGAGACTGGTGGTGGTGACGCCGCGCGCCGGGCACCTGGCTGCCATCGCCGTGCAGGCAGGGATGCTGTCCATCGAGGACGATAAGGACGCACGGCTGGCAGAATCCCTCTCGCCGCACTTTGTCGCCGAGTACACCCGGGACCTGGATATCCAGATGGTGCTTACGCCCAGCGAGCTTGCTGACCTGGCCTTTATGGGTCCGGCCGGGCACCATCTGGACCGCCTGACCATTGCCGCCAAAATCGGCAGCGGCGACGTGTCCCCCCAGGTGGAGGCGCGATTCCGGCTCACCGTCTTCGGCCTGGCGCCGTCCGCACAGTAACGACTTGAACACGTTCAACAGCCGCTTTGCACGCAACCTGCCGTCCTGCATCCCGGCGGACTAGGATAGATAGACAGCTACCGGAAGGTCAAGGGGGACGGAATGTTTGAATGGCTCGGCGAAAACTGGTGGGCCCTGTGGCTCACAGCCTTCCTCGCGTTCGCGGTGATCGAAATGATCACCCTTGACCTGTTCTTCATCATGCTCGGCGGCGGAACACTTGCTGCGCTCGTCGCGGATTTCGCCGGCACTGACTTGTGGCTGCAGATCGTGCTGTTCTGCGTCGTCTCACTGCTGATGATCGCTTTCGTCCGCCCGGTCGCACTAAGCCACCTGAAAAAAGGACCCGCCGACCAGCGCACCAACATAGACCGGCTCATTGGCGAACAGGCCCTTGTGATGGAAGCGGTCAGCTCCACCGGCGGCCTCGTCAAGATCGGGGGCGATGTCTGGAGTGCCAGGTCCTCCGGCGGCGTCCTGCCTGCCGGTCAGAAAGCAGTGGTCTCCGCCATAGACGGCGCCACGGCAGTGGTCTCCGCCCCGCCGGAGCAGTCCACACAGTCCTAAGTACAGCCTAACAATTGGGGAATAGGAGACGTATGGATAACGCAGGAGGAGCCGCCTTGGCCATTGTGTTGGTGGTCCTGATCGTGTTCGTGATTATTGTATTGGTCCGCTCAGTGCGGATCATCCCGCAGGCGAGGGCCGGCGTCGTTGAACGGCTCGGCAAATACCAGCGGACCCTCAACCCGGGACTCACCATCCTGATCCCGTTTGTGGACCGGCTCTTGCCGCTCCTGGACCTGAGGGAGCAGGTTGTGTCCTTTCCACCGCAGCCGGTCATCACCGAAGACAACCTGGTGGTGTCCATCGACACCGTGGTGTATTTCCAGGTCACTGACCCGCGCGCCGCCACGTATGAAATTGCCAACTACATCCAGGCCGTGGAGCAGCTCACCACTACCACCCTGCGTAACGTTGTGGGCGGCCTGAATCTGGAAGAGGCGCTTACATCCCGCGACCAGATCAACGGCCAGCTGCGCGGTGTATTGGACGAGGCAACCGGCCGATGGGGCATCCGCGTCTCGCGCGTGGAGCTCAAGGCCATTGACCCGCCCCACTCCATCCAGGACTCTATGGAGAAGCAGATGCGGGCCGAGCGAGACCGCCGCGCTGCGATCCTCACCGCCGAAGGCACCAAGCAGTCTGCCATCCTTACGGCCGAAGGTCAGCGGCAAGCATCGATCCTTGCAGCCGAGGGCGACGCCAAGGCAGCCATCCTTCGTGCAGACGGTGAGGCACAGGCCATCCAGAAGGTCTTCGATGCCATCCACAAGGGCAACCCCGACCAGAAGCTGTTGGCCTACCAGTACCTCCAGACGCTTCCGAAGATCGCAGAGGGCTCATCGAACAAGCTCTGGATCATTCCCAGCGAAATTGGTGAGGCACTCAAGGGCATCGGCCAGGCACTGGGCGGCACCAATCCTGATCCGGGCGCCGACGGCACCGGGCTGTTCGACGAGGAACCTGCCAAACAGCCTGGGTCCTGACCGGGATCTGCCTCAGACGGGCCGGGAGGGGATCCGCGATTCGCCGCGGGTCCCCTCCCGTTTTGCGGCTTGGCCCCACGCCGGTATAATTGAGTATTTGTCCGGTCGGACCAGATCCGCTGGAACAAGAATGCTTCGCAATGCGTTGAATCATATGATGCAGCACAGTGCACACAGTAGTCCGGGGCGGTTATGCCGGTCCGGCTTGCGTGGAGTCCTGCTCCGCGAACCGACCAGAGGGAGAAAACATGAGCGATCGCAGCCTGCGGGGTATGCGCCTTGGCGCGCAGAGCATGGAGACCGAGTCCGGCGTTGAGCCGGCTCCGCGCCAGCGTGTCGAATACCGGTGCGAGGACGGCGAGCAGGTCTTCGTGACGTTCTCTTCAGAGGCTGAAATTCCTCCTGTGTGGGTTTCCAAGACCGGCAAGGACGCGCTCCTCGTTGACGGCGAACGCCCGGACACCAGCAACGAAAAGGCTGTCCGAACCCACTGGGACATGCTCCTGGAGCGCCGTTCCCTTCCGGAACTGGAGCAGATCCTCGAGGACCGGCTGACCATCCTGCGCGAACGCCGTGGCGAACGGCGCACGGCCTGACCCCAAGCGGCGGTCACAGCCCTCGGCAGAGGTCACAGCGTCATGGACTGACGCGAGCTGAATGATTGAGAAAGGGCCGGCCCGGCAACGTGATCACGTTACCGGGCCGGCCCTTATCTTTTGTCCCAGCTGCTGTTGCAGGTCAGCCCTGTGCCGGATCTTTCTTGCCTGTGAGCTTGTTCCAGCGCGCCTGCAGGCCCCACCGGGTGACGTTGACCATGGCCTCAACAACAATGTTGCCGCTCATCTTTGACGCTCCGAGTTCGCGCTCAACGAACGTAATGGGGCGTTCCTCGATTCGGAGGCCCAGCTTGGCTACACGCCACGCCAAGTCAACCTGGAAGCCGTAGCCCACTGAATCGACCAGGTCAAGGTTCAATTTTTCCAGTGTGGTCCGCCGGAACGCGCGGTAGCCGCCGGTGACGTCCTTGATCTTCAGGCCCAGCATCAGCCGGGCGTAGGTGCTGCCAACGCGTGAAATCGCCTGCCGGTACAGCGGCCAGTTGACCACGCTGCCGCCGGGCACCCAGCGGGATCCCATGGCAAGGTCTGCGCCCTGTTCAACGGCTTCCAGCAGCTGGGGGAGCTGTTCGGGCTGGTGTGAGCCGTCCGCATCCATTTCCACCAGCACGTCATAGCCTGCCTCGAGCCCCCACTTGAACCCGGCGATGTAAGCGGCTCCCAGCCCGGCCTTGCCTTTGCGGTGCAGGACGTGGACTTGTGTATCCTCGGCGGCAAGGCCGTCAGCAAGCTGCCCGGTGCCGTCCGGGCTGTTGTCATCCACCACCAGAACGTCGGAAGCCGGCACGGCTGCACGCAGGCGTTGCAGGGTCTTGGGCAGCGATTCCAGCTCGTTGTAAGTAGGAATGATGGTGAGGACGCGCACAAAGGGCCTTCCTGGACGGGAGCGGTCGGAGCGGCTGAACTGCAGGGTAATAGCTGGCGGTCAGGCGCAACTACCTATTATAGGGCGCTTTGTTGGGGCGCTGGCCGGTGTCTGCGGTCAGGACCGCAGTGCGGTACTGGAATACAGTTCGATGCCGTCCCTCATCGTCTGCAGGCACACCGGGTCCGCGCCGGTATCCAGTGCCGGGAGGAGAGGCGTTCGGGCCCGCGGATCCGTGCTCCAGGACTGGACCCGTCCGTCCGCCACCTGGACCATGAGCTCCTCAACTTCCCAGACGGCAAAACTTGCTGGTGCGCCGGGAACCAGTTGCCCGGCCATGGGATTGTGGTACTTGGCTGCCCGCCACCCCGCGCGGGTGTGGCCGAGGAATGCTGCCCGGGCCGAGATCCGTTCAGCGTGGTTGTGGTGTTCCAGACAGGCGCGGACGCTGGACCACGGGCGGAGCGGTGTCACCGGGCTGTCGCTGCCGAAGCTGATCGGGACTCCGGCAGCGTAGAACGAGGCATACGGGTTCATGGACCGGCTTCGGCTCCCCAGACGCTGCGCATACATTCCGCCGTCGCTCCCCCAGGCAGCGTCGAAGCCTGGCTGGGCGCTGACGGTGACGGCGTAGCGGGCCAGTTGCTGAACTGCGTCGGCGTCTGCCAGTTCCACATGCTCGAAACGGTGGCCGGCGGCACGGATCCGCTGCTCCCCTACGTCGGCAGCCGCGATTTCCAGAGCCTCCAGCGCGGCATCAAGTCCCGCGTCGCCGATGACGTGGAAGCCGCCCTGAATGCCCAGCAGCGAACAGGCCGCCAGGTGGGCGCCGGCCTGCTCTGCCGAGACGTACAGGTTGCCCCGCTCCCCCGTGGCATCGCTGTAGCCTGCCCTCAGGGCCGCTGTCCTGGAGCCGATGGAACCGTCAATGTTGAGGTCGCCTGCCAGGCCGCGCACGGATACCCCCAGGTCGTCCAGCAGCGCCCGGGCCTGCTCCTCTGAGGTGGCCAGTTCGCCCCAATACGGCAGGATCTCCGGCATGGCCTCGCCGGAGGCTGTGTTCCATGTGGCGGCCAGACGGAGGTCGGAAACTCCGCCGATATGCGGTGCGGCCATCTCCGCCAGTGCCACGTAACCGTTTTCAGCCGCTTCGGTCAGAGCGCGTCGCTGGTAAGCCAGCAGGCTGGCTTCCGGGAGCCGCCGTGCTTCCTGGCGGGCCGCCGTATGGGCGGCCCGCTTCACCTGTGAACCTGTGGTGTAGCCGTCGAGACCGCCGAGCCCGGCGGCGGCAGCCAGCGAGGATGAAACCAACGCCGAATGCGCATCTACCCTGGCCAGGAACACCGACCTGCCGCCCGCCGCCAGCTCAAGTTCCTCGGCCGCCGGCAGGGCAGGGTCCTCCCACGTGGATTCATCCCAGCCGTGACCCAGCAGGGGGCCGTCACCCTTGGCTGCGGCCACAGCATCGAGCAATTGCCGGGCGGACCGCATCCCGCCCAGCTGGAGGGAACCCAGCGCGATGCCGGTTTCGGTGAGGTGGACGTGGGAGTCGACAAACCCCGGCGCGACGAGGGCTCCATGGAGGTCGATGATTTCCATGGAGCTGTCGGCAATGGAGGAGGCCGCCTGCTCTGAGCCAACCCAGGCAACGGTGTCGCCATCAACCAGCATGGCGGTGGCAAAGGGGTCCGCTGCCGTGTAGACCGAGCCGTTGCGGTAGAGGACCACCTTTCGCTCGTGCGGTGCGGGCGTGGTGGAACGTTCAGTGGTCATGCGGGCGAAAGCTCCTGAGGCTAGGGGGAAGAAGTCGGAGTGCCAGTAGATCAGGGCGGGTTCATCAAAGTACGGAAGAGTAGGCCACGACGCCGCGGCGGATGAGCGAAATCGCTTCTGCACAAAGCCTGGACACCCGCGGATCCAAGCCGGGAATCTTGGCGAGCTGGTCGAGAAGGTCGATGACCTGTTTGACCCAGCGGACAAAATCGCCCGCCGCCAGGTCTGTGCCGTTCAGTACTTCCTGGAGGTGCTTTCCCTTGGCCCATTTGTACATGGGCCAGACCAGACCCAGCTCGGGTTCAGCGGTGAGCGGCAGCTTATTTGCCTCTTCCACGTCCTCCAGGGCCGACCATTCCCTGATCACCACGTCCACGGACGATTCAAGCGAGATGCTGGGCATCCGCGGGCGGAGGCCCCTGTCCTCGCGTTTGGCCTGGTAGACCAGGACGCTGGCCAGGGCTGCTACTTCGACGGCGTCGAGGTCGTTGAGTGCGCCCAGCCGCAGTGCTTGCGAAATCAGCAGGTCTTTCTCGCCATAGATCCGGCGGAGCCGCTGGCCGTCCGGGCTGATGGCCAGCCGACCGTCAGCTCCTGCTTCCAGGTAGCCATAGGCGGAAAGGACGTCGCAGACACGATCGAACGTTTTGGCAATGGTGTTGGTCCGGCCTTGGATCTGCCGGGCCAGGGCATCCGTCTCCCGGCGCAGCTTCCACCACCGCTCGGACCAGCGTGCGTGGTCTTCACGCTCGCTGCAGCCGTGGCAGGGGTGGGCGCGGAGTGCCCTGCGAAGTTCCGTGATCCGTTTTTCCTGATGCGGCAGTACGGATCCCAAGCCAAAGTCGGTGCTGCGGCCGGGTGCCGGCGGGCGGTTCTCGCGAAGGGCATTCCGGGCCGACGATGCGAGGTCACGCCGCGCCTTGGGGACCTTCGCGTTGAACGACTTCGGGATCCGGATCCGTGTCAGGGGCGCGATGGGGCCTTCAAGGTCCTCCGTGCCGATTCGCCTGAGCTGGTTGTCGAGCGTGAGGATGGCCGGCCGTGGTTCCCTGCCGCTGTGGTCCGAGCTCAGCACAATCGCTGGCCCGGGGGCCCGCCCTCCCGGGACGTCCACCACGTCGCCGGGCATCAGCCGCGCCAGCGAGTCTTCGTTTAGGGACTTGTGGGCGCGGGTCTTGCTGCGGGAGGTGATATTTTCGGCGTCAGACAGTTCCCGGCGCAACCGGGCATACTCGGTGAAGTCTCCGAGGTGGCAAGTCATGGACTTCGCGTATCCGGCGAGTGACTCTTCGCGGCTGCGCACCTGCTTGGCAAGTCCAACAACGGACCGGTCCGCCTGGAACTGCGCGAAGGAGGATTCAAGGATTTCCCGCGCACGGGCGCGGCCAAACTGTGCCAACAGGTTGATGCTCATGTTGTACGTCGGCCGGAAACTTGAGTTCAGCGGATAGGTACGCCTAGAGGCGAGGCCGGCAACGGCGGCAGGGTCCGTGCCCGGCTGCCAGAGGACAACCGCATGGCCTTCGACATCGATGCCGCGGCGGCCCGCGCGGCCGGTCAGCTGCGTGTACTCCCCCGCGGTGATGTCCACATGGGCCTCGCCATTGAACTTGTCGAGTTTTTCCAGGACCACGGAGCGGGCGGGCATGTTGACGCCCAGTGCCAGCGTTTCGGTCGCAAACACAGCCTTGACCAGGCCCTCAACGAAAAGCTTCTCCACCACTTCCTTGAAGGTGGGAAGCATGCCGGCATGATGTGCCGCGAAACCACGGAGGAGGCCGTCCCGCCACGTCCAGAAGCCGAGGACGTCCAGGTCATCGGACGGGATGTCCTGCCCGGCCTCGTCAACGCGCCGGGCAATGATCTGCTGCTCTTTCTCCGTGGTCAGCCAGAGTCCGGAAGAGACACACTGGGCAACTGCGGCATCGCAGCCTGCCCGCGAGAAGATGAACGTGATGGCAGGCAGGAGGTCCTGCCGGTCCAGGCTCGCGATGACCTGGGGCCGGCTGGCCCTCCGGACAGCGCCGGGCTGGGCGCCTTGCCGGGCGCGCTCCTCTGTCCGTTGACGGTGCTGCCGGCGCTGGCTCCGGCCGCCGTGGCCGAAGCGTCCGGTGAAGCTTTGCTGGCCCTCGCTGCGGGCCATCCTGAGCAGGTCAGGATTGACCTCGAACCCCTGGCCGTCGGCGTCTTTGGTGGCCGCGGTGAGCCGATCCTGGACCGGTATCGGAGCTCCGGTCTCAGCGTCCGCGGGCGGGGCGATCTCGTCGAACGTGGTTTCGCCAGCGAACAGGTCCACGATGTCGCGGCCCACCATGACGTGCTGCCAGAGGGGAACCGGCCGGTGCTCGGAAACGATGATGTCGGTGTCGCCGCGCACAGTATCCAGCCACGCGCCGAATTCTTCCGCGTTGGACACTGTGGCGCTGAGGGAAGCTACCTGGACTTCACTGGGAAGGTGGATGATGACTTCCTCCCATACGGCACCACGGAAGCGGTCCGCGAGGTAGTGAACTTCGTCCATCACTACAAAGCCGAGGTCATCCAGGGTTTCGGAGTCTGCATAGAGCATGTTCCGGAGGACTTCCGTGGTCATAACCACAACGGGGGCGTCGCCATTGATGCTCGTGTCCCCTGTCAGGAGGCCGACGTTTTCCGCACCGTACTTTTCGGAAAGTTCCGTGAACTTCTGATTGCTTAGTGCCTTGATGGGCGTTGTATAGAAAGCCTTGAGGTTTCGTTCCAACGCCAGGTAGATGGCAAATTCGCCCACTATGGTCTTCCCGGCACCGGTGGGGGCAGCCACCAGCACTCCCTTGCCCTCCTGCAGGGAGCGGCAGGCGAGGCGCTGGAATTCGTCAAGTTCAAAATCGAGGGTACGGACAAACCCGCCGAGGTAGGTGCCCGCTTCGGCCGTGCGTTCCGCGCTGGCCCGGTAGCTTTCAGAGGGCGAGAGTGGCCCGGAGATAGAGGACATGCCTCAAGCCTAGTGCGCCGCGCGCTACAGGTTCTTCAGGTCGTTGCCGGGCGTAGCGATGTCGGCTGTCGCGTCCGTCTCAGCAGCCTGTTTCGCCACGCGCTTGTCACGGCGCTTGTCGTTAAAGATGCAGAGCCCGATCGCCGCGAAAAACAGAATCAACAGCGGCGCAGCAAGCAGGAACATGGACAGCGCGTCCGTGCCGGGTGCGGCCAGTGCAGCAAGGACAAAAACCAGGAAGACGATAATCCGCCAGGCTTTGAGGATGGTCCTGCCCCTGACCACGCCAGCCATGTTGATGCCGACCAGGATCACGGGGACCAGGAAAGAGATCCCGAGGATGAGCAACATCTGCGTGGCAAACGTCAGGTAGTCGGTGGCCGAGATGTTGTTGGCACCGGTCGCGGGTGTGAACTGCAGCAGCGCCCTGACCACGGTGGGGAACACGAGCCAGGCGACAAACACACCAGCCAGGAACAGGGGCACAGCGGCCGTCATAAAGCCGAGCGTGTAGCCGCGTTCCTTCTTGGTCAGACCCGGCGTGATAAAAGCCCACACCTGATAGATCCAGACAGGACTGGAGATAACCAGCCCTATCTGGATGGCAATCTGGATCTTGAACGCAAAAGGATCTGCGATGGTCGCAAAGTTCAGGACCGCGGTCCGCCCCGTATCCCGGGCAATGGAAACCAGCGGGTCCGACAGGCTGGCGACAACAGGGTCGTAAAGGAACCAGCCGCCCACGCCGGCGAGCAGCACGGCGATTGCCGATTTGATCAGCCGGTTCTTGAGCTCCTTGAGGTGGTCCCAAAGAGCCATCCGCCCCTCGGGGTTGGACTTACGGCCCCGCGTCACTGCCACTTCGGGTTAAGCGCGGGTCGACGGCGGAACGTCAGTGCCGTCGGTCGGCTCACCGGGCTTCGCCGGCGGATGGTTGATGATTTTGCCTTCCACCGGGCCGGAAGCCGTGTCGGTAGTATCGGTTTTGCCGTCGTTCTTCATTTCCTTGACCTCGGACTTGATGATCCGCATTGACTGGCCAAGGCTGCGCGCCATGGCAGGGAGTTTGGGCGCGGCGAAAAGCAGCAGCGCAACGACGATGATAATGACAATTGGCCACGGGCCATCAAAGAGTCTTCCCACGGGAAATCCTTTCCTCTTACAACATCCTACGTCTAACTGAGATTGAGATCGCGAAGTGACTGGGGCTGGCCCCGGTCGCGCCTCCGCTGGATCCGCCTCTGGCGGCGGTCCTCCCGGCGGGATGACTTGGACGCGTCGTAATCATGACGCATCTGGGCCGGTGAGGCAAAAACAGCCGCACCCGGCTGAACCGATTCTGCCGGCCTTAAGCCGTCATCCGCCGTGGTCGCTGCCGGTGCCAGATGCGACACTTTGGTTCCGGCGGCCCCCAGGTCTTTCATGACCAACATGAACTGGCGGTAGAGCCGGATGCCCAGAAGGACATAAAAGAGCAGGGAGAGCGCAATAAGCGCAATCCAGATCAGGATCCAGGACCACCAAGGCATGCTGACGAGTCTAGCTGCCGTACCGGGCCAGGGCCGCCTCGATCCACTCCAGCGCCGCCGCCCCAAGCTCGGAAGGTTCAAGAATCCTGGCGGCCCCACCATGCTGGGCCACGAACATGGGCAGCCAGGCCGTGCTGCCGAACCGTATCTCGGCAACAAGGCCGCCGCCGGGAAGAGGTGCCACACGTTCGGCGTAATAGTCGTCCGCCAGGCCGGCGCCCTGCCTGGTGAGCTGAACGAGGACCGTGGTGTCGTCGTCATTCGGGGTGAACAGCTTGGCCGGGAAGCTATCCCCGGCCCGGACCTGCGTGGATGCGGAGCGTCCGTTCGGGTGGACCGCCTGGACCCTGTCCAGCCTGAAGTTCCGCAGCCCCTGGGCCGCATGGCAGTAAGCCTCGAAGTACCAGGTGTTATCCAGGGAATACAGGCGGAGCGGATCCACGTCACGTTCTGAAACCTGGTCGCGCTGGGCGGATAAGTACACGAGCCGCAGCTGCGACCGTTCCTGGATGGCCCCACGGACAACGTCAAGGAGGGCCGAATCAGCGGGCCCAACCTCCGGACCGGCAAGCGAACCTGCCCGGAGCCCTTCTTCGCCGGCCGCTGCCATCAGCTTCAGGGTAACGGACTCCAGTGCGCTGCCCTCGGCAAGTTCGGGAAGCCCGTTGAGCGTCTCAAGCCCGGTCAGCAGCGCACAGGCCTCGTCCACAGTAAACCGGACGGGTTTCTTGAGATCCAGGTCCTGGGTGATGTAAACATGGCCCTCTTCCCAGTGGATGTCCAGGAGGTCGTCCGGGTATCCCTCTGGAAGTCCGGAGCAGATGAGGATCCGCAGGTCGCTTTCCAGCTCCCCGGGCGTTACATCAAAGCGCGCCGCGACATCCTTGATGTGGAGGCCCTGGTTGTGGACCAGGAACGGAACCAGCTGCAGCATGCGTTTGAGCTGGTCCTCAGAGGTTCGTTTTCGGGTGGCGCGGCCCCGCGGTGCATCGGTAAACAGATAGGCAGGGCTGGGAGCGGCACAGAAGGCGGCCGCGTTGCGCAGCCGGTGCCGCACAGCAGCCACGAGCTTGTTGGGAGCATGTGCCACAGCGTCGGGGCCGTAGGAGGCAAGCTCCTCGGCCAGTACCTCAACGTCCCTGTAGTTGACCTCCAGACGTTCGTAGCCGGCGTCGGGCGTTCCCGCACCCCCGGCGGGAACCGTCATGGTGCGCCGGCGCAGGCCAAGGAGGCGGCCCTCCCGGACATCTACGACGGCGCTCCGGAGCGGGAGTTCCGGAAGCCGGTCCAGTTCTGCACGGACATTGAAGTTCGGCGGCGCCGAGTAAGATTCCTTCTCCAACACCGTGACGGGGCCCGTGAACCGGGAAAGCCTGAAGTGGCGCGGTGCCTGGCGTGAGCGGTCGTAGCCGGTCAGATACCACTGGCCAAAGCGGCTGCCGAGGCCCCACGGCTCCACCATCCGTTGCTCTTCCTTACCGGTGGAACCTGCCAGGTAGGGGAAGCTGACGGGGTGCTGGGCGTGCATGGCCGCCACCACGTCATCAAAAGCCTGGCCCGCCGGCCGGATCCGCGGCTGGACGCCAACGGGAAGTTCAACGTCGGACAGGGTGCTGGAGGCCTGGAGCTTGCGGAGAGCGTTGGCGGCGGCGGTTCCCAGGGCGGCACGCTCCCACAGCTGGGACGCCAGCAGCAGGACGGTCCACTCCCCCGGGCTGAGCTGCACATCGGGCAGCCGGTTCGATTCCTTGCCGATGCGGTAGCGGGTGGTGGCCGGGTCATCTTCGCTCCAGCCGTGGTCCGTCACGGTTTCCACATCGAAGCCGAACTGACGGAGGTCATTCTTGTCCCGCTCAAACATCCTGCCGAAGGCCACGTCGTTGCCGGACGTGTCATGGTAGACCTTCACCCGCAACTCTGCACGGCGCAGGCCGTATTTTGTGTTCAGGAGGGCGATCAGGAGATTCAGCAGGCGTTCAGTACGGGAGACGGACACGCTGGCTACGTTACTAAACTCCTCCGTGGAAAGCAGAAAGCGCGGCAACAACAGGAAAACAGAACCCTGATTGTTACCGCGCCCTCCGGCCCTGCAATGTTTCGGTCAGCGGACGCCCACGAGGTCCACCACGAAGATCAGCGCTTCGTTGGGGCCGATGGCTCCGCCGGCGCCGCGGGAGCCGTATGCCAGTTCGGAAGGAATCTCCAGGCGACGGCGGCCGCCCACCTTCATGCCCAGCAGGCCCTGGTCCCAGCCCTGGATGACCTGGCCCACGCCGACGCGGAAGTCCAGCGGGGCGCCGCGGCCCCAGGAAGCGTCAAATTCTTCGCCGGTGGACCAGGCCACGCCGACGTAGTGGGTCGAAACGGTGTCGCCCTTTTTGGCCTCGGCACCGTCACCGTCGATGAGGTCGGTAATGACCAGTTCGGTGGGGACATCGCCTTGCGGGAAGTCAATTTCCGGCTTCTGGCGGTCGAAATCGCGCTGACCAAATGACATGGTTGCTCCTTTGATTAATGGGGTGGGTGATGTGTTGCTGTTTACTTGACGCCGAGGATGTCCACGACGAAGACAAGGTCGCCCTTGGCTTCGCCCTGGCCGGCATCACCGTAGGCGAGGTCCTTGGGGACCACCAGGAGGACCCGGGAGCCCACCGTCTTTCCGGCCAGTCCCTGGGTCCAGCCCGGAATCACGCCGGTCAACGGGAAGCTGGCCGGTTCGCCGCGGTCAAAGCTTGAATCAAATTTAGTGCCGCCAACGAGGTTGACGCCAACGTAGTTGACGGTCAGGGTGTCTGTTTCCTTAACCGCAGCGCCGGTGCCCTTGATCAGGTCCTGGGACACGAGTGCAGCAGGCGCAGCGATGCCGTCAACGGAGATCTCCGGGACGCCCTGGTCGTTGTCCTTTACGGTCGGCAGGCCGGCCGGCGGGGTGACAGTCTCGCCTTCGGGCTTTGCGAGCGGAGGAACAGACGGCGCGACATCCTTGGTGGAGAGCACTTTGATCAGGAGAAGCTGCGTTGGCTGGGCGGCGCCGCCTTCTGCGGATACGGCCTGGCCGGGAATGGCCAAGGCAAGGCTCGAGCCGACCTTGGAGCCAACAAACGCGCTGTAGATGACAGGGCTTCCGGTCTTCAGTTCCTCGTTCAGCTCCAGCGGTTCGGGCTCTCCGGGGAAAGTGTCCTCCAGCGTGGATCCATCAGCACCGCTGAGCGCGAGGATGGAGATGTTTGCGACCTGGTTCTCTTTGACCCGGTCGCCCTCGCCTTCTGTGACCACCTTGATGGTGGGTTCGGTGACCTCGAGGGGCTTGGAGAACTCGACACCGGGAGCCTTCTTGTCCCCGTTGTCCGTCAGTTTCAGGGAGTCGAACTTGGCAGTGTCACCGGCAGACTGGCTGGTGGGTTCCGGTGCTGCGGGTGAACCGCCACAAGCGGTAAGCAGCAACAGGCCGGGGATCAGAATTGCTAGGAGTCGGCGCACGTAAGAGAACTTTCGTCGGGGCAGGGTGGACGCGGTGCCGGGATCAGGCGCTCGGCACCGCTTCAAGGCCAAGGAACGGCCCTATCAAGGATAGCCCGTGAACCTGAACGTCAGCCCATAGAGCCCAGAAGGGCATCCACCCGCTCATCGACGCTCCGGAAGGGATCCTTGCACAGAATGGTCTGGTGCGCGCGGTCGTTCAGTTTCAGGTGCACCCAGTCAACCGTGTAGTCCCTGCCCAGTTCCTGGGCGCGCCTGACGAAATCGCCCCGCAGCTTGGCCCGGGTGGATTGCGGCGGAACGTCCACGGCGTCTTTGATCAAAGTATCGTCCACGACCCGGCGAACAGCACCCCTGGACTGCAGGATGTAGTACAGGCCGCGGCTTCGGGAAATGTCATGGTAAGTAAGATCCAGCTGGGCGATCCTGGGTGCGTCGAGCCCCAGGCCGTGCCGCTGCCGGTAGTTGTCCATCAGTTTTTTCTTGATGGCCCAGTCGATTTCCGTGTCAATGGTGCTGGTGTCACCACTTTCGATCGCGTTCAAGGTCCGTTGCCAAAGATCGAGGATGAACGGAACGTGCGGATTGTGGGCCCCGTGTTCCTGGACAAAGGCGGTGACCTTGGTGAGGTACTCCTGCTGGATCTCCAGTGCTGTGAGCTGGCGGCCGTTGGCCAGGCGGACCAGTGCCCTTCCACTGAGGTCGTGGGAAATCTCGCGGATGCTGCGGATGGGGTTTTCCATCCTCATATCGCGCATGATCACCCCCGCCTCGATCATGCGCAGGATGAGGTCCACGGTTCCGACCTTGAGCAAGGCTGTGGTTTCGGACATGTTGGAGTCGCCCACAATGACATGGAGCCGGCGGAAGAACTCGGCGTCAGCGTGGGGTTCGTCCCGGGTGTTGATGATGGGCCGTGAGCGGGTGGTGGCCGAGGATACGCCTTCCCAGATGTGGTCTGCCCGTTGGGAAAACGCATACGTGGCTCCGTGCGGAGTCTTCAGGATCTTTCCTGCCCCGGCGATCAGCTGGCGGGTCACCAGGAAGGGGATGAGGATCTCCGCTAGCCGGGAGAATTCGCCTCGACGCGGGATCAGGTAATTTTCATGGCTGCCATAGGAGTTGCCAGCCGAATCGGTGTTGTTCTTGAACAGGTAGACCGTTCCGTTGAAACCTTCCGCGGCCAGCCTTGCCTGTGCCTCGTCAACGAGGTCGTCCAGGATCAGCTCGCCAGCGCGGTCGTGCGCGATGAGCTGTGCCAGGTCGTCGCATTCGGCCGTGGCGTACTCAGGGTGTGAGCCGACGTCGAGGTACAGCCGGGAACCGTTGGTCAGGAACACGTTGGATGACCGTCCCCAGCTGACCACCTTGCGGAACAGGTAGCGGGCCACCTCTTCCGGGGCCAACGGCCTCGAATCGGGGCTTGAATACGAGATTCCGAACTCGGTCTCGATACCGAAGATCCTCTTGTCCATCTCAGTCCTCCTCAGCAAGCAGCGCCGTGATATCAGCATCGTTGAGCCGCCGGAAGGCCCTGCGGAAACCCCGGGAGGTCTCCGACTGCCTGTCCAGGACGGCAACTTCCACGGCCTTGGCAGGAAGGGTTCCTGCCGCTTCGCCCTGCTCAGCAGCCTGGTCAGCGCTGCTGGACAGGCCGCCGGTAGCAAGGCGGACAGCACCGGCGAACCTCAGGGATGGTTGCCAGCCCTCGGCGATGACCGCAGAGACACGCTCCGCCTGGCCGCCCATGACGATGAAGCCGTGCTCGTCTGCGATGGACCCGTCGAATGTGAGCCGGTAGAGGTGGTCAAGTTCCGGTGTGGGGCCAACTTCGGCGACCGCCAGTTCCACTTCAAAGGGTTTCTGTTCGGCGGTGAAAACCGCGCCGAGGCTTTGCGCATAGACGCTGGCGAGCCCCCGCGCTGTGACGTCCTCGCGGTCGTAGGAGTAACCACGGACATCCGCGTAGCGCACCCCGGCCTGGCGGAGGCTTTCGAATTCGTTGTACTTGCCGACGGCGGCAAAGGCGATTTTGTCGTAAATCTCGCCGATTTTGTGAAGTGAGGGCGAAGGATTTTCGGCGACCAGGGCGATGCCGTCCTGGCAGCTGATGACCACCACGGACCTGCCGCGGGCGATGCCCTTCCGTGCGAAGTCCGCACGGTCCTTCATCAGTTGTTCAGGCGAGACATAAAACTGCTGCGTCATCTCAGGCCTCCCGCCGCTCGGCGGACCGGGCTTCGATAATCCTGCCCGCCACTGCGGCGAGCTCGGATTCGGGGATACGCCGTGCGCCATCCCTGTTCACGGTGTACACCACCGGCCACAATTGGCGGACCGGATCCGGACCGCCAGTGGCGGAGTCGTCGTCGGCCGCGTCGTAAAGGGATTCGACCGCCACGAAGACTGCCTCGGCTTCGGCCAGGTTGGGCCGCCAGAGTTTCTTCAGCGCACCGCGCGCAAACACGGAGCCGGAGCCGACAGTGTGATGCTCGCGTTCCTCGTACCGGCCGCCGGTTACGTCGTAGGAGAAGAGCCGGCCCACGCCGGCAGTTGTGTCGAAGCCGGCGAACAGCGGCACCACGGCGAGTCCCTGCAGGGCCATCGGCAGGTTCCCTCGGATCATGGCACCGAGCCGGTTGGCTTTGCCGTCGAGGCTTAGCAGTGTCCCCTCGATCTTTTCGTAGTGCTCCAGCTCCACCTGGAAGAGCCTCGTGAGGTCAATGGCGATGCCGGCTGTACCGGCGATCCCCAGTACCGAATACCTGTCGGCGGGGAAAACTTTTTCGATGTGCCGGCTGGCTATGACGTTGCCCATGGTGGCCCGCCGGTCACCGGCCATCAGGACGCCACCGCCATAACTCATCGCCACGATCGTGGTGGCATGGGGCACCTGCAAAGGAGCTGCCCCCGCTGCAACAGGCATGGCCCGGTTGTACGGAAGCAGGTTCGGCCGGTCGCGCTGCAGATGCTCGGTGAATGAGGATGTCGCGTTGCCGGCTACCTGGTTGGCGGTTGTTTCCTGCACTGATGCACTCCTTGTACGTAGTCCCTCAACGTCGGTACAGATTCGGGCCGGACGCGGCTTCCGCCACACATCCGGTTCCGGGTTACTGGCCGCCCTTTTGGACGAAGGCGCGTACGAATTCCTCGGCGTTGGACTCCAGCACGCCGTCGATCTCATCAAGGAGGTCGTCGACGCCCTGCGTGGCAGCCGATGCCTGGGCTTCCGGGGCCGCCGGAGGTGCTTCGGGGATCTCGTCCTCGACCTGGCTGTCGTGTGATTGTGGCTTCTGCTGCTCCTGGCCTGCCATGGTGATCTCTCCTCCAAAAATCCTCGGATCCGGGTGGATCTGCTGATACGCCCATATTGCCACGCTGTCCGCCCGACGGCGCGGTTTACGCCGCAGGCGGAGCGGTGTTTTGCCCTAAAAGTTCGGCGAGGAACGGACCTGCCGTCCGGTGGCGCGCAAACAGCCCACCCGTGAGGGCCCTCGTACCGCGCAGGGGTTCCCGGGTTGGCACGCGCTGGAGCCGGCCGTAGCCCGGCACATCGAAGATGACCGAGTCCCAGCTGGCCCCCACCACGTCCTTGCCGAAGCTACTGATGCACCGTCCGCGGAAGAAAGCACGCGTGTCCGACGGCGGTTCGGTCATCGCTGCGGCAATGGCACCGTCGTCGACGACCCGCTGCATGCGGTTCCTGGCCAGGAACCGGTAGTACAGTCCCTTCTCCGGCCTGATGTCTGCCCACTGGAGGTCCACAAGGCCAAGCCTCGCGTCGCCCCAGGCAAGGTTGTCGCGGTTCCGGTAGCCGTCCAGGAGGGACAGTTTGGCCAGCCATTCCACGGATGTGGCCGCCGCGTTCCTGTCGGAACCGAGCTGGGTCAGTGTGGAAGCCCAGCGTTCCAGCACGTCATGCGTATGGCCGTCCCCGTCCACGGCATCGGAAACTCCGGTGTCCTGAGCCAGTTTCGCCGCCGCCTCGTGGTACATCCACTGCATGTCCAGGGCCGTCACGCGGCGCCCGTCCAGCAGCCTGAGTTTGGCTGTCAGCGACGTATCGTGGCTGATAGCCTGCAGGGCGGCGACGGGTTCGTGGACCTCCACCTTGGGCGCCAAGCCGGCCTCGATCAGGCTCAGGACCATGGCCGTGGTGCCGAACTTGAGGTAGTTCGAGGATTGGCTAAGGTTGGCGTCGCCGATGATCACATGCAGGCGCCGGTATTTGTCGGCGGTGGCGTGCGGTTCATCCCGGGTATTGATGATGGGACGCCGGATGGTGGTTTCCAGGCCGACTTCGGCCTCGAAGAAATCCGCCCGCTGGCTGATCTGGTAACCGGGCGTGGAACTGTCCTGCCCCAGGCCCACCCGCCCCGCGCCGCACATGATCTGTCGTGTGACGAAGAACGGTGTCAGCCCCCGCACGATGTCCCCGAAGGGCACCGAGCGCGGCATGAGGTAGTTCTCGTGGGAGCCGTAGGAGACGGACTTGTTGTCCGTGTTGTTTTTGTACAGGTTGACCGGGGGCAGCTCCGGATCCGCGGCCAGGCGACGGACGGTAGCCAGCGCTACGAGGTCCCCGGCCGCATCCCAGATCACCGCATCGCGCGGGTTGGTCACCTCGGCACTGGAATACTCCGGATGGGCATGATCCACGTAGAGGCGGGCTCCGTTGCCAAGGACCATGTTCATTAGGAGACTGCCGGACTCGTCGTCGCCGTCCAGTTCCAATTCCTCACGGCCGTAGGCAAGCGCCACCGCTTCCGCATCGAGGACCGGGGGCTGGTCGGTCAGCTGGCTGGGGTGGGCCGAGGCCCGTTCCAAGGTCCAACCGCGGGCGTCGTGGAGGGGCTCCTCGTCCGTGTAATCCCATCGGGTCTCTGCCCCTCCGGCCGCCCTTTGCCGCGTCACCTGCGCATAAGCCTGGACAACACGGGCGGACATCATAGTGGCGTTCGCTCCCGGCGCCGACGGGGCGTGGATGCCGTATTCCGTTTCAGCCCCCATGACGCGCATGGCCCCGCCGGCCGGGAGCCCTCCCCCGCCGGTGCGTTCCGCGGAAGCCGTCACAGGTACTGTCCCGTGTTTGGCATCGTTTCGATGGACTTGCCGGGTTCCTGGCCGGCCTTACCCTGCACGATGGTGCGGATGTAGGTGATCCGCTCGCCCTTCTTGCCTGAGATCCTCGCCCAGTCGTCCGGGTTCGTGGTGTTGGGCATGTCCTCGTGTTCGCGGAACTCGTCCACCACGGCACGCAGCAGGTGCTCGATCCGAAGACCCTTCTGGTGCAAGGTCAGAAGATCCTTGATAGCGTACTTCTTGGCCCGGTCCACGACGTTCTGGACGACGGCACCTGAATTGAAGTCCTTGAAGTAGAGCATTTCGGTATCGCCGTTGGCGTAGGTGACTTCCAGGTACTCGTTGGATTTCTCCGTGGAGTACATGGCTTCAACCGTGCGCTGGACCATGGCGTCCACCGTTGCCTGCACGTCGCCACTGTGTTCGGCGAGGTCGGACTCGTGGAACGGCAGGTCCGTGGTGATGTACTTGTTGAAGATGTCCGCCGCGGCCTCTGCATCGGGGCGCTGGATCTTCACTTTCACGTCCAGCCGGCCGGGACGGAGGATGGCGGGGTCGATCATGTCCTCGCGGTTGGATGCACCGATCACTATGACGTTGTCCAGCCGCTCCACGCCGTCGATCTCACTCAACAGCTGCGGGACGATGGTGGTCTCGACGTCAGAGGAGATCCCGGTTCCGCGCGTACGGAACAGCGAATCCATTTCATCAAAGAAAACCACAACTGGGCTGCCGTCAGAGGCCTTTTCACGGGCCCGCGCGAAGATCAGCCGGATGTGACGCTCCGTCTCGCCCACGTACTTGTCCAGAAGCTCCGGACCCTTGATGTTGAGGAAATAGCTCTTCAGGTCCACATTGCCGGACCGCTCCGCCGCACGGGCGGCAAGCGAGTTTGCTACAGCCTTCGCGATCAGGGTCTTGCCGCACCCTGGCGGGCCGTACAACAGAATGCCCTTCGGGGCTTTCAACCCATGCTCCCGGTAAAGGTCAGGGTGCAGGAACGGCAGTTCCACGGCATCCCGGATCTGCTCGATCTGCGGACCAAGGCCACCGATGTCTTCGTAGGTGATATCGGGGACTTCTTCGAGGACCAGGTTTTCCACTTCGGAGCGGGGGACTTTTTCGAGTGCGTAGCCAGTACGGGAGTCGATGGACAGTGCGTCCCCCACTCTGAGCTTTTCGGTGAGCAGGGCTCCGGAGAGCCTGATGACGCGTTCCTCGTCGGCCCGCCCCACCACCAGCGCGCGGTCCGTTCCGAGCATTTCCTTCAGTGTGGCGAGTTCACCGGCGCGTTCGTAGCCGAGGCCGGCAACAATAAGCAGTGCCTCGTTGAGCAGGACTTCCTGGCCCACCGCCAGCTGGTTGATGTTGACCAGGGGGCTGATGCCCACCCGCATTTTCCGGCCGGCGTTGAAAATATCCACCGATTCCTCGGTGGCAGCCTGGCCGCTGCTGCCCGGTGACGGCAGCCGTCTGGGATTGAGATGGAGCACTGTACCGAAGCTGTACGGGGGCTGGCCCTCCTGGTCCAGGGCATTTTTCAGCCGCAGAATCTCGGCTTTGGCCGCTTCGAGCATGCTGACCAGCTTGGCGTTGTTCTGCGTGGCGGCCGCCAGCTGCCGATCAATGTGCCTGAGTTTGTCGCGGAGGACATTGGCCTGCCGTTCCGCAGCCGACAGTTCGTTGGCGGCCGACTGCTCCGCCGGTGTACGTCCGGAGTCCTGATTCGGCGTCTCCATGGTGCATCAGCCCCTTCCTGCTCGTCTTCTTTAGACCTTAGCCCCAAGTTGGCGGGTACTGCTGGAGACTCCCGAAATGTGGACTAGTTCGTGATCTCCGGTTCGTCCTTGACGTTGGTGCCGGCAATGGCATCCCTCGCGGCGCGGCGTAGCTTCTTGTCGGAGACCAGGCGTTCGCCGACGGCACCGGGTGTCCAGGCGTTGACGTCTTCTTCGTTGAACCCGGTCTTCGAGGGGCGGCGCTTGACGGAGATGCCGGTGACGCCGTCGGCAAGCCTGCGTGTGACCAGCAGGAAGCCGGTGTGAGCCACCATGCGGTGGTCCGGACGGACGGCCAGGCCCTCAAGGTGCCAGCCGCGAACCATGGACTCCCAGGCGTCGGGTTCGGTGAAGCGGCCGTCAGCCCTGATGGCCTCGGCGGTCCGGGACAGCTGGGTGACCGTGGCCACGTAGTTGATCCAGACGCCGCCGGGTGCGAGGACAGTGGCAACGGCGTCGAGGCATTCCCAGGGTGCCAGCATGTCCAGCACTACCCGGTCCACGGAGCCGGGCGCCTCAGTGCGGACTACTTCCTCCTGGAAGTCACCGAGGGAAATCTTCCAGGCCGGATGCGGGCCGCCGAAGATCGTTTCCACGTTCCCGCGGGCAATGTCCGCAAATTCCTCGCGGCGTTCGAACGAGTGCAGGTAGCCGTTGTCGCCAACGGCACGGAGCAGCGAAATGGACAGCGCGCCCGAGCCAACGCCGGCTTCAACAACCCTGGCGCCCGGGAATACATCGGCCATGGTGACGATCTGGCCGGCGTCCTTCGGGTAAACCACCGCGGCGCCACGCGGCATGGACAGGACAAAATCCGAGAGGAGCGGGCGCAGGGTCTGGTACTGCTGGCCCACGTTGTTCACGACAACTGAGCCATCAGCTTTTCCGATGATCTCGTCGTGGTTCAGGAAGCCCCGGTGCGTGTGGAAGGCGCCGCCGCTTTCAAGGGTGATGGTGTTCATGCGGCCGCGCTCGTCAGTCAGCTGGACCCGTTCCCCTTCACGGAAAGGTCCGCGGCGGCGGGCAGCTCCCACCGGCTGGACGCCATTGGCGGCAACACCGGTGGTGGTTGGTGCTGCGGCTTCGGCGACAGATTCGCTGCTCATGGATTTTCCTCGCTCCTGTAAAACTGTGGGGCCGCGCATCGATACAGTTCCGCCCGGGTGCGGCGCAGGCCTCCGGGCGGCCACTCGGCGGCAATGCACGGCCGGCACGTAACTCTACCGGCTTTGACCCTGCGGATGCCTATTCGACCGGTCAGCCTTGCCGGTGATGGCTGCCACCACCACGTTCTGCGCCAGAAGGCCGGTGACCGTCCCATGATGGTCCACCACTGCGTATTCGTGTCCGTCGAGCTGGGAAAGGTATTGGATAAGTTCCTGCCCCTGCGATGATTCAGGCACGTAGGCGCCCGCGGCGAGGGCATAGGACACTGCGGTGGCAGGCGTGGAGCCAGCCGCGTCGTCAGGAACAGCGGCGAGGGCGCCGGTGTCCACAACACCCTGCGGGCGTCCATCCGGGCCGCAGACCACAACGGCCCGAAACCTGTCCTGTGAGAGCCTACGGATGTCCTCGACGGTTGCGGTAGTTGCAATCCCGACGGCGGGCGCGGCCAGGGCAGCGGCGCTGACCAGGTGCATCCTTCCGCGCAGCGTGCCCTGCTGGATGGACGCGCTGGCACCCATCCACAGGAAGCCGCCGACGAGGACGGTGATCATCAGGAGGCTGAAATCGGGTGACTCACCGGCCAACAGAGGCCGGGCCACGAACCAGAAACCCAGCGCCACCACGATGACGCGGCCGGCCCAGCCGGCGGCGACGGTGCCTTTAGCCTGGCTCCCGGTTGCTTTCCACACCGCCGATTCCACGATCCTGCCGCCGTCCAGCGGGAGTCCGGGCAGGACATTGAAGATGCCGATGACAAAGTTGGCCCACATAAAGATGTTCGTGAGGATCTCTGCCACCGTGCCCATGCTGGTGGTGGAGAGGACCACCCAGGCACCGCCGGCGAGGACCAGATTGGCTGCCGGCCCTGCCAGAGCCACGATGACCGAGCGCGCAGGTGTCGCCGTGAAGTTCTCAAACTGGGTGTGGCCGCCCCAGAGATTCAACACGATCTTCTGTGTGGGCCAGCCGTAGATCTTGGCCGTGAGGGCGTGCGCCAGTTCGTGGACCAGGACGGAGATCAGGAGCAGCAGGGCGTAAGCGAACGCCATGTAGTAGGCGGAGATGCCCAGCACCGGATTCTGCTCCAGCAGCAGGGGCCCGTAGACAATGACGGTAAAGGCGGCGATCACAAACCACGAGTAGGCAAGAATGACCGGGATTCCGGCGATCCTGCCGAGCGGTATTCCTTCGCGGCGGGCGGGGGCGGGCGTGGAACTCATGACGGGCTCCCCATCACAGGAACGGCGGACCCGGCCGCTGCGGCCAGGCTGTCCGCGGCGATGGTCTCCAGCTCGGAAACGGTGCGGCCGGCCAAGGATCCCCAAACGGTGTGCCTGGGATCCTCGGGGATCGGGACGATGTGCGGAATGGCCACAGTGGCGACGCCGGAGGCCACAGCAGCAGCCACGCCCGGCGCCGAATCCTCCAGTGCGACGCAGTGATCCACGGTCAGATCCGGGTCCGCTTCCTGAAGTAGCTCCACTGCCTTCAGGTACGCTTCCGGGTGCGGTTTGCCCTGGGTTACCGTGTCCCCAGTGACCAGGAATTCGAAGTAGGGCTTGGGCAGGCTTTCCACAATTTCGCGGGCCAACGGCTCCTCCGACATGGTCACCAGCGCACACCGCACACCGGCGCGGTGCAGGTCATCCAGCAGTTCCCTGGCCCCGGGACGCCAGGGAACCGCGCGCTGGACGCTCCTGATGACCTCTGCGGTCAGCGTGTCGATAATCTCCCGGCGCTCCAGCCGGACGCCGGCCGCCTGCAGGATTCCCGCCGAAAACGTCAGTGACTGTCCCACGAGCTGCATGGCCTGCTCATGCGACCAGGTGCCGCCGTGGGCTTCCACAAGGGCGTGCTCGGCGGCAATCCAGTAGCGCTCCGTGTCCACTATGGTGCCGTCCATATCCCAAAGAACGGCTCGGAGCGGGGAAACGGGGGGTACGGGTCGCATGATCCCAGTCTAAGGGGCGCACCTGAACGCCAGCCGGTGGATACGCCCTCGGCGAATATTGGCATTTCCGTCAGGCGTACGCGCGCCCTGGCGCACTTTCTGGCCCTTCATTCGATGCATCCCGCCGGTTCTTGGACGTAGGGTGATGGGATGAATAGCCTCGACGGAGACACCACGGAACCGGGTGCCGCACCTGAACCGGAGCAGTTCCTGCTGCCAGTGGCGGACGGGGAGCGCATTACTGTGATGCTGGCCGCATTTGAAGGCTGGAACGATGCAGGGGAAGCCGCGAGTGACTCGTTGCGCTACCTGAACCGGGTCTGGGGCGGCAAGAAGATCGCGTCCATTGACGCCGACGAATACTACGATTTTCAGTTCACCCGTCCCACGGTCCGCCGGAACGCTTCGGGGGAACGCAAGATCAAGTGGCCATCCACGCGGATCTATAAGGCCAGTGCGCCGGATTCGAATGTGGACGTCATTTTCGTGCAGGGCATCGAGCCGTCCTACAAGTGGCGGGCGTACACGGCCGAGCTGCTGGTCCACGCAGAGGCGCTGAAGGTGGACTACGTGGTCTTGGTGGGCGCCCTTCTGGCAGACGTTCCGCACAGCAGGCCGATTCCTGTCAGCACATCCTCGGACGATGCCGTGTTGCGGGAGCGCCTCAACCTTGAAGCCTCCCAGTACGAGGGTCCCGTCGGCATCGTCGGGGTGCTGTCCGAAGTGTCGCTGCTGGCCGGCCTTCCCACCGTTTCCCTCTGGGCAGCCGTCCCGCATTACGTGGCACAGGCGCCGTCACCCAAGGCGCAGCTGGCTCTCCTGCACCGGGTCGAGGAATTGATCCAGGTCCCGCTGGACACCCACGAACTGGCCGAGGAGGCCGCTGCGTGGGAACGTGGCGTCGATGAGCTGGCTACTGAGGACCCGGAGATCGCCGCCTACGTCCGGCAGCTGGAAGAGGCAAAAGATACTGCCGATCTTCCCGAGGCAAGCGGGGAATCCATCGCGCGCGAGTTTGAGCGTTACCTCAAGCGGCGTGGCCGGGACAAGCCCTAAAGCACGACGCCGAGCAGGGCGTCCAGCGCGTCACTGACCAGCGCCTGATCATGCTGGCTGCCCGCTGCCGAGGCGGAGTCCGCCGCGGCGGCCCAGCGGTCGACAGCTTCCAGGGCGGCCGGTGCGTTCAGGTCGGCGGCAAGGGCGGACCGCATGTCAGCAATCAGGCCGGACGCCGATGCTTCCGGCGCGGTGGCAAGTGCGCGGCGCCATGCGGCGAGCCGGTCCTTCGCAGCCTTAAAGCCGTCCGCGGTCCAGGACCAGTCTGAACGGTAATGGTGGGCCAGGATGGCCAACCGGATGGCGGCCGGATCTTCTCCTGCGGCCCGAAGTTTGGATACCAGGACCAGGTTGCCCTTGGACTTGCTCATCTTTTCGCCGTCCAGGCCCACCATGCCCGCGTGGGCATAGTGTTGGGCCAGCGGCACTTCGGCGAGGGAATATGCGTGACCGGCACCCATCTCGTGATGGGGGAAGATGAGGTCCGAGCCGCCGCCCTGGACAGTGAAGGGAGCCGGCAGGTAGCGCTGGGCGATGACCGTGCACTCGATGTGCCAGCCAGGCCTGCCCTGGCCCAGCTCGCCGCCGGGCCAGCTGGGCTCGCCGTCGCGGGCAACGCGCCAGAGCAGGGGGTCCAGCGCCTGCCGCTTGCCGGCCCTGCCTGGGTCGCCGCCGCGTTCGGCGAACAGTTCAAGCATTTCGGCTTCGTCGAGGTGGGAGATCGAGCCCAGAGTCCAGGTGTCGAGTGCGACCGTCTGTTTGCCGGCAGCTTCTACGTCGTAGTACACGTCGCCGTCGGGCTCCCCTGCGGTTCCGGGCACACGGTAGGCCAGCCCAAGGCGGACCAGCCGTTCGATGGCCGGAACAATGATGTCAACTGACTCAACGGCACCCACGTAGTGGTCGGGCGAGAGGACATTCAGGGCTTCCATGTCGGTCCGGAAGAGTTCAATCTGGCTCGCAGCCAGGTCCCGCCAGTCCACTCCGGTGGCAGTCGCGCGTTCCAGCAAGGGGTCGTCGACGTCGGTGACGTTCTGGACATAGGAAACCTGCTGGCCGGCGTCACGCCATGCCCTGTTCAGCAGGTCAAAGGCCACGTAGCTGGCCGCATGGCCCATGTGGGTTGCGTCATAGGGAGTGATCCCGCAGACGTACATGGATTGATCTCCCCCGGCCCGGAGTGTGACTTCACTCCCCTTTGCCGTGTCGAACAGCCGGATGGCAGGCATGGCGCCGGGCAACGCAGGGACAGGGCGGGAGGTCCAGGATTTCACAGCCTAAGCCTACGGCTAGGCACTGATGACATTGAAACCGAGCAAAAGATACAGGGCCAGTCCCAGGAAGATCCGGTACCAGACGAAGAGCCGGTAGCTGCGGGTGGAAATGAACTTGAGGAACCATCCGATGATCACGTATCCCACCACCAGGGCGATGACGGTGGCCAGCGCCGTCTCCGGCAGGCCGTACGGGCCGGTGATGCCATCCTTGGAGACCACTTTGTACAGTTGGTACAGGCCGCTGCCGAACACCGCCGGGATCGCCAGGAGGAACGAATACCGCGCGGCGGCTTCGCGTGTGTAGCCCATCAGGAGACCCGCGGTGATGGTGCCGCCGGATCGCGACACGCCCGGAATAAGCGCCAGCGCCTGGGCGAAGCCGTACAAAATGCCGTGCTTGTAGGTGAGCTGGGTGAGGTCGCGGTCCTGCTTTCCGATGGCGTCGGCCACGGCCAGGAAGAGCCCAAAGACGATCAGCATGGTGGCAACCAGCCACAGGCTCCTCAGTACCGACTCAATCTGATCCTGGAACAGCAGACCCAGCACGATGATGGGGAGGCTGCCCAAAATCACCAGCCAGCCCATGCGGGCGTCCGGGTCCTGGCGTGAGACCTTTCCGGTCAGAGATCCCGCCCACGCCCTGACGATCCGCACGATGTCACGCCAGAAATAGATAACCACCGCCGTTTCAGTACCCAGTTGGGTGATGGCGGTAAACGCGGCCCCGGGATCAGATGCGTTGGGCAGGAACTGCCCCACAATCCGCAGGTGCGCGCTCGATGAAATCGGTAGAAATTCGGTCAGTCCCTGCACAAGGCCCAGCAGGGCCGCCTCAAACCAGTTCACGCTAAGACCCTACGTCATCGGCCCCGTTGATTCCCCGTAAGCTTGCAGCTATGCAGCAGCGTTACGTCGGCAACAGTGGATTGCGAGTCTCCGCCCTTTCGCTCGGCACCATGTCCTGGTCCGGCGATACTGACGAACAGGACGCCGCGGAGATATTGCGGACATTTATCGATGGTGGCGGAAAACTCATAGATACAGCGGCGTCATACGCCGATGGCCGCGCAGAGGCGATGATCGGATCCCTTCTCGGCGACGTTGTCTCCCGCACCGAAGTCTGCATTTCCACTAAAGCGGGGATGTCGACGTCGGACGGCCGTCGCACGGTGGACGCGTCGCGCAACGCGATGCTCTCCGGCCTGGACGCCAGCTTGGCGAGGCTTGGGACTGACTACGTGGATATTTGGTTTGCCCAGGCATGGGACGGCAACGTCCCGCTGGAGGAGACCCTGTCCGCGCTTGAATTCGCGCTCCGGAGCGGACGTGCCCGCTACGCGGGAATCTCCAACTTCAACGGCTGGCAAAGCGCCAAGGCAGCGGCGGTGGCCGGGTTTCCGCTCGTAGCCGCGCAGGCTGAATATTCACTCCTGCAGCGAAAGCCGGAAGCGGAACTGATTCCCGCCGTCGAAGATGCCGGCCTGGGGCTGATGGCCTGGGCGCCGCTGGGACGCGGCGTCCTGACTGGCAAGTACCGTGGCGCCATCCCCGGCGATTCCCGGGCGGCCAGGACAGACTCAGCACCCTACGTGGAGCCGTATCTTGAGGCGCAGCCGTCCAGCGTGGTGGAAGCCGTGGCCATGGCGGCCAAGGGCCTCGGCCGGACGCCGCTGGATGTTTCGCTGAGCTGGCTGTTGTCCCAGCATGGTGTGGCCACGGCCATCATCGGGCCCCGGACTCCCCTGCAGGCAAAAGAAATCGTGGCCGCGCAACTGACCCGGCTGCCGCCCGAAATCGCCCGCGCCCTTGAGGACGTTTCCCTGCCAGGCTGAGTATCCAGCCCCGGGCTGAGACTCCGACCAATGCCGGCAGCGTAAGGACGCTTCCCGCGGCGGCGTGGAGTCCTCAGTCCTCGAGAATTTCCAGGTCCTCGTCATCGTCGATGCCGGCTACATCGTCCTCATCTTCTTCGTCATCGAAGACCTGAAGAGGTGTAACTTCGTTGTAAGCCTCGTAGAGTGCGTCTTCGTAGACTTCGAACGCATCCGCGACCGCAAAAAAAGCCGCCTCCACCGCGGGATCGCCATCGCCACGCCGGTTGGATGCTGCTATAAGGTGTTCTTCCAAGGCGGTTGTCAAGGACTGAAGCGCGACACGCGGATCGATGCTCATGACATCACGTTAGCCGGAAAAGGACGAAAATGGAGAGCAATGAAAGAACATTTTCTCACCAGCTCGGTCCAGCGGGAACGGGACATTCTGAGGCAGTACGAGTACCTTGTGCTGACGGTCAGCCCTGACGATTCACTGCCTGACGCCAGGCGCCGGCTCGTGGAGCATTCCGAGTACGGCAAGTGGGAGCTGGAACGCAGCAAGCTGTATTTGGGCGGTGGCAGGCGCTTCTGGCTCCGCCGCCGGGTGATGCAGGTTCAGCGGACCGTGTAGGAAATTAACTGGCCAGCGGGCCCGGGGCCTACCGGCCCGTTCAGGCCTCCAACGGCCCCAGCCAGGCATTCGCCACCGTGTGATGCGCCGACTCGTCGTCTGACGGGTGGAACATCCCCGCCAGCACGTCCCGGTACAGGCGTTCAAGTTCTGACCCGCGAAAGTAGCTGGACCCGCCGCTCACCCTGATGGCCAGGTCCACAACGCGGCGCGACGTTTCCGTTGCGTTGACCTTCAGCCCCACAAGTTTGGGAAACCACTGCGGCCCGTGCTCAACGAGGGCATCCACATCGCGGGTGAGGGTCAGCAGCTGAGGGTAGAGGATATCCATGGCCATGGCGCCCGCCGCGACCTTCCAGCGGATGTCCGGATCCTGCGCATAGCTTCGGCCGGCATTCTTCAACGACGTCCGGCGCTTGACAGCCTCAACACCAACGTTCAGCGCACGTTCGCCGATTCCGGTGTAAACGGCGGCCAGCAATGACTCGAAGCAGGCGAAGATGGCGAAAATCAGCGGATCGGCGTTGGGTCCCACGGGGAGTTTTCGGAAGATCCGCTCCCGCGGGACCTCGACCCCGTCCAGGACGGTGGTGTTTGACTGGCTGGCGCGCATGCCCAGCGTGTTCCAGTCGTCCAGGATGGTGTAGCCGGCAGCGCCGCGCTCGATGAATCCGTGCACCAGTTCGCCTTCGCCTGCCCTGGCCAGTGTGTCCTTGCCGAAGATTCCCAGCCGCGTCCAGGCAGGCGAGAGGCTGGTGAAGATTTTGGTACCCGTGAAGCTGTACCCGCCGCCCGGCAAGGGCGAGGCTGCCGTCTTTGAATCAAAGAGGACTGAGTCATTGCCGGCTTCGGAATTGCCGAAGGCATAGATCTCGCCGCGGGCAGTCTCCTGCAGGACGAAGTCAAGGGAATGGTCGCCCCTGGCGGCAAGGACGTGGGCGACGCCGGTCCAAACCAGATGCATGTTGATGGCCAAAGCGGTGGCCGGGGCAGCCGTAGCCAGCCGCCGCTGGCACTGCGCTGCCGCCTCTAGCCCAAGCCCCAGGCCGCCGTCGGACGCAGGTACAAAGAGCTTGAGGTATCCGGCGGCGGTTAGCTCGGCGAGGTCCTCAACGAAGAAGGTGTTGTCCCGGTCATAGCCCGCGGCACGGCCCCGGACAGCCTCCAGGAGCGGCTCCGGGAGAACTTCCTCGGGCGTCATCTGCTGTCCGGCTCAGTAGTTCGTGAGGAGCGTGTTGAGCACCCGGGCGCCGAACTTCAGCGAATCCACCGGGACCCGCTCGTCTACACCGTGGAACATCCCGGTGAAATCGAGATCGTCGGGCAGCTGAAGCGGAGCGAATCCATAGCCGGTGATACCAAGCCGGCTCAATGATTTGTTGTCCGTGCCGCCTGAGAGCGTGTAGGGAAGTACTTTTGCCCCAGGATCCTCGGTGTGGAGGGCATCAATCATGGAATCCACCAGGTTTCCGGCGAATGGCACCTCGAGTGAGACGTCGCTGTGTACGTAGCTCACGTCAACACCGGAACCGGCAAGCTCCCGCACGATCTCCAGGACGTGGTCCTGCTGGCCCGGGAGCGTCCGGCAGTCCACCAGGGCCTCAGCCGATTCCGGGATGACGTTGTGCTTGTAGCCGCCCTTGAGCAGCGTGGGGTTGGTGGTGTTCTGCAGGGTTGCACCCACAAAGCGCGCCACCGTTCCGAGCTGGTCCAGCAGGCGGTCCGGATTGTCCGGATCGAATTCCACGCCCGTGAGTTCCGTCACGCCGTCGAGGAACTGCCGTGTGGTGGGCGTCAGCTCAATGGGCCACTTGTACTCACCGATCCGGGTTACCGCGGCAGCCAGACGCGTGACGGCGTTGTCCGTATTGATCTGGGAGCCGTGGCCTGCCCGGCCGTGCGCCACCAGTCGGAGCCAGGAGATGCCCTTCTCGGCCGTCTGTAGAAGATAAGTGCGCTGCCCGCCGATAGTTGCGGAGAACCCGCCTACTTCCGAGATGGCTTCGGTGGCGCCTTCGAAGAGCTCGGGCCGCCTGTCGACAGCGTAGCGGGCGCCATACTCACCGCCGGCTTCCTCGTCGGCGAAGAAAGCAAAGATAATGTCCCGCTTGGGCTTGCGCCCGGATCTGGCCAAGTCCCGCATCACGGCAAGGATCATGGCGTCCATGTCCTTCATGTCCACGGCTCCGCGGCCCCAGATGAGTCCGTCCTTGAGTTCGGCACCAAAGGGATCCACCGACCACTGTTCACGCAGGGCGGGAACCACATCAAGGTGCCCATGCACCACCAACGCGCTGGCGGACGGATCTGCACCGGCCATCCGGGTGACAACACTTGCCCTGCCGGGCGCCGACTCGAAGATCTCGGCAGCGAGGCCCACTTCCTCGATCAGCCCGGCTGTGTACTCTGCTGCTACGCGCTCCCCCGGCCCCGAACCATCACCGTAGTTCGAGGTATCAATCCGGATGAGTTCTTGGCAGATCCGGACAACTTCATCCTCGGCACGGATGTCAGACATAGAAACTCCTAGGGCAGTGGGAAGGCTGCAAACAACCTGCGTTCTCGTGTGCCTTCAGCCTACCCATCAGCCCCGATTCCATGTTTCCGGAAAGTTCGTGTTAGAGTTTTTCTCGCTGCTTCGGAGAAAAGCGAAACGCTGAAAGGCGTGAACGTTGTCCGAATTACCACCTGCGCGGGTGGCGGAATGGCAGACGCGCTAGCTTGAGGTGCTAGTCCTCGAAAGGGGGTGGGGGTTCAAGTCCCCCTCCGCGCACAAGGGAAAACCCCTGGGATCCAAGGATTCCAGGGGTTTTTTTCTGTTTCGGTCCAGGGTCTGGGTTGGAGCCGTGCAGCCAACCCCGGCCGGCTGGCGCCCTTTGGAGTCGCCCTTCACTCCGGGCCGGTCTGCTGGTGGGTGATCCTTGCCGGGCCTTGGACGTGGCTGCTGATTTTTTCTATCCGGTGCACCAGGGTGCCCAATGTCACCCGACACCGATCCCAGCTGGTGTCCGCTGGGAAATATACGCTCCGCAGAGAAATTTTCTTGCCAGGCTATTGGGGAATACCCTCCGGATGCTGTAGGTTGCATACGCGACAGACGAACCAAAGAAAAGAGATACACCTAAGTGGCAACCGATTACGACGAACTTCGCTCCGACGTCAAGGAGTCGCAGGACAACTCACTCGAGGCACTGCAGTCCGCCAATGCACCGGACGCCCGCAGTGTCGTCCTCGAGCTCGATGAGGCCGACGGGCTGGATGGCGCCGGCGTTCCCGGGGGCGAATTCGTTGCCGAGGAATTGGTCGTGCAGGTTATTCCGCAGGCTGAGGACGAGTTCACGTGCTACTCCTGCTTCCTGGTACGGCACCGCTCCCAGATTGCGCGGCAGAAAGACGGACACAGCTATTGCACTGACTGCGAAGGCTGATTCAAGAACACAGGATACTATTCCGTGGCGGTAGAGTTCCGCCAGCAGGAAGTTGAGGCACGCCCACGTTCAGTAGGCGTGCCTTTCCCGTTGCCAGGACGGTCTGATGGCTCAGGTGAGACGGCTGCGGACGATCTCGCTGACGGCCTTGCCGTCGAAGCGCCCGGCGACTTTGGCTGTGACAGGCTTCATCACGGCGCCCAGCTGACGCATCCCGGGCTCCACGCCTTCATTGCGCAACGCATCGATGATCTCATCAATAATCGCCTCGACTTCCGCCGCCGTCAGTGGCTGGGGAAGGTAGGCCTCAATAACTTCCGCCTCGGCGATCTCAGCCGCCGCGCGCTCGGATTCGGCGGCGTCTGTGTAGATCCTCGCTGTGTCACGTCTCTTTGCAGCCTCTTTCTGTAACAACGAGGTCACCTGGGCGTCGTCCAGGGTAATTGGCGCCTTTCCCGACTTCTCCCGTGTTTCGATCTCGCCCAGGATGTTGCGCACCGTTGTCAGTGCGGTTTTGTTCCGCTCCTTCATATGCACTACAACATCGGCGCGCAGGCGTTCCTTCAAAGTGGTCACGGCATTCCTCGATTCATTGAGCGCCCCAAGCGGCAGGGCAGGAGGACGGCGGTGAACCATCCCTCTAGTACCGTAGAGTGCTATGGCTGACAATCACTACTCCCCGCCCTGCGGGGAACGACCTTGATTCCTGATCAATTGTGGCAGCGGATCATTGAAGCCTTCAGCCGTGCCGCCATCCCCCAGGTCACGGTGGCCGAACTGGCTGTGGTGTTGGTGTTGGCAACGGCACTGTCCATCCCCCGGGCCACCTGGAAGTACTTTGGACTCCTTGCCACCGCTACGCACGAACTGGGCCATGCCTTCGCCGCCGTCATGAGCGGCCAACGACTGGGCGGTATCCGGCTCCGTTTGGACCACTCAGGCACAACTACCAGTTACAGCCGTGGCCGGGCCGCGGCCGTCTGGTCGGGATTCTGGGGCTATCCAGTTCCTGCCCTGACCGGCGCCGCCCTGGTCATCTCCGGTTTCGCCGGCTGGGGTCCGGCGGCACTGGCCACAGGAACCCTGATCCTCCTGGCCTCGCTCGTGTTCATCCGAAACGTCGCGGGGCTGCTGATTACGGGCCTCGCCGTCGCAGGGGGCGGGCTGCTGGTTACCGTTGTGCCAAGCAACTTCACCGGCCACGTTGCAATCGTTCTTGGCATGGCTTTGCTGGTGGCCGCCGTTCGGGACCTGGCAAAGCTGACCAATGTGCACCTGCGACGCCGTGACAGGCTGGCCAGTTCCGATGCGTATCTGCTTTACCGGGCAACGTCCATCCCATCCGGTGTCTGGATCGCGCTGTTTGTAGCCGTAATTGCAGGGTCCTGGCTGGTCGCCTGGCAGCCTATTTCGGTAATCCTGAGCACCGGTAGCTAGGCTGGTCCGCATGAGCCAGGAATCATCGAGAGCGCAACCAGCCATGATCGCGGCTGTGGCCGACGGTACGGACTCCGGAGCCAGCCACAGCACCCGGGGCGCTTATGTGACCGACGGTGCGGAGTTCAACCGCGACACGAACTACATCGAGGATCGGATCACCCGCGACGGCCGCCCCGGCCTCAACGGCGAGCCGGGATGGCCTGTCGAGGCCGGGCGGTACCGGTTGATTGCGGCGAGGGCATGCCCTTGGGCGAACCGGACCGTGATTGTGCGGAGGCTCCTCGGGTTGGAGGACGCCCTCTCCCTTGGCCAGCCCGGCCCTACCCACGATGCACGGTCGTGGACCTTTGACCTCGATCCGGGTGGGGTGGACCCGGTCCTAGGCATCGAGCGCATCCAGAGCGCCTATTTTCGGCGCTTCCCGGACTACCCTCGCGGCATTACGGTGCCGGCGATCGTGGATGTTGCCAGTGGCGCGGTGGTCACCAACAACTTCCCCCAGATCACTCTGGACTTCGCCACCGAATGGACCCGGTTCCACAGGGTCGGCGCGCCGGACCTTTACCCCGAACACCTCCGCGCTGAAATTGACGCCGTCAACAAGCGCGTCTTCACCGAGGTCAACAACGGCGTCTACCGCTGCGGGTTTGCAGGCTCGCAGGAGGCCTACGACTCGGCCCATTCCCGGCTGTGGACTGCACTGGACTGGCTCGAAGAACACCTCACCGGACAGCGGTACCTCGTGGGCGATACCATCACCGAGGCCGACGTGCGGCTCTTCACCACCTTGGCCAGGTTCGATGCCGTGTACCACGGGCATTTTAAGTGCAACCGGCAGAAGTTAACTGAACTACCGGCCCTCTGGGGCTACGCGCGGGACCTCTTCCAGACTCCCGGCTTCGGCGACACAATCGACTTCGTCCAGATCAAGCAGCACTATTACGTCGTTCATGAGGACATCAACCCCACCGGGATCGTACCGCAAGGCCCCGATCTGTCCTGCTGGCTGGAGCCACACGCCAGGGAAGCACTGGGAGGCCGCCCATTCGGCGACGGCACTCCACCGGGGCCAGTACGCCCCGGCGAAGAGATCGCTCCCGGCCATGGAGCGGACCAGCATTAGGAAGGCGCCTGCTAGCCCGTTCGGCTGGCCCGGGAGAGTCCGGCCAGGCGTCCCGGCAACTGCTTCGGCTGGCCTTTGGCCACGAAGGGGTAAGCGCTGCGTTGGGGTTCGCTGACCCCGCCTATGGGCTTGGCTTTGGCTGCATCCCACAGCGGGCAGAGGACGGACGCACGCAGGGCAAGGCGCATCGGCTGGCTGCGGAGGTCCGGCGGGCGGCGTCGGGATTGTCGTAGCCAACGACTGCACCTAATGTGGGGCGGATGGGTGACACTCAAGCGCAACACCGGCCCGCCGCTGGATCCCGCCTCCTGAAGAGTTCGCTGGCCGGTCTCTCGTCCGCATTCACGGTACAGCGCCTGCAGCTGGCGGCGAAGGCAGCTCTTGCCGCCGGCCTGGCTTTTGCCATTGCTCCCCTGATGCCAGGATCCGCTGCCGAGTATCCGTACTACGCGCCGCTTGGGGCGCTGGTGTCGATGTACCACAACGTGGCCGGATCCTTCCGGCAGGGGCTCCAGGCGCTGGTTGGCCTCGCCCTGGGCGTCGGGCTCGCCTTTGCGTTGGTCAGTATCGGTGATCCGTCGCCTCTGACGGTCGCGGTGTTTATGGGAATCGGCGTGCTGCTCGGTGGCCTTCCCCGAATCGGCTCCGGCAGCGATTGGATTCCGACGGCGGCGCTGCTGGTTCTGCTGGTAGGCGGAAGCAACCGGGACGACTTTTCCTTTGGCTACCTCATTCAGATGGGCGTCGGCGTCGCGGTGGGCATTGCCGTCAACTTCCTGGTGTTTCCTCCCCTGCACTTCAAGGCGGCAGCCACCAGCCTGGGTAAACTCCGGCTGGCCCTAGGGCGGCAGCTGACTGACATGGGTGCTGCCCTGACTGAAAAGTGGCCTCCCGAGCACGAGGACTGGTCCCGCCGGTCAAGCGAGCTGGCCGAAGCAGCCAGCAACGTCCGCTATCTCGTGCAGGAGGCTGACGCGAGCCGCCGCGCCAATCCACGCCGGCGGCTCCATCCCCGCGATGTGGATCTCGACTACCGCAACCTTCGTGATCTGGAGCGGGTGACGTTCCACATCCAGGACATGACAGAAGTCCTGTCCGATGTCATCTGGACAGACGACGCACCTTACACCGTGCCATTCAGCGACAGTGCGCCCCTGGCCGCAGCCATGACCGCCACCGGTGAACTCCTTGCCTCGTTCGCTGGCGGGGATGAAGCAGACCAGCGGCGGCTGTTGGCTGCTTCAAAGTCAGCGGTGGAGGCCGGTATGGCAGCGGTTGCGGAGCGGGCCCAGGCAGATTCGGCCGCGACGGCGTCCGAGTCCATCCTCCTGAGCCTGCACCGTATCCTCCGGGCTGTGCGGCCGGCGTCCTAAAACGGTGCCACGGAGCCGCTGAAGTGGCGGCGGCCGGAGCGAGGGTTCCACGCCACAAATTCGGCCCGCTGCCAGCCTTCGCCAGGCGTCTGCGCCGTGGCGATATCCAGGGCGGTGATATCCAAGGCAACGCGGGCCGGCAGGAACACCGGCGCCTCGAACGTGACATCCCACGTGAACGTTTCGCCCTTGGCCGGCCCGACATCCGCGAGGGCCCTCGAGGCAAGGTACATCCCGTGCGCGATGGAGCGCCGCATGCCCAGGGCCTTGGCAGAAAGGACGCTGAGGTGGATCGGGTTGAAATCGCCGGAAACGGCGGCATACGCCCTTCCCGTGTCGACCCCCAAATGCCAAATCGCGGTGGGGTCCGGAGGCGTGAAATCGGTCTGGCCGTTATGTGGAGTCGGCTTATCGATGCCGGGGAGGAACACACCCTTGGCCAGATAGGAGGAACGCCCCGTCCACTTGATGTCCGGCGTACCGGCGCCACGGATCTCGGCAACCACGTCAAGTTGCGTGCCGGCCCGGTGGCCCCGGAGGTTCTCTACCCTGGCCTGGATGTCCAGGGCTTCGGTGAACAGCACCGGCGACCGCTGTTCCACATGGTTGCTGAGGTGGATCATGCCCAGGAGCGGCAGCGGGAAATCGTCGCGGTTCATCACACTCATGGCCAGCGGGAATGCCAGTGCGTGGAGGTAGCCGGCTGGCAGGGTGTCCCTGGCAGTCAGCCCGATGAGGTGCTGGTACGCGGTGAGGTTGCCGACGTCGGCCGTTACCCCGCGCACTTCGTGGCCGGTGACCGGCAGGCTGGATCCGTTGTGAGTGCCCAGGACGCGGCGCCGCGCCGCCTGCGCGGCGGCATTGACGTACAGCTTGGACAGGGACGGCATCTCCCCCAGGATGACCGGCTGGACTGTGCTCATGCACCCACCAGGTTCTGTCCGCAGACCCGCAGCACGTCGCCGTTGATGCCTCCGGCGGCGTCGCTCGCCAGGAAGGCAATGGCCTCCGCAACGTCGGACGGCTGGCCTCCCTGCTGCAGCGAATTCAGCCGCCGGCCCACTTCCCGGACGGCAAACGGGATCCGCGCTGTCATGTCTGTTTCGATAAAGCCGGGCGCCACCGCGTTGATGCTCCCGCCGTTCTCTGCCAGAAGGGGCGCAGAAGCGCGAACCATACCCATCACACCGCCTTTGGAGGCAGCGTAGTTGGTTTGGCCACGGTTGCCCGCTATGCCGCTGGTGGATGCCACCGAAACAATCCGTGGTGAATTACGGAAGTGCTCAGAGGCCAGGAGGGTCTCGTTGATTCTGAGCTGGGCGGCAATGTTGATGTTGAGCACGGAGCTCCAGCGCGGGTGGTCCATGTTTGCCAGCAGCTTGTCCCGGGTAATGCCGGCGTTGTGGATGACGATGTCCAATCGGCCATGACGCTGCACGGCGTGGTCGATGATCCGCTGGCCGGCTTCTTCACGGCTGATATCCAGTTGAAGCGCCGTCCCGCGGACGTCGTTGGCAACAGCAGCCAGATGGTCCCCGGCCGCGGGGATGTCAACGAGGACTAGGGTGGCCCCGTCCCGGTGAAGGGTCCGGGCAATGGCCGCACCGATGCCGCGGGCGGCACCGGTGACCACAGCAACCTTGCCGGCGAGCGGTTTTTCGAAGTCAGCGGGCAGGTGGCCTTCGCCGGAGGAGACAGTCAGGAACTGGCCGTCGACAAATGCCGACCGGCCGGACAGGAAGAACCGCAGCGCGGCAAGGGCACTGGGGCTGGTGCTCTGCACTCCCCCGGCCAGGACGATGCCGTTTGCTGTTGCGCCGGCCCGGAGTTCCTTGGCCAGGGACCGCAGGAAGCCATCCACACCTTGCCGGGCAGCCGACTGTGCAGGGGACCTTGTTTCCGCGGCAGGCCGGGAGATGGTGATAACGCGGGCGCTCGGTCCGAGATCACGCAGCGAGGACGCTGCGGACAGCACGGGCTTTTCGAGGTCTTCTGGCCGGGACAGCTCATCCAGGACCAGAATGATTGCGCCCAGCTTTTCGCGGGGCACTGCGTGGCGCCGGACGTCAAGGTCCCAGGAAAGCAGCGTGACAGCCAGTTCGTCGGCTCCGGCGGTGTTGCCCTGGACCAGGACGGGGCCGGTGACCAAGGGCTGGCCCGGCTTGTAGCGGCGCAGCAGTGCAGGCTGGGGCAGGCCCAGCCGCTTGGCGATGTTCCTGCCCAGCCCCTGGTTGACCAGGGTGGTGTATTTGTCCGTCATCCGGTGCCCCTAGAGTGCTTCGAGAATTGCGACGACGCCCTGGCCACCGGCGGCGCAGATGGAAATGAGACCGCGTGCCGGCCTTCCGTCGACGGTGCCCTTGGCCTGCAGCATCTTCGCCAGTGACGCGACGATGCGTCCGCCGGTGGCCGCGAATGGGTGGCCTGCGGCCAGGGAGGAGCCGTTGACGTTCAGCTTGCTGCGGTCGATGCTGCCGAAGGCACCCGCGAGTCCCAGTCGGGTGCGGCCGAACTCCTCATCTTCCCAGGCGGCCAGTGTGCTCAGGACTGTCCCGGCAAAGGCTTCATGGATCTCAAAGAAGTCGAAGTCGTCCAGCGTCAGGCCGTTGCGGGCCAGCAGCCTCGGGACCGCGAACGCTGGGGCCATAAGCAAGCCGTCCTTGCCGTGGACGAAGTCCACGGCAGCTGCCTCTCCATCAACAACGGTGGCTAGCTTGGGCAGGTCATGGGCATCGGCCCAGTCTTCGGATGCGAGCAGGACCGTGGATGCCCCGTCGGTCAGCGGCGTGGAGTTTCCCGCCGTCATGGTGGCCTCCGCTCCCAAGTTCTTCCCGAAGACGGGCTTGAGGGTAGCCAGCTTCTCCAGGGTGGTGTCCGCCCGCAGGTTGGAGTCTTGGGCGAGGCCACGGTACGGCGTCAGGAGGTCATCAAAGAAACCCGCGACGTACGCGGCGGAAAGGTTGCGGTGGCTGTTGAACGCCAGCTCATCCTGCGCCTCGCGCGAAATGTTCCACTGCGCGGTCGTCAGCGCCTGGTGTTCACCCATAGACAGGCCGGTGCGTGGCTCGCCCGTGCTCGGAGCATCGGGGGCCAGGTCCTTGGGCCGCAGCCGGCTGAGCACCTGGAGGCGCTGGGGAAGGGTCTTGGCGCGGTTGAGGTCCAGGAGCACCTCGCGCAGGCCTTCACTGACAGCAATGGGCGCATCCGACGCCGAGTCCACACCACCCGCGATCGCGGAATCGATCTGGCCCAGCTTGATCTTGTTGGCCAGGCCCAAAACCGTTTCCAGACCGGTGGCGCACGCCTGCTGCAGATCGTAGGCCGGGGTCTCCGCCGACAATGCTGAACCCAGAACTGCCTCACGGGTGAGGTTGAAGTCCCTGGAGTGCTTGAGCACGGCGCCGGCCGCAACCTCGCCGATCCGCTCATCCTGGAGGCCAAACCTGGCAATAAGACCGTCCAGCGCGGCGGTGAGCATGTCCTGGTTGGACGACTTCGTGTAAGCCCCGCCGGACCGGGCAAACGGGATCCGGTTTCCACCCACAATCACAGCCCGGCGGACTGGGCGCGCCGCGCCGGACGTCGTGGGGCTGGCGAATTCGTGGGGTCCGGTGCCGGACTGTCCATTGACGGACATGGGTGACTCCTCTGATCTGCGACAGTTACCGATACCCAGCGTACCTGATACGCTGAGTATCGTGAACAACCTCCACTCAGAAGCCCCGACGCCGGCTGCCGGCGGAAATGCCGACGGCCGCTCGGCCCGCTGGCAGACCCACCGCGAGGAGCGACGCCGGGAGCTCATCAAGTCCGCACGGCGGGCCGTCCACGCGCTGGGCAGTGACGCCTCCATGGAGGAGATTGCTGCGGCCGCCGGAACATCGAAGTCAGTCTTCTACCGCTATTTCGGCGACAAAGCCGGCCTGCAGCACGCCGTCGGGGAAGTTGTCCTGAGCCAGATGCAACGCAAGATCCGCGAAGCGGCCCAGGGTGCCCAGACCCCCCGGGAAGGGCTCCTGGCCATGATCTCGGCCTATCTCCAGATGGCGGAAACCAGCCCCAACGTCTACAGCTTCGTCACCCGCTACGCGCCGGTGGACGCGGACGGCCCCCACGGATCGGCGGCCATTTCAGGAGCCTTGGGCCACTTCTTCGATTCCATCGGGGAGATGATCGCCGCACCGATGCGAACCCACCTCGGCGATGGCAAGGAAGCAGTGATCGGCTACTGGCCCACGGCGGCCATCGGCCTGGTCCGAAATGCCGGCGAGCAATGGCTGAGCACACCTGATTCGGCGGCGAAGCCGGACCAGGAAGCCATGGCCCGCCAAATCACTGCCTGGCTATGCGTGGGAATCGCGCCCGAGCTTAACCCTGCCAGCGCGCCATGATTCCGCCCAAAGAACCTCACACCCTCCTGTCAGAACCAACGAAGGACATTGACATGACCGAAGTAGTGGACCGCCCCACCGGCCCGAACGCAGCCGTAACGAACGCCGCCGTAACGAACGCAGCCGCTGCGGGCCGAGCCGCCACCAGCACCACCGCCGGCAACGGAACGGCTGCGCAGCCCGCCGTCGACGTTGCCGCCCTCGGCGAGCAGCTCCTAGGAAAATGGGCGGAATCCCGCCGGCAATCGCGCGTACTGGCCAGCGACCCAGCACTGCACAAGATCGAAGGACAGACGCACACCGACCACCGGACGAGGGCCTTCGGCCAATTGAAGTACCTTGTGGAGCACAACGCCGTGCAGCGGGCTTTCCCGACGGCACTGGGCGGTTCCGATGATCACGGCGGCAACGTGGCCAGGTTCGAGGAACTGGTCACCGCGGACCCGTCCCTGCAGATTAAGGCCGGTGTCCAGTGGGGCCTCTTTGGCTCGGCGGTTATGCACCTCGGCACGCAGGAGCACCACAACAAATGGCTACCGGGCATCATGAACCTTGAGATCCCCGGCTGCTTCGCGATGACGGAAACCGGCCACGGCTCCGATGTGGCCAACATCGCCACGACAGCGACCTACAACGCCGAAACCCAGGAATTTGTGGTCCACACACCGTTCCGTGCCGCATGGAAGGACTACATCGGCAACGCAGCCATCGACGGCCTCGCAGCTGTTGTGTTCGCCCAGCTGGTGACAAAGGGCGTTAATCATGGTGTGCACGCCTTTTACCTTGACCTCCGAGACCCCGACACAATGGACTTCCTACCCGGGATCGGTGGCGAGGACGACGGCGTCAAGGGCGGCCTCAACGGGATCGACAACGGCCGGCTGCATTTCAACAACGTCCGCATCCCCCGGACGAACCTCCTGAACCGCTACGGCGATGTGGCACCGGACGGGACCTACACGTCGTCCATTGCCAGCCCCGGCCGCCGCTTTTTCACCATGCTGGGAACCCTCGTCCAGGGCCGCGTGTCCCTGGACGGCGCCGCTGTGGCGGCGTCGAAGGTCGCCCTGACAGCAGCCATCCGCTACGCCACCGAACGCCGCCAGTTCAACGCGTCGTCCCACACTGACGAAGAGGTCCTGCTGGACTACCAGCGCCACCAGCGGCGCTTGTTTACCCGGCTGGCCACGACGTATGCCGCGGGCTTCGCGCACGAGCAGCTCCTCCAGAAGTTCGACGACGTCTTTTCCGGCGCCCACGATACCGATGAGGACCGGCAGGACCTGGAGACCCTCGCCGCGGCCCTGAAGCCGCTGAGCACCTGGCATGCCCTGGACACGCTGCAGGAATGCCGTGAGGCGTGCGGCGGCGCGGGCTTCCTGATTGAAAACCGCTTCGCCTCCCTTCGCGCGGACCTGGACGTCTATGTCACGTTTGAGGGCGACAATACTGTCCTGCTGCAGCTTGTGGCCAAGCGCCTCCTGGCCGACTATGCCAAGGAGTTCAGAAATGTCGATTTCGGCGTGTTGGCACGCTACGTGGTTTCCCAGGCAACGGGCGTCGCGATCCACCGCACCGGCCTGCGGCGGGTGGCGCAGTTTGTCGCCGATACCGGCTCGGTCCAAAAGGCTGCTATCGCGCTCAGGGACGAGGAAGGCCAGCGCACCCTCCTGACAGACCGCGTCCAGACCATGGTGGCCGACGTCGGGGCGGCCCTGAAGGGCGCCAACAAGCTGCCCGTCGAAGAGGGGGCGGCCCTCTTCAACCAGCACCAGAACGAGCTGATCGACGCCGCCCAGGCCCACGCCGAGCTCTTGCAATGGGAGGCGTTCACGGAGGCGCTGGACGATGTCACGGACCCCGGCACCAGACGGGTCCTGACCTGGCTGCGTGACCTGTTTGGCCTGTCGTTGATCGAAAAGAACCTGTCCTGGTACCTCATGAACGGCCGGCTCTCCATGCAACGGGCACGCACCGTTGGTGATTACATCAACCGGCTCCTGGTCAAGATCAGACCGCACGCCCTGGACCTTGTGGACGCCTTCGGGTACGGCGACGAGCACGTGCGCGCCGCCATCGCCACGGGTGCCGAGAAGGTCCGGCAGGACGAGGCCCGTGCGTACGTCAGGGCACAGCGGGCCAGCGGCGACGCCCCCGTCGACGAGAAAGCCCTGCTGGCGCGCACCTCCGCCGGCGGCCGCATCCAGCGGACCTGACCGCTCCGCGTTCCACTGGCGGGTAACGCACGACGGCGCCGCTCCCCTCGGTGGGAAGCGGCGCCGTCGTGCGCTGTTTGGACAGGACTGCTGTTGTTACTGCTGTCCGCCAGGAAGCACTGAGCGGTAGACCTCCAGGGTGGTCTCGGTGATGGATTCCCAGGAGAAGTGCTCCTCCGCCCGGCGGCGGCCGGCCTGGCCCATGGCACGTGCCCGTTCTGGATCGGAGACGACCTCTGTCAGGGCGGCTGCGAATTCCGTCACGAACTTCTCCGGGTCAAGCGGTGTGCCGGTACCGTCGGTGACCTGTTCCAGATCGACCAACAGGCCCGTCCGGCCATGCTGGACCACCTCAGGAATACCGCCCGTAGCGCTAGCCACAACGGCTGCACCGCAAGCCATCGCCTCGAGGTTGACGATGCCCAGCGGTTCATAGATGGAAGGGCAAGCGAACGCTGTGGCATGGCTGAGGACCTGGATGAGCTCGTTCCGCGGCAGCATCCGTTCGATCAGGATGACACCGGTCCGCTGGCTCTGCAGCTCCTCGATCAGGCGGGCGGTTTCTGCTGCGAGCTCGGGGGTATCCGCCGCCCCGAGGCACAGCACAAGTTGTACATTGGCCGGGAGCTTCGCGGCAGCACGCAGCAGGTACGGCACGCCCTTTTGGCGCGTGTTGCGCCCAACAAACACCACGCTCGGCTTATCCGGGTCGATGCCCAGCGCACGGATAGCGTCGTCGTTTTCATCGCGCTGCCACAGTTCAACGTCGATACCGTTGTGGACCACCCTGACCTTGGCGGGGTCGACGTCGGGGTAGCTGCGCAGGATATCCTGCCGCATGCCTTCCGACACGGCGATGATCGCCGCTGCGGCCTCGTAGGCGGTTTTCTCAACCCACGAGGACAAGGCGTAGCCACCGCCGAGCTGTTCGGCCTTCCACGGCCTCAAGGGTTCCAGGCTGTGGGCGCTCAATACGTGCGGGATGCCGTGGAGCAGGGACGCCAGGTGGCCAGCCATGTTCGCGTACCAGGTGTGCGAGTGGACCAGATCGGCCCCTGCCACATCCGGCACGATGCGCAGGTCCACGCCGAGCGTCTGGACGGCGGCGTTGGCAGAACCCAGGTCTTCGGGAACGGAATAGGAGGTCACCCCGGCACCGTGGTAATCGGCGTCGCGGGGAGCACCAAAGGCTCGAACCTGCAGGTCAACTCGCTTACTCAGCACCCTGCTCAATTCGGCCACGTGGACTCCGGCGCCTCCGTAGATCTCGGGCGGGAACTCTTTAGTCACAATGTCTATTCGCACGTTACCCAAGGTAGTCCTTCCGCACTATCTGTTCTAGTGTGAAGGAGTCCGGGCACGCCGGACTGTTTGGGGAGTTACGAAGGCGTACAGGAGCGACCACCATGCCGTTGAACAAAAGAGTCCTGGCCATTGTCCTCGCAGGCGGCGAGGGAAACCGGCTGATGCCACTGACGGCGGACCGGGCCAAACCTGCCGTGCCTTTTGCCGGCAGTTACCGGCTGATTGACTTTGCGCTGTCCAACCTGGTGAATTCACGCTACTTGCAGATTGTGGTGCTGACCCAGTACAAGTCCCACAGCCTTGACCGCCACATTTCCGAGACCTGGCGGATGTCGACGCAGTTGGGCAACTACGTCGCGTCCGTGCCGGCGCAGCAGCGGGTCGGCAAGAGCTGGTTCCTGGGCAGCGCCAACGCCATCTACCAGTCCCTGAACCTGATCCATGACGCCAACCCCGACATCGTCGTCGTGGTTGGCGCCGACCACGTCTACCGCATGGACTTTGCCCAGATGGTGGAACAGCATGTGCTCAGCGGGGCCAAGGCCACTGTGGCCGCCGTGCGCCAACCGTTGCACATGGCGAACCAGTTCGGCGTGATTGAGGTGGACCAGGAGGACCAGCAAAAGATCGCCGCATTTGTGGAGAAACCCGCCACAACTCCCGGGCTGGCCGCCGATCCCACCCAGTTCCTGGCTTCCATGGGCAACTACGTTTTTGACGCCGACGCTTTGGTGGATGCCCTCCACGTCGACGCCGAACGGCTGGATACCAAGCACGACATGGGCGGGGACATCATCCCCTACTTCGTCAGCCAGGGTGAGGCTGGAGTTTACGACTTCACCCTCAACGACATCCCCGGTTCCACTGAACGCGACCGGACGTACTGGCGTGACGTGGGCACTATCGATTCGTTCTACGACGCGCACATGGATCTCATCTCCCCGTTGCCTGTATTCAACCTCTACAACTCTGAATGGCCCATCTACACTCGGCAAAGCATCTCCCCGCCCGCCAAGTTTGTCCGCGGAGTGAACGACACCGTGGGCACCGCCCTGGACTCCATCGTCTCCAGTGGCGTGGTCATCTCCGGCGGCGTGGTGGAGGGGTCCGTCCTCTCCAATGACGTCTTTGTGGGTAACGGCAGCAGAGTCATCGACTCGGTCCTGATGGACAAGGTGAACATCGGCGAAGGTGCCGTGGTCAACCGGGCCATCCTTGACAAAAACGTGAAGGTACCGGCCGGCGCTGCGATCGGCCTGGATCCGGAACTGGACCGCGCCCGCGGTTTCAAGGTGACCGAGACCGGTATCACCGTACTCGCCAAGGGACAGCAGGTGCCTGAGCCTGGCGACGCGGAACGGGCGCTCGCCGCCCGGAACCTCCACCTGGTTCCTAATGCCATCCAGGCGGCCACGGCCAACTATCCCGAGATCCGCGAATCAGTGGAACAGGTTGCGGCCATTCATGCGGAGACGGCATTGCAGACCGCCCCGGGCGCCCACCGCGCGTAGGACGCAACGGGCAGGCCCGGCAGGACCGCTTGTCGCTGGATCCGGTCGGGCCGGATCTTCATGAGGCTGTAAAATCGGTACAATGAGCTCCCCAGATCTGACGCCTGAAGAAATCCAGGCCTGCCTCAAGGTTTTGAACACCATCCACGTTTACGACGAGGAACACCCTGACTATGTCACGGTGCGCCGCGCCACCGGGAAGATGTTCAAAGCCGTGAAGCGTCACCGCCGCGTGACCAAGCGGGATCTGATCTCTGAAGCCGACCGGGCCGTCATTGCACAGACCGCTACGGCAGCACCGGACAGGATCGACGACGAGACCCGCGGCAACAAGCTGGAGACGTCGGCGACAGGCAAGGTGGCCGGGCACCTGATCCGTTCCCGCCCCTGCTATATCTGTAAGAGGCACTACACGCAGGTGGACGCTTTTTACCATCAGCTCTGCCCGGAATGCGCCGCCTTCAGCCACAGCAAACGGGATGCCCGCACGGATCTGACAGGCCGGCGTGCGCTGCTCACCGGAGGGCGCGCCAAAATCGGCATGTACATCGCCTTGCGCCTGCTCCGGGACGGCGCCCACACCACCATCACCACCCGGTTCCCCAAAGACGCGGCGCGCCGCTTCGCGGCCATGGAAGACAGCGGCGACTGGCTGCACAGGCTCCGGATTGTGGGCATCGACCTGCGCGACCCGTCACAGGTGATGGCCCTGACGGATTCGCTCAACGCCGCGGGCCCCCTGGACATCATCATCAACAACGCCGCCCAGACCGTGCGCCGGTCCGGCAACGCCTATAAGCCCCTGGTTGACGCCGAGGACGAACCGCTGCCCGCAGCATTGGAGCCGGCTAACGGCGGACCGGAACTGGTGACGTTCGGCCACGCCCACGACAAACATCCACTCGCCCTCGCGAGCAGTGTCACCGATCACCCGGTGCTCGCCGGTGACGCGATCACGTCATTGGCGCTCTCCACCGGCTCGGCCTCGCTGGAGCGGATCGCCGCCGGTACAGCGATCGACGCCGGCGGGCTCGTCCCGGACCTTGCCGGCATTAACAGCTGGACCCAGGTGGTGGACGAGGTTGACCCGCTGGAAATGCTGGAAGTGCAGCTCTGCAACGTCACGGCCCCGTTCCTGCTTGTCAGCAGGCTCCGGGATGCCATGAAACGCTCCACCGCACACCGGAAGTACATCGTCAACGTTTCCGCCATGGAAGGCCAGTTCTCGCGGGCCTACAAGGGCCCCGGGCATCCGCACACCAACATGGCCAAAGCGGCCCTGAACATGATGACCCGGACCAGCGCCCAGGAAATGCTGGACGCGGACGGGATCCTGATGACGGCTGTGGACACCGGCTGGATCACCGATGAACGCCCGCACTTCACCAAGGTCCGGCTCATGGAGGAGGGCTTCCACGCGCCCCTGGACCTGGTGGACGGCGCAGCCCGCGTCTACGATCCGATCGTGATGGGCGAAAACGGCGAGGACCAGTACGGGGTCTTCCTCAAGGACTACAAGCCCAGCCCCTGGTAGCGGGCCACTGTCATGGCCGTGGTGTTGGGCGTAGGCTCGGCGGCATGAACAGCAAAGCAACGTCCAACGGGCCAACGTCCAGCGAGTCCAACTCCAGTGAGTCAACATCCCAGGTCCAGAACCTGGAGCACCACGAATGCTGGGCCCTGTTGCGGACGGTCTCCGTAGGCAGGCTGGCCGTCCTGGTGGACGGCCAGCCTGATATTTTCCCCATCAACTACACGGTGGATGGCGGAACGTTGGTCTTCCGCACCGGCGCAGGAACCAAGCTGGCCGCCGCCTCGGGAGGTGCCGCTGTGGCGTTGGAGGCCGACGGCGTGGATGCCGATAGCGGCCTGGCCTGGAGCGTGGTGGTGAAGGGACCGGCTAAGGCCATTACAGGAACCGAGGGCATCCTGGACTCCGCCGCCCTGTATCTTTTCCCATGGCAGGCCGGGAAGAAGGACACGTTTGTCCGGGTCAGCCCGGGCACTGTGTCCGGGCGCCGGTTCAAGGTCGCCGCGCCCATGACGTGGTGGACCCAGCTCAGCGGAGCAGCCAAGGCAGCTCCCGAGTAACGCAGGGCAAACCTGGCCACGCCGAGGTGAAGTCTCCCGCCTAAGCCAGGCGGGTGATTTCCACGCTCACACTGAGCGCCGAGCCTCCACCGCCGGACAGGATGCCTTTCAGCGGCGGTACGTCCCGGTAGTCACGTCCCCTGGCAACAGTGACGTGGTAGTCGCCTGCCGGCTTGTGGTTCGTGGGATCCCAGCTGCGCCAGTCGCCGTCCCAGAACTCAAGCCACGCATGTGACTGGCCTGCGACAGTCTCGCCGATGGCCGCCGTCGACCTCGGGTGCAGGTAACCGGAGACGTACCGGGCGGGAATGCCGCAGCTGCGCAGCGCGCCGATGGCGAGGTGCGCGAGGTCCTGGCAGACGCCCTGCCGCTGTCCCCAGGCCTCCTCGGCATTGGTGGTGACCGCAGTGGAACCGGACATGTATGTCATCTCGCCGCGCATCCATTCGAAGATGGCCATGGCTGCCTCGTGCGGGTTCTTATCCTCCACGACACCTGGAATGATGCCCAGTACCTCGTCACCGGGACCGCTCAGCTGGGACTGCGGCAGCCAGTCACTGAACGTATTCAGCGATTCCTTCGATGCCAGGATGTCCCAGCCGGCGATGTCAGCGTCGGCCGGGATCTTTTCCGCCCGGTGCACTTCGACAGTGATGTTGGAAACGACCTCCAGGTGGTCGTGCGGCATCTGCATGTCGAAGGCGGTGACCCGCGTGCCCCAGTAGTCCCGGTAGTTGCCCACGGCCGCCTGCGTCGGCGAAACCTTGAGCACGGATTCAAGGACCACCTGCTGGGGGTCGGTCAGCGGGGTCATGCGGGCTTCGTTGTAGGAGAGCGTGACGCGCTTGTTGTACTTGTAGGCCGTGGTGTGGATGATGCTCAGCCGGGTCATGAAACTTCTCCCACCCAGGCGAGTTCGTCTGCCTGATTGAAGTATTTACGGGAAATGGCGTCCGAGGCCTGCGAGACGGCCTTCTGCACGCGTTCCATGTGCTCGGGCAGTTCGGACATCAGATCGTCCGTCCGGTGGAACTCGAGGAACGTACGGGCCTGGCCCACGATCCGGCGGGCATCGTTGATGAAGCCCACGCGCTGCGCCGACGGGTCAAGCTTGGCGAGGCACTCATCAGCATCGCGCAGGGCGTAGACGATGGACCGCGGGAACAGCCGGTCAAGGAGGAGGAACTCGGCTGCATGCTGGTCCCCGAATGCGGCCCGGCGCGTCCGCAGGAACGACTCATAGGCCCCCGCGCACCGCAGCATGTTGACCCAGGACATACCCGCAGAAAGGACATCCCGGGTGGAAAGCATCCGCGCCGTCATGTCCGCGCGCTCCAGGGACCGGCCCAGTACCAGGAACAGCCAGCTTTCGTCATGGCTCACTGTGGTGTCGGCCAGGCCGCTGACCATGGCCGTCCGTTCCAGCGTCCAGTTGCAGAAGCGGTACGTCCCCACGACGTCCTTACGGTGCTGGCTCAGCCCGTAGTAGGTGGTGTTGAGGCTTTCCCACAGGCCCGAGGACACGGTCTCGCGGGCACGGCGGGCATTCTCGCGCGCGGCTCCCAGCGACCCGGCGATGGAGGTTGCGCTGGTTTTGTCGTACGCCAGGGCATGGAGGAGTTCCGGCAGGCCGAAGTCTTCGCTCTGCGGCCGGGCACCCATCACTGCGAGCAGTTCCTGGGCCACCCTGCGGCGTTCGTCCATGGGGAGGTGGTTCAGGCGCTCCAGGTGCACGTCCAGGATGCGGGCGGTGCCGTCGGCCCGCTCCACATAGCGTCCGATCCAAAATAGGGACTCAGCAATACGGCTAAGCATTCGCGGTGACCTCCTGCGCGTCCGAAATCTGTGGGGATGACCCCGGGAACAATTGTGCCGGTTCGATGGCCCGGGTCACTGCTGCTGCTCCGACTGCCGGTCGCGCCAGTTGCTCTCCACTGGCCAGACGGATACCCGTTCGCGGATGGAAATGGTGGGCCGCGGAAGAGTTTCCACCGGCACCTGCGGGGAGTTTGCCAGCACCCAGGTGTCCTTGGAGCCGCCGCCCTGGCTGGAGTTCACTATGAGGGAGCCTTCCTTGAGCGCCACCCTGGTGAGTCCGCCGGGAAGCACCCAGACATCGTCGCCGTCGTTGACGGCAAAGGGGCGCAGGTCCACGTGCCGCGGACCGAATTTGTCCCCGCCGAGGGTGGGTACTGTGGACAGCTGCAGGACCGGCTGCGCGATCCAGCCCCGCGGGTCAGCGATGACCCGTTTGCGCAGCGCCTCGAGTTCGTCGTTGGAGGCGTCCGGCCCGATGACCAGGCCTTTGCCGCCGGAGCCGTCCACGGGCTTCACCACGAGCTCCGCCAGGTTATCCAGGACATATTCCCGGGCTTCCTTATCCTCCAGCCGGAATGTGTCCACGTTCGCGATGACGGGTTCCTCGCTGAGGTAGTAGCGGATGAGGTCCGGAACGTAGCTGTAGACAAGTTTGTCGTCGGCCACGCCGTTGCCCACGGCGTTGGCGATGGTCACGCCGCCGGCCCTGGCGGCGTTGACCAGTCCCGGGCAGCCGAGCATGGAATCCGAGCGGAACTGCAGGGGGTCCAGGAACTCGTCGTCGATGCGTTTGTAGATCACGTCCACGCGCTGCTCACCGGCCGTGGTGCGCATGTAGACGCGGTTGCCGCGGCAGATGAGGTCGCGTCCTTCCACGAGCTCCACGCCCATCAGGCCGGCCAGCAGGGTGTGCTCAAAGTAGGCGCTGTTAAAGACGCCGGGGGTCAGCACCACTACCGTGGGATCGTCGACACCGGCGGGCGCTGTTTTGCGCAGGGCGGACAGCAGCCGGCGGGGGTACTCTTCAACGGGCCGGATGAGCTGCTGGCCGAATGCTTCGGGCAGGCCCTTGGCCATGGCCCGCCGGTTTTCCAGGACGTAGCTGACGCCGGAAGGCACCCGCACATTGTCTTCCAGGACGCGGAAGGTGCCAGCTGCGTCGCGGACCACATCGATGCCGGAGATGTGGACGCGGACTCCGCCTGCCGGCTCGAACCCATGCACCTGGCGGTGGAAGTGGGCGCTGGTGGTGACGAGCTGGCGCGGGATGACGCCGTCTGCTACCACATTCATTTTGTCGTAGACATCGTTGAGGAAGGCTTCCAGTGCCCGGACGCGCTGTGCGACGCCCTTTTCGAGCACGGTCCATTCATCAGCGGGGATAACGCGGGGGACGATGTCGAGCGGAAACGGCCGCTCCTCCCCCGCGAAGTCGAAGGTCACGCCGCGATCCAGGAAGGTCCGTGCCATGGAGTCCGCCCGGGCGCTGACGTCGGCCAGGGAGAGCTTGCTAAGGGCATCGGCCACCTGGCCGTACGACTCACGTGCTTCCTGGCCGGGAGTGAACATCTCGTCGTAGGCGGCCGTGCGCCCGGCGGCCTCGGAGTAATCCTGGAATAGGTCTGACATGTCCTTTAGCCAACCATCTTTTTGTTTCGAATTCATTACCGCCATCCATTGTGGCGTGTTGCCGCCAGGCAACGGCGGTTCGTTGAATCCGTGTTCTATCCGGCAAGGTTAGTGAGTGCCAGAGACAAGTAATCCCGGGAGCTCCGGAGCCGGCGGGAACAGCGGCCGCCGAGGCCCCCTGCGGGCACGCCTCCGTGGTGTGGCGATGCGTTCCGGCAGGCTCCTGCCCGGCCTCCTGACAGCCACCCCCGCCCTTGCCGTTGCCTTCGCCGTACATGCCATGGTGCCGGCACTGCCGGCCATGACCATCGCGGTTGCGTTGGGCCTGCTCGCCGCCAACCTGCCCGGCACGGCAGTGTGGATCGCAGGCCGGGCAAGGCCGGGCCTCGACTTTGCGGGCAAGCACCTGATGCGCGGAGGCATAGTGCTGCTGGGCCTCAAAGTGAGCATCATGGACATCCTGGGCCTGGGCTGGCTGGCCATGGTCCTCATCACTGGCGTGGTGCTTCTGAGCTTCGGCGGCACGTACCTGCTGGTGCGGCTGTTCCGGCTTCCGCGTGAGACCGCGCTGCTGGTGGCCACCGGCTTTTCGATCTGCGGGGCGTCGGCCATCGGAGCCATGGCGGCTGTGCGCCGGATCCGGCATGCGGATACCGTTCTGCCGGTGGCGTTGGTGACCTTGTGCGGCACCTTGGCGATCGGCATCCTGCCGCTGCTGATGCATCCCCTGCACTTGAGCCCCCTGGCTTTCGGTGCCTGGACGGGTGCGTCGGTGCACGACGTCGGCCAGGTGGTGGCCACGGCGCAGACTGCCGGCACCGCGGCACTGGGCATCGCCGTCGTCGTTAAGCTCACCCGCGTGCTGCTGCTGGCACCGGTGGTTGCCGTGGCGGGCCTGCACCACCGCAGGAGCACATCGGGCCAACACGCGCTGCCGCCGCTGGTGCCCCTGTTCGTGGTGGGTTTCGTGGCCATGGTGGCGCTCCGGTCCACGGGCTGGCTCTCCGACGGCTGGCTCGACGCCGGTGCCGGGCTGCAGGACATTCTCCTGGGGGCGGCGCTGTTCGGGCTTGGCTCCGCCGTGCGGGTCCGCACACTGCTGCACACCGGAGCGAGGGCACTGCTCGCGGCGCTGGCGGCATGGCTGCTGATCGCGCTGCTGGGCCTGGCTGCGGCCCTGCTGATGACCGCCTAGGCCGGCGGCCGGATGGTGAGCCGCGGCCCCGGATCCCGTGATTAGATGGCTGAGTGTCACATGAGAATCTGCAGCGCAATGAAGCCGCTCAACGGTCAGCCCTGATCAGCACCCACAGTTACGACGTCTCCCTGGATGTGCGGCAGGCAGCGGACCCGGAGGTGGCGGGTTACACCAGCCGCAGCATTATCAACTTCTCCGCAGCCGTGCCGGGCCAGGGGCAGGCGGCGTCGGGGTCTACATTTCTGGATTTCATCGCCGACGAGGTCCACAGCGTGTTCCTCAACGGCAAAGGACTCCCGGTGGCCGACGTTGTGGATGGTTCCCGGATCCGCCTGGACAACCTGCAGGCGGAGAACCAGGTCACCGTCACCGGCACCGCCCTGTACAGCCGGTCCGGCGAGGGCATGCACCGCTTTGTGGATCCCGCCGACGGCCGGTGCTACCTCTACACGCAATACGAACCCGCCGACGCACGGCGCGTGTTCGCCAACTTTGAACAGCCCGACCTCAAGGCCGAGTACACGTTCCACGTCATGGCACCGTCCGGCTGGGAGGTGGCCTCAAACGGTGTGGAAGCGGCCCGCACGCAGCTGACGAGCGATCCGGACACCAGCTGCTGGGACTTCGCCACCACCCGCCCCATGTCCACCTACATCACCACAATCCTCGCCGGGCCCTACTTCAAGGCCCGGGACCACTGGAGCGCCACACTCGACGACGGCACGCTGCTGGCGGTGCCCCTGGCGCTGTACTGCCGGGCTTCGATGGCGGAATCCTTCGATGCCGCGGAGCTCTTCCGCCTGACCAAAAGCGGGCTGGACTTCTTCAACCGGCTGTTCGACTACCCATACCCCTGGGGGAAATACGATCAGGCCTTTGTCCCGGAATACAACCTGGGCGCGATGGAAAACCCGGGCTTGGTCACCTTCACCGAAAGCTATGTGTTCACGTCCCGCGCCACCGACGCTCAGTACCAGGCCCGTGCGAACACGCTGATGCACGAGATGGCGCACATGTGGTTCGGGGACCTCGTCACGATGCAGTGGTGGGACGACCTGTGGCTGAAAGAGTCCTTCGCGGACTACATGGGCACCCTCGGCGTGGACCGTGCCACCGTCTGGGACACCGCATGGGTGAACTTCGCCAACAAACGCAAGGCCTGGGCCTATGTCCAGGACCAGCTGCCCACCACACACCCGATCGTGGCCGACATCCCCGACCTTGAGGCCGCGAAGCAGAACTTCGACGGCATCACCTACGCCAAGGGCGCGTCCGTGCTCAAGCAGTTGGTGGCGTACGTGGGGTTTGACGCGTTCATCGCCGGCTCACGGCAGTACTTCCGCGACCACGCCTACGGGAACACCACCCTGGCGGACCTGCTGAAGGCCCTCAGCGCAGCATCCGGCCGGGACCTTGCCGGCTGGGCTGCCGCCTGGCTGCAGACCTCCGGCATCTCCACGCTGTCGCTGGAGACGAAAACGCACGACGGCGTCCTGGGCGCCGTGACGATCGTCCAGGATACGGTGGACACCGTTACCGGACGGGAGGAACTGCGGCCGCACCGGCTGCGTGTGGGCTCGTACAACTTCGACGCCGACGGCGGCCTGGTCCGCACCGGGAGCGTCGAAACCGACGTTGCCGGAGCACGGACGGAGATCCCGGAACTGGCCGGGCAACCGCGGCCCGCCCTCCTGCTCGTCAACGATGATGACCTCACCTACGCCAAAGTACGGCTGGACCCGGTGTCCGAGGCGACAGTCCTGGCGTCGCTGGACCGGATTACCGACCCCATGGCCCGCGCCCTCTGCTGGACCGCGTTGTGGAACTCCGCCCGCGACGGGGAAAGCCCCGCCTCGCGCTATGTGGAGGCCGTGACGTCGTTCGGACCGGCCGAAACGGGAGTCGGCGTGCTGCTGAACACCCTTGAGAACGCCTCCACCGCCGTCGAACGCTACACCCCCGTGGCCCAACGCGACGCGGTGCGTGGCTCCTTCCTGGCGGCGGCCGACGCCCAGCTGGGTAAGGCAGCGCCGGGTTCAGACCACCAGCTGGCCTGGGCGCGGACGCTGGCCGCCGTCAGCCGTCACGACGCTGCCCTCCTCCCCCGGCTCAGGGGCCTGCTGGACGGCTCGGTGGTGGTGGACGGCCTGGCCGTCGACGCCGAGCTGCGCTGGAGCCTCTGGCATGCCCTGGCGGCCAACGGGCAGGCCGCCCCCGACGAGCTGGACGCCGAACTCAAACGGGACACCACTGCCTCGGGCCGGGCGGGCCATGCCACGGCGATGGCCGCCCGGCCCGAGCCTGGCGTAAAGGCTGCCGCCTGGCGGGACGCGGTGGACAGGGCGGAGCTGTCGAACCAGCTCCTCAGCGCCACCATCGCCGGCTTTGCGACCGCTCCCGCTGCCCTGCTGGACCCTTATGTGGAGCCCTACTTTGAGTGCCTCCGCGTCGTCTGGGACCAGCGGAGCATCGAAATCGCCAGCCGGATCGTCCGGGGGCTGTACCCCCTGGCGCAGAACCTGCCGGCGGGGACGCTGCCAGTGGACCACCCCGTGGTGGTCCGCACGGATGCCTGGCTGAGGGCCAACACTGACGCGCCCCGGGCGCTGCGCCGGATCATTGTGGAGCAGCGGAGCCACCTGCTCCGGGGGCTCACCGCACAGCTGCAGTAGGCCACTCCGGCACCGGCTTACGGGACCCGGTGCAGCCAATCCTCGGCGCCGAACTTGGTGGCCACCCGGTCCCGGGCGGCACTGAGTTCGGCGGCAGTGAGTTCCGACAGGGTGGCAGCATACCGTTCGCTGAACACTTCCATCATGGCGGCGATGATCTCCGTACGGGCCAGTCCGGTCTGCCGGCGCAGCGGATCAACCCGTTTCTTGGCGCTGCGCGTGCCCTTGTCCGAGAGCTTCTCCTTGCCGATGCGCAGCACCTCGACCATCTTGTCGGCGTCGATGTCGTAGCTCATCGTGACGTGGTGCAGCATCCCCCCGTTGGCGAGGCGCTTCTGGGCAGCACCGCCGATCTTGCCCTGGTCCGTGGCGATATCGTTCAGGGGCACGTAAAAGGCCGTCACCCCGATTTTTTCGAGGGCGGCCATCACCCAGGCGTCCAGAAACGCGTAGGAGTCCGCGAAGCTGATCCCGTCTACCAGCGTCTGCGGCAGGTACAGGGAGTAGGTGATGCAGTTTCCGGCCTCCATGAACATGGCTCCGCCGCCGCTGATCCGGCGGACCACACTGATGCCGTGCCGGGCTACACCGTCCGGATCCAGCTCGTTCCGAAACGACTGGAAACTGCCGATCACCACGGATGGCTCCTCCCAGTCCCAGAACCGCAGGGTGGGGTTGCGACGGCCGGCGCCCACCTCTTCGGTCAGCACCTCATCCAGGGCGACGTTGATATGCGTCGGCAGTACTGTGGGGGCGATGATGTTCCAGTGGTGGTCTGTCCAGGCTGTTGCCTTCGACAGGGCGCGGCGGACCGTGACGGCCACGGCGTCGGCCGAAAAGCCGAACAGGACGGCGCCGGGAGGCAGCGAAGCGGTGACGGCCGCGGCCAGCTCCGCCGCCGTCGTACTTTCCGGAAGTCCTGTCAGCGCCCGGTTGATGGCGGGCAGCGCCTCATCGGGTTCAAGGAAAAAGTCGCCGCTGAGGGAGACGTCGGCGAGGAGACCGTCCACAACGTCGAAGTCCACCACCACAAGTTTTCCGCCGGGGACTTTGTACTCGCCATGGTGGCTGCGGGGGTGGTCTTCAGCGGCAAATGGCGGGGCAATCATGCCATCCATCCTGCCCCACGATCAGGGCTCCCCGAAACGGCAAAGCCCAGGACGCAAAAAGCCCGCACCGTTGCCGGTGCGGGCTTTCCAAAGAACCTTGGGGGTGAAGTGAACTACTTCGCGCCGCCGAAGCCCTTGAAGCGAGCGTTGAAGCGCTCGACGCGGCCTGCAGAGTCCATGATGCGCTGCTTGCCCGTGTAGAACGGGTGGGACTCGGAGGAGATTTCGACGTCGATAACCGGGTAGGTGTTTCCGTCTTCCCACTCGATGGTCTTCTTGGAAGACACGGTGGACTTGGTCAGGAAACTGACGCCGGAAGCCAGGTCGTTGAAAACAACAGCTTCGTACTTCGGGTGGATATCAGACTTCATAATGGGGCCTTTGTTCGCACAACTGGATTTTGCCAGCTGCCAGGTATGAATGGGATGGCTGGTGTCTGCTTCACTGCCGCAAGGCAGAAAGCGCAGGACAGCCAGCTGTTAATAATAGCTGATCAACGCGAACCCTGCGAACCGCGGGGCCGGAGTTCCCAGAACGCCACGGCGGAGGCCGCCGCCACGTTGAGGGAGTCCACTCCTGCGCGCATGGGGATCTTCACGGCGAGGTCGGCGGCAGCAAGCGTCCCCGCGCTCATGCCGGCACCTTCGGTGCCGAGCACCAGAGCCAGCCGGTCCGGATTGCGCGCGGCGAGCCCGTCCACATCCACGGCGTCCTCGGTGAGTTCAAGCGCGGCCACCGTGAAGCCGGCTTCCTTGAGCAGCGACAGGCCCCCCGGCCAGGACTCAAGCCGCGCCCAGGGCACCTGGAAAACCGTTCCCATGCTGACCCGGACACTGCGGCGATAGAGCGGATCGCCGCAGCGCGGTGAAATCAGGACCGCGTCGATGTCCAGTGCCGCGGCCGACCGGAAGATGGCGCCCACGTTGGTGTGGTCCACTATGTCCTCCAGGACCGCGACCCGGTGCGCGCCAGCCAGCAGCTCGTGGAGGGGCACCGGCTCCGGCCGCTGCATGGCCGCCATGGCGCCGCGGTGCAGGTGGAATCCGGTGATCTCTTCGAGCAGGGCGGCGCTGCCAATGAAGGCGGGAACGTCCGGGTAGGCAGTCAGTACATCCTGCAGGTCAGCCAGCCATTTCTCCGCCAGGAAGAACGACCTTGGCCGGTGGCCGGCCGCCAACGCCCGGCGGAGGACCCGCGAGGATTCGGCGATGTACATTCCTTCAGCCGGTTCGCGGAGCTTCCGCAAGTTCACGTCCGTCAGCTGCGTGTAGTCGGAGACGCGGGGGTCCCCGGCGGATTCAAGATAGTGGATTGTCACCGGCTGATTATTTCAGCAGGTTGGCGATCATAAAGCCCAGCGCCATCAGGCCGAGCGCAAAGATGACGGTCCGCAGCAGAGCCGGGGACAGCCGCCGCCCAACTTTGGAGCCCAGAAGGCCGCCGATTGTGGAGCTCACGGCGATCAGGAGCACCACCAGCCAGTTGATCCGGTCAAAGGCGAAGAGCAGGTACGACACGGCGGCCACAAGGTTGACGCCGAGGACCAGAATGTTCTTCATGGCGTTGGCGTTCTGGATAGTGCCGGTGAGGAATACGCCCAGGACGCCCACCAGGAGGATGCCCTGGGCGGCCACGAAGTATCCCCCATAGACGCCGGCCAGGTACACCAGGACAATCAGGAGAATGCCGTGCCCTTTGTCCTTGATGGCGTGCTCGGGGTTTTCCTCGCGATTGCGGACCCAGGCCTGCAGCCGCGGCTGGAACACCACCATCAGCAGGGCAAGCACCAGGAGAACCGGGGCCACGTAGTGGAAGACCATCTCCGGCAGGTGCAACAGCAACCAGGCCCCGGAGATACCGCCCAGCAGCGACGCCGGCAGGAGCTTCAACAACTGCAGGCCGCGGCCCTTGAGCTCGCGGCGGTACCCCCACGCACCCGCTGCGGCGCCGGCCACAAGGCCCATCGCGTTGCTCATGGAAGCCACCACGGGAGTGACCCCGAGGGCGATCAGGACCGGGAACGTCACCAGGGTGCCGGAGCCTACAACGGCGTTGATGGTGCCGGCCCACAGGCCGGCAAAAAACACAAAGCTGCTGCTGAGAAGATCCACGGTCGGCGGCGCCGCGGCCTAGCGGCGGGCGGTGGCGGTGTAGCGGCCAGCGTTGACGGTGACGTCGAGTTCCACGCCGAAGGTCTTGCTGAGGTGCTCCGCCGTCAGCACACTCTCGAGGGGTCCGGATGCCACCACGTTGGAGTCTCGGAGCAACATGGCATGGGTGAAGCCCGGCGGCACTTCTTCGAGGTGGTGGGTGACCAACACAATGGCCGGAGCGGACTCATCACCGGCCAGTTCGCTGAGGCGGTGCACCAGGTCCTCGCGCCCACCCAGGTCCAGGCCGGCGGCGGGTTCGTCGAGCAGGAGGAGTTCCGGATCAGTCATGAGGGCACGGGCAATCTGTACCCGCTTGCGCTCACCCTCGGACAGGGAGGCGAACGCCCGGTTCAGGAACGGCCCCATGCCCCAGTCATTCAGCAGCCTGAAGGCGCGGCGTTCGTCAGCCTTTTCATAGCCCTCACGCCAGCGGCCCGTGACGCCGTACGCTGCGGTGACAACAACGTTGAGGACAGTTTCGTGCCCGGGAATCTGGTTGGCCAGGGCGGCGGAGGACAGGCCGATGCGGGGACGGAGTTCAAACACGTCCACGGAGCCGAGGATTTCCTCCAGGATGCCGGCCATGCCGCTCGTGGGGTGAAGACGGGCTGCAGCAATCTGCAGGAGAGTGGTCTTGCCTGCACCGTTGGGTCCCAGGATGACCCAGCGTTCGCCCTCTTTGACCTGCCAGTCCACCTTGTTCAGGAGCGTTTTAGCCCCACGGACAACGCTGACGGCGGCCAATTCAAGAACATCACTCATAGGAGTAGACACTAGGACAAAAAAGGGGCGGACTGATAACTGATACTTGGACAGCGATACGGGCCACAGTCGCCGGCCCCGCCCGCTGGCCGGCCCGCCCGTGGGGGTTCGCCATCAACCTGGCGCAATCAATTCGGGTGGCTCTTCCCCGCTGACTAAGATTGCAGCCATGACGTCGAACGTGACTGCGGTCAGCTATGGCCCAAAACTGACCGCCTCCGGGCTCGAGACCGTGCACGACGCCCTGACGGGCAGTGGCGCCACGGTCCGATCCCAATCAAGGGGCGGCGACAACCGGTTTGAGGTCCACACTGCCGAGCTCACTGTCGCCGACGGCACGGACGCCGGTATTTCCGCACTCCGCAGGGCGGTGGCCGAGGCGGCGCAGGCTGGCCTGGACACCGCCATCGTTCCCGCAGGTTTGCGTGCGGCTCCGCGGAAGCTGCTGATCATGGACGTTGATTCGACGCTGATCCAGCAGGAAGTCATTGAGCTCCTGGCGGCCTATGCGGGCAAGCGGGAGGAAGTGGCGGCAGTCACCGAAGCCGCTATGCGCGGTGAACTGGACTTTGCGCAGAGCCTCCACGCACGGGTGGCCGTGCTCGCAGGACTGCCAGCCGCCGTCGTCGATTCTGTCCGGGCGGAAGTGAAGCTGAGCGACGGTGCTGCTGAGCTGGTTGCGGCATTCAAAGCTGCGGGCCATGTGGTGGCCGTGGTGTCCGGCGGGTTCAACCAGATCCTGCGTCCCATCGCGGAGGATCTGGGCCTGGACTACTGGCTGGCTAACGAGCTTGAAATTGTGGACGGCGCCCTGACCGGCAAAGTAATTGGTGCCGTCATCGACCGCGCGGCGAAGGAAAAGTACCTGCGCGAGTGGGCGGCCGCCGAAGGTATCGCGATGGAACACACCATTGCCGTGGGCGACGGCGCCAACGACCTGGATATGCTCGGGGCCGCCGGAATCGGTGTGGCGTTTAACGCAAAACCTGCGGTCCGGGCCGTCGCGGATTCTGCGATCAACATGCCGTATCTCGACGCGGTGCGCCACATCGCCGGGGTCTGAAGCGCCGCAACCTTGGCCGTCCGGTCCCGGTCAGCGACCGCAAACGTCACGTGCCACTGCGGCCGCTCACCGGGCGCCGTGGAGGCAAGCCAGGCGACGGCGTCCTCGAAGCCGCGGGGCAGGAGCTTGCCCCACTGGCGAACCCTGATGTTGGGGTCGACGCTTGCCTCGAAGTGATCACCGTCAGGGAATACCTGCCGGATAGCTACGGCCCGTAACCTCTCGTTGCTGAGCCATGTAAGAAGCCCCGGGCAGGAGTACTGCCCGGGGCTCGCCGCGGTGATGGATTTTGCCGGATGGAAACACGGCCTTTACGGGATGCCCGGAAGCGCTAGTCGACGCCCTTGCCGAAGTAGTCGGAGCCGCCAGCGTACTCCGTGTGGCCGGATTCGACGTCGGCCGTAGCCATGCCGGCCACAACTTCAGCGAACTCCTCCACGGAGTAGAGCTTTCCGGCCTCGGCGCGGCGGGCTTCGATGGCGCCCGGGTTTGAGCGGTCCAGCAGCGTGGCCGTGACGGTGCCTTCGATCATGTCGCCGGACACAACCACCAGCGAGATGCCCTTCTCAGCGAGGTTCGGGAGGAGCTCACGCAGGGCGTCCTCGCCGGCACGCTTGCTGCGGGCCACAGGCTCGTATTCGGGCATGGTGGGCACGGAGTTGATGAAGTGGGCCTGGTGGCTGGTCACGAAGACCACACGGGAGCCTTCCTTCATCAGGGGCACGGCGGCGTTGAGCATGTTGACCTGCGCATCGCGGTTGAGCTTAAGGGCATAGTCATCTGCCATGCCGGACTCCATGCCGCCGGACGCGTTGAGCACCAGAACGTCCAGCGAACCGAAGTTCTCCATGGCCGCACTGGCCAGGGCTTGCACGCCTTCCTGGGTGGTGAGGTCCGCACCCACGGCGGTGGCGCGGCCGCCGGCAGCTTCGATTCCTGCGACCACCTTGTTGGCGCGCGGCGCCTTCTGGCGGTAGTTAACGACGACGGCGGCGCCCTCGGCAGCGAGGTTCTTGGCCACTTCGGCGCCGATTCCCCGTGAGGATCCGGTCACGATGGCGGTTTTGTTGTCCAGCAGTCCCATATGGGCTCCTTTGTTCGAAACGTCTAAATCCGTTGAGGTCTGGTGTCAATCATGCCAGCGCCCAGTCCACAATCACTTGTGTGACCCCGACAAAGAAGGCGGTTCACCCTCGTTTCAGTGGCCCATGCCGAGTCCGCCGTCCACGGGGATGACGGCACCGGAAATGTAGGCGGCCTCGTCGCTGGAGATCCAGCGGACCACGTTGGCCACCTCCGAAGCCTCGGCAAAGCGGCCGGCAGGTATGCCGGAAAGGTAGTTTTTCTGGGTGGCCTCGGGCAGTTCCGCCGTCATATCCGTGTTGATGAATCCGGGGGCCACCACATTTGCTGTGATCCCGCGTGAGCCCAGCTCACGCGTCAGGGAGCGGGCGATGCCCACCAAGCCGGCTTTGGAAGCGGAGTAGTTGATCTGGCCCGGCGCGCCGTAGAGGCCCGAGACCGAGGAAATGAGGACCACGCGGCCCTTGCGCATCCGAATCATGCCCTTCGAAGCGCGCTTGATGACCCGGAAAGCTCCGGTGAGGTTGGTGTCGATCACCGATGTGAAGTCGTCTTCGCTCATCCGCATCAGGAGCGTGTCCTTGGTGATTCCCGCGTTTGCCACCAAGACCTCAACGGGACCGTGGGCAGCTTCCACCTCGGCGAAGGCCGCATCGACGGAGGCCTCGTCGGTCACATCGGCCTTGACGCCCAGAATGCCGGCCGGCAGCTCCGAGGGGCTCCGGTAAGTCACGGCCACCTTGTCGCCATTGGCTACAAAAGCCTGCGCGATGGCCAGGCCGATGCCGCGGTTTCCACCGGTGATCAGGACACTGCGGGCCGCTGTAGCTGCTTCAGACATTAAACGCTCCGGGATTCTGCGGCATGTGCAGCCGCGGGTAGGACGGGGTGTGATTTTGCTGCCTCCGATCTTAGCCCGCGTTTGGGCGCCACTGCCGATGGTGAGAGAATTGAGGGAAGCCTTTGGAGCGTGATCAATCAGCCGTGACCCTTGAAAACCATGCTGGACAGTCCGTGCCCGGAGACCCCGAAAGGTTCTCCGGGGACTCCGGGGTCCACAGCATTACGGATGCGGCGGACGCCCACTCGGAGGACATGCGCCGGCGCATGATCAAGTACGCGCTGGCCATGGGAATCCGCATGGTCTGCCTCATCCTCATTTTTGTGGTGGACGGCTGGTTCAAGCTCGTTATGGTCGCTGGCGCCGTCTTCCTCCCGTGGATTGCGGTGGTGATCGCGAACGGCAGCGACCAGGCGGAGATCCACAGCGACTCACTGCTCGACTCGGCCCCGCTGGCCGAGCTGGAAAGCCAAGCCGGGCCGCCGGAACAGGACGGCACCACGTCCGCGGTCATCCAGGGCGAACTCATTGATGACGACGACGAACCCACGCAAGGACAGGAACGGCGCGCCTCATGAACATTTTTGACCTGGCTGCAGGGACTGCTGGTCCCCCGCCGGCCATGGCTGCCATGTGCTCCCGCAAGGCGTGCCGTACGGAAGCGTCCTGGCAACTGCTCTGGAACAACCCCAAGATCCATACGCCGGAACGCCGCAAAACCTGGCTTGCCTGCAACGACCACCGTGACTGGCTCGAAGACTACCTCCAGACCCGCGGCCTGTGGAAGGAAACCCTGGTCCTGGATTCGGGGCATGACGCCGGCCGGGCGCCGGTAGGGCAGGACGGCTGAATGTACCGCTTCCTCTTCTCCAGCAAGTGGCTGGGATACCTCCTGCTGGCCGCCATCTTCGCGGCTGCCTGCGTCTTCCTTGGCCGCTGGCAGATGGACCGCCGCGCAGAGACCCTCGCAGAGATCGACCGCGTTGTCACCAACTATTCCGCCACACCCATCTCCTTCGACGCAGCACGGGACGAGTTCGCCGCACTGGACCCCTCGAAGGAATGGACCCAGGTGGAACTCCAAGGCACCTACGCTCCCGACGGTCAGCGCATTGTCCGCAACCGTCCGCTGAACGGGCAGCCCGGGTATGAGGTGGTTGTCCCCTTCAAGCTCGAGACCGGCGAAACTGTGGTGATTGACCGCGGCTGGCTGCCCATCGGCAACAGGAACCCGGGCAGTCCCGATTCCATTCCGGCGCCTCCCGCCGGCCCAGTGACCGCTGTCGTCCGCCTCAAGCACGGGGAGCCCCAACTGGACCGTGGTGCCCCCGAGGGCCAGCTAGCTTCCATCGATCTCCCCACCTATGCGGACCAACTGGGATACCCGGTCCTGACTGGCGCCTACGGACAGCTCGCGTCTGAATCTCCCGCCCCCGCTGACACGCCCGTCCCGTTCCCGAAGCCGGCCACCAAAGAAGGCACGCACCTGTCCTATTCCCTGCAGTGGTTTGCGTTTGGCGTACTGATGTTCGTGGGCTTCGGGTACGCCGCACGGCAGCAGGCCAGGAATGCTGCGATCGACGCCGAGGATGAGCTTGAGGGTGAAGACAGGTCGCGGGATTCCGGCAGCCCCGTGCATTCCGCCGCTGCGGCAGCCCGCCGTCGTCCGCCTGTTGCCCGCAAACGCAAGAAGGCGACCGCCGAAGAAGAGGAAGACGCCCTGCTGGACGCGCAGGGCTACTGACGCATGCATGGTGTGGAGGTTGCCGCTCTGGTGGCGAATGTGAAAAGTGCCCTGTGGTTGCGTTCGCTTTCGTCAGTTGCGTTCGCTTCGCGACGCCGAGAAGACTAAGCGAGCGTAATCAGGTCCAGGTAGTCTTCGTTCCAGTGGTCCTCGATACCGTCAGGCAGCAGTACGACGCGCTCGGGGTTCAGTGCTTCGACGGCACCCTCATCGTGGCTCACGAGGACGACGGCGCCGGTGTAGTTGCTCAGTGCCCCGAGGATTTCGGCGCGGCTGGCCGGGTCGAGGTTGTTGGTGGGCTCGTCAAGGAGAAGCACGTTCGCGCTTGAGGCCACGATGGTGGCCAGGGCCAGCCGGGTCTTCTCGCCGCCGGAGAGCACACCGGCGGGCTTATCGACGTCGTCTCCGGAGAAAAGGAACGAGCCCAGGATGTTGCGGACTTCCGCGTCGTTCATGTCCGGTGCGGACGAGCGCATGTTCTGCAGGACGGTGCGGTCCACGTCGAGCGTCTCATGCTCCTGGGCGTAGTAGCCCACCTTCAGGCCGTGGCCCGCCACGACCTCGCCGGTGTCCGGCTTGTCGACGCCGGCGAGCATCCGCAGGAGGGTGGTCTTGCCGGCTCCGTTGAGGCCCAGGATGACCACCTTGGAACCGCGGTCGATGGCCAGGTCCACGTCGGTGAAGATCTCCAGCGAACCGTAGGACTTGCTGAGTCCGTCCGCTGTCAGCGGAGTCTTGCCGCAGGGCGACGGATCCGGGAAGCGCAGGGCTGCCACGCGGTCGGTCGCGCGGACGGCTTCGAGGCCGCCCAGCAGACGTTCGGCACGCTTGGCCATGTTCTGCGCTGCAACGGCCTTGGTGGCCTTGGCGCGCATTTTGTTGGCCTGGTCGATGAGGACCTGGGCTTTCTTCTCCGCGTTGGCGCGCTCACGCTTGCGGGCGCGCTCATCCGTTTCGCGCTGGAGCAGGTAGCGCTTCCAGTTCATATTGTAGAAGTCGACCTTGGCACGGTTGGGATCCAACAGGAACACTTTGTTGACGGTGGCTTCGAGCAGTTCGGTATCGTGGCTGATCACGATCAGGCCGCCCTGGTGGTTCTTCAGAAACTCGCGCAGCCAGGTGATGGAGTCAGCGTCGAGGTGGTTGGTGGGCTCATCGAGGAGCATCGTTTCGGCGTCCGAATACAGGATCCGGGCGAGTTCCACACGACGGCGCTGGCCGCCGGACAGGGTCTTGAGCGGCTGGTTCAGCAGCCGGTCCGGGAGGGCCAGGTTGGAGCAGATCGCGGCGGCCTCGGCCTCGGCCGCGTAGCCGCCGGCGGCCAGGAACTCGGATTCCAGCCGGTCATAGCGGTTCATCGCCTTGCGCTGGACCTCGGTGTCCTCGCTGGCCATGTCCTCATGCGTCTGCTTGAGCTTGTTGACGGCTATGTCCAGACCTCGGGCGGAGAGGATGCGGTCACGGGCCAGCTGTTCCATGTCCGGAGTGCGGGGATCCTGCGGCAGGTAGCCGATCTCGCCGCTGCGGGTAACCTTGCCGCCGGCGGGCTGGCCTTCGCCCGCGAGTACCCGGGTCAGGGTAGTCTTGCCTGCGCCGTTGCGGCCTACAAGGCCGATCTTGTCGCCCTTGTCGATGCGGAAGCTCACCTGGTCCATGAGGAGCCGGGCGCCGGCGCGCAGTTCAAGATCCTGGACAGTAATCACAGCAGGTAAGGCCTTTCACAACAGGGAAACGCCGCAGCTCATCGGATGACGTCTGGAAGCAGCCGGGCAGAATGGCCGACAGAACGGCCTTTCCAAGTCTACCGGCCTCAGCTTGGCCCCATAACCGCTGCACCGCCGTCGTGCGTTGGCTCAACGGTTGTGCCCGGCCGTCAACCCCGGGCATCCCGTTTAGTAGGTCCCCTACAAAATGGCGCCCGACGGCGGCCGGTAACGTCAGGATGACCCCCATGCTTCGCTTGTACAACCACGACAGGAACAACCCCATGAGCCAGACAGACACCGCCGCCACCGGCACCGCTTCCCGCCTCCGGAGCCGGTGGAATGCCACCGACCTGGGCCTGATCGCCGTCTTCGCAGCGCTCGTTGCCGGCTCCGCTATGGTGCCTGGCATCGCGGCGAACGTGTTCGGCATCCCCATCACTTTCCAGACCCTTGCGGTGATGCTCACCGGACTGATGTTGGGCCCCGGCCGAGGCTTCGCCGCCGTCGGCCTGTACACACTCCTGGGCCTGGCCGGCCTCCCGATCTTCAGCCAGGGCCGCAGCGGACTGGCCATTCTGGCCGGCCCCTCGGCCGGTTACATCATTGCTTTCCCCATCGCTGCAGCCGTTGTCGGCTGGCTGGCCACCGTGGTGATCCGGCGGACGACACGTGCCCGGGCGCTGTGGTTCTTCGCGTCGGCGATGGTCACCAGCATCGCGATCGTGCACATGCTCGGAGTCGCCGGGATCGCCCTGAACACCAAAGCTTCACTGGGTGACGCCTTCCTCGCAGACCTGGTCTTCTACCCCGGCGACGTGATTAAGAACATCCTCGCCGCGGTGATCGCAGTGTCACTGCACCGGGCATTTCCCGACGTCCTGGTCCGCCGGGTGAAGCGGATCAACAACTAGTCCCGACATGGCAACCATTTCTTTCCGGCAGGCCTCAGTTGCCGTTGCTGTAGACAACCGCCCGGAACCGAAGTCCCTGCTCCAGGACGTCACGCTTGAACTGACGGAACAGCGCATCGGTGTGATCGGGGCCAACGGGTCCGGCAAGTCCACACTGCTGCGGCTGATTAACGGCCTGGTGCAGCCAAGTTCCGGCAGCGTGTCCGTGGACGGCGCCGATACTGTCCGGGCCGTGCGGGCCGTACGCCGGCAGGTGGGGTTCGTCTTTACGGATCCCTTGTCGCAGCTGGTGATGCCCACGGGGCGCGAGGACGTGGAACTTTCGCTGCGCCGCCCGGTCCGCCATGGTGCGGAGCGGCGCAGGCTGGCCGAAGCGGCCCTTGAGCGCCTCGGCCTGCTGCCGCTCGCGGACCAGAGCATCTATGAATTATCTGGCGGTGAACGCCAGCTGATGGCCCTGGCCGCTGTATTGGCCGTGAGTCCCACTGTCCTGGTGCTGGATGAACCATCCACCCTCCTGGACCTCCGGAATCGCGAACTCCTGCGTCGCACACTTTCCGGCCTCGACCAGCAGATTGTGATGTCCACACACGACCTCGACCTCGCCCTGGAGATGGACCGCGTGCTGGTGGTTGAGGCGGGACGCGTGATGTTCGACGGCGGCCCTGCCGCGGCCCTAGACGCGTACCGGGCCCTGGTCACCAACGGCCTGGCCGCGCCATGAGAGGGCACGGCTTTCTGCTGGCCAACTACGTCCCGGGGAATTCGATCATCCACCGGACGCCGCTTGCACTGAAATTTCTGCTGGTGGTGGGCTGCGGCCTGTTGTCTTTCCTGGTGGTCGACTGGTTGGTATCTGCCGCGGTGCTGGCGGCGCTCGGCGTCCTGTTTCTCCTGACGGGTGCCGGAGCCCGCCGGTTGGTCGGTGCTGTCCGTCCGGTTGGCCTTGTGCTGGTGGTCATCGGCCTGTTCCAGTGGTGGCAGCTGGGTGGCCCCACGGCCGCCCGGATTGTCCTTAACATCCTGGTCTGCGTGGTGGCGGCGTCCCTGCTGACAGCCACGACCCCTATGCAGCGGATCCTGGACGGCGTTGTATCGCTGGCCACACCGTTCCGCCGCTTCGGCGCCGACCCCGAGCGTTTTGCGCTGACCATCGCCATCATGCTCCGCAGCATCCCGTATATCGCCGGCGCCTTCGCAGACGTCAGGGATTCCGCCCGGGCCCGAGGGCTTGAGCGCAACCCGCGCGCCCTCGTGCTGCCCGTTTTCATAACCACCGTGGCCTTCGCCCGCCAGACCGGCGAAGCACTGGCTGCACGCGGTCTGGGCGACGCGGAAGACTGAGGGGCCGTTGGACGTGCTTTGTTCGGCTCAGGGGTCCTGTCGCCCGCCGGCCAGCAACTCGTAGCGCAGCAGCGCCGCCGTTCCCATGCCGCCGGCAATACTGATCAGAGCCAGGGCCAGGGAGCCATGGTTTCCGGTGCGCCGGGCCTGGGCGAGAAGCCGGGCCACCAGTACCGCCCCGGACGCACCATAGGCGTGGCCCAATGCCAGCGCCCCGCCGTCAAGGTTGGCCCGCTCCGGATCGATGCCCAACTGGTCCAGGCACGCCAGGGTCTGGGACGCGAAGGCTTCGTTGAACTCCACCAGGTCAACACCGTCCGCGGACAGTCCCCTCGCCTTCAGGAGCCGCTCCGCGGCAACCGCTGCGCCGATCCCCAGCACGTCGGGGTCCACGCCGGCAGTGTCCGAGCCCAGCACCAGGAGCCCGTCAACGGCACCGAGTTCCCGGGCCCGCTGCAATGAAGTAACCACGACGGCGGACGCGGCGTCCGCGTCGAAGCATGAGTTCCCGGCGGTGACAGTCCCCCCTGACACAAAAGCGGGCGGAAAGCGCTTCAGCACGGCAGCAGTCAGTCCGGCCCGGGGGCCGTCGTCGGCACAGATGGGTCCGGCCTGCGTTTCCAGCGTGGTGATTTCGGCGGCGAAATATCCTGCTCCAGCGGCCACCAGCGCCCGCTGATGGCTGCGCAGCGCCGAGGCATCCTGCCGCTCCCGGCTGACCGCGAACCGGGCCGCTACGTTCTCGGCAGCGACCCCCATATCCGGGTCTCCGAAGCTGTGCGGCACGAACTGGGCCCGGGCAAAAAAGTCAGGCTCCCCGCCGTCATTACGGTGGGCCCGCAGCGGAGCCGTGCTGATGCTTTCCACTCCCCCGGCGAGATACACGGGGTTGCCGCCGGCGGCAACCAGCCGGGCGGCCAGGACGATCGCATCGAGGCCTGACCCGCACTGGCGGTCGACGGTCAGTCCTGGCACGCTGACAGGGAGCCCTGCCTGAAGAAGGGCCAGCCGGGCCACGTTGCCGCCGCCGCCCACGGCGTTGCCGATCATCACATCCGTGACGGTTTCGGCCGGCACCTGGGCATCGGCCAGGAGGTTGACCAGGACCGGCGCCAGAAGCTGGTGGGCACGCAATTCCTTCAGCGCACCGTTGGCGCGGCGGATCGCTGTACGCCGCGCCGCGATGATCACGGGCTGCCGGTCCGCGGGCACAAAGTCACCAGGCGGCAAGCCATGGGGCTGCAGGTCAGCGGTCAAGATGCCGCGCCCTCGGGTCGTGGGAGCCGATCCATTCCAGCAGCATATTTCGACTGATCTTGCCTCGGTCGGTGGTGGGAAGTTCGGACAGTGCGAAGTACTGGTGTGGCCGTTTGTCCCGCGGCAGGATGTTTTCGAGTCCTGCCTTGAGCTGCAAGGCCGTGATTCCTCCGTGGGACGGAATGACGCCTGCAATCACCCGTTGACCGCGGAGGTCATCGGGTATTCCGGCGGCTACCGCAGCAGCCACGCCCGGCACGGCCGCCAGGGCAAGTTCCACTTCGTGCGGATACACGTTCTTTCCGGATGTCAGGATCATGTCGGCACGCCGGCCCAGGATGTGCAGCTCGCCGCCAGCGAGGTAGCCCTGGTCCCCCACCGTGAACCAGCCGTCGAAGGAGCGCAGCGCCCGGCCGTCGTCACCCCACAGGTAGCCGTTGCTGACCATGCCGCTTCGCACACAGATATTGCCAGCTGCGCCGTCCTGAAGTTCGGAACCGTCATCGTCCAGGATCCTGACGTCCACGCCCGGGAACGGGAGCCCTATACCTGTTCCCCCGGCGTCCAGCTGCGTACCGGCCGCCAGCCCCACACCGGAGACAAAGCTCAGTTCCGAGGCGCCGTAGTACTCATAGATGGTGGCGTTCGGCGCCCAGCGCCGTGCCGCTTCAAGGGTGCGGGCGTCCAGCTTCGAGCCAGCACAAATGATGGTCCGGATGCCGGCGGCATCGACGCAGCCGGTCAAACCGCGCTCACTCAGCAGCCGCAGCATCGTGGGCACGAGGATCAGCCGGGTCACGCCGTCGTGCGTGATGGCGGAGTGGACATCACCGACGTCGAAACCGTCCATCGTCTGGAATTCCGAACCCGCGTAGAGGCACTCGGCGAGGGCGTAGAGGTTAAGGCTGGCAGCCAGGGGTCCGGGCGCGAGCGTGACGTCGGTCTGGGCGAGGCCGAAGAACTCAATGGATGCGTCGAAGGACTGCCGCCAGGACTGCCTCGACCGGGTGAACGCCTTGGGCACGGAGGTGGTGCCGGAGGTGAGTCCGATCAGGAAGGTCGAGTCCGGCGGCCCGTCGGCCAACGCATCCGCTGCGGAAACTGCGCCCGGCTCGGCTGATTCCGCCAGCCGTTGAACGATTTCCAGGCGCAGGGACGCCGGCCAGGCCGGATCCAGGACTGCGCATTGGCGCTCGCCGGCAACGGCTGCGGTGAACTTCACAGCGAAGTCCACGGAGTTCGCCTCCGCCAGGACTGTGACGGCTGCCGAGCCTGGAAGAGCGGCTGCGGCGGCGTCCCGCAGCTCAGCCCAGCGCAGGCGCTGGCCGGCCACTACAACGGCGGTGTCATGGGGGCGTTCTTCGGCCCAGCGCTGGATTTTGTCGAGAAAAGGCATCGAACCAACTTTACCGGGCCGACTCGGCTTCGGTGCTGCCGGTAAAGGCTATTGTGACTTCATGAGCTTCAATGACAACGTGCAGCTGGACCCCTCCCAGGTCCAGGACCGGCGCGGCATGGGCCGCGGTGCCAAAGTCGGGGGCGGGATCGGGGGCGGGATCATCCTGCTCATTGCAGTCCTCCTTGGCGTCAATCCAGCCATGCTGGAAGGCCTGACGGGCGGCACTGGCACGGCTGACCAAAATCAAGGGACGGCACCGGCCTGCGCCACGGGGGCCGACGCTGACGCCCGGCTGGACTGCCGGATCACCGGCACGGTCAACAGCCTGAACGCGTTCTGGCCGGCCTATCTCCGGGACTACAACGTCCAGTATCCCCAGCCTAAGACAGTGATCTTCGATGCTGGTGTCAGCACCGGTTGCGGGACCGCTTCCAGCGCGGTGGGTCCGTTCTACTGCCCGGCCGACACAACTGCGTACTTCGATCCCGGGTTCTTCAAGGAGTTGGTGAGCCGCTTCGGATCCTCGGGAGGTCCTTTGGCGCAGGAGTACGTGGTGGCTCACGAATTCGGCCACCATATCCAGAACGTGCTGGGGTACCTCGACCGTGCGCAGCAGGATCCGCAGGGGCCGGCGTCCGGTGCTGTCAGAACGGAGCTTCAGGCCGACTGCTATGCCGGGCTCTGGGTGAAGCACGCCTCAACCCAGCCTGGACCCGACGGGCAGCCGTTCCTTGAACCGATCACCCAGCAGGATTTGAACGACGCCTTGTCCGCTGCTTCGGCAGTGGGCGATGACCGGATCCAGGAAGCCGCCACCGGTCGGGTCTCGCCCGAGGCTTGGACGCACGGCTCCAGCGAACAGCGTCAAAAATGGTTCTACACGGGCTACACCACCGGCGACATCAACCAGTGCAACACGTTCTCGGCGCCAACGCTCTAACGAAGAGGAACGACGACGGCCGGACACCTTCGAAAGGAAGGTGACCGGCCGTCGTCGTACTTTTCAGGGACCTCCGCCGCCGAGGGTTCCCTGGCCGAGCGAAGCGAGACAAGGGAGGCGGTGGGGACGGATCAGATGTTGAAGCCGAGGGCCCGCATCTGGTCCTTGCCGTCATCGGTGATCCGCTCCGGACCCCACGGCGGCATCCACACCCAGTTCAGGCGCCAGTCGTCGACCACGCCGTCCAGGGACTTGCCTACCTGCTCCTCGATGACATCGGTGAGCGGGCAAGCTGCCGTGGTGAGCGTCATGTCGATCAGCAGCGCGCCGTCCTCGTCGGAGTACTTCAGGCCGTACAGCAGCCCGAGGTCCACGATGTTCACACCGAGTTCAGGGTCGATGACGTCCTTGAGTGCCTCTTCGACATCCTCGAGGCCCGTGCGGGCCACATTGATTTCGGTCATGGCAAGTCCTATCTAGGCCTGAGCAGCAGCGATGGTGGCTGCGCCGGCGCCCGTGGCGTAACGGTCGTAGCCTTCGTCTTCCAGGCGGTCTGCCAGCTCCGGGCCGCCCTCTTCGACAACCTGGCCGTCCACGAATACGTGGACAAAGTCAGGCTTGATGTAACGCAGGATGCGGGTGTAGTGCGTGATGAGCAGCGTGCCCATGTTGCCCGCCTCGTGCGCACGGTTGACGCCTTCGGACACAACCTTCAGGGCGTCAACGTCCAGGCCCGAGTCAGTCTCGTCCAGGATGGCGAACTTAGGCTTGAAGAGTTCCAGCTGGAGGATCTCCACGCGCTTCTTCTCGCCGCCGGAGAAGCCCTCGTTGACGTTGCGCTCGGCGAAGTCAGCGTCGATGCGCAGCTGCGCCATGGCCGCCTTGACGTCCTTGGTCCAGGTGCGCAGCTTGGGTGCTTCTCCGTCGATGGCGGTCTTAGCGGTGCGCAGGAAGTTGGTCATGCTCACACCGGGGACCTCCACGGGGTACTGCATGGCCAGGAAGATGCCGGCGCGGGCACGCTGGTCAACGCTCATGGCGAGGACGTCTTCGCCGTCGAGCGTGATGGTTCCGTTGGTGACCTTGTAGCGCGGGTGCCCGGCGATGGTGGAGGCCAGGGTGGACTTGCCTGAACCGTTGGGGCCCATGATGGCGTGGGTCTGACCGGTCTTGATGGTCAGGCTGACGCCCTTCAGGATCTCCTTGGTGCCCTGCTCCGTGTCAATGCTGACGTGCAGGTCCTTGATCTCAAGAGTAGACATAGGTCTTGTTCTCCTCTGCACCGCGCCCTCCGGCGGTGGTGCGGTCTGTATCTGGAAGTTTGGTTCTGTTGCTTGGTGTTGCCGCGGGCGGCTGATGCTGCTAGCTGAAGTTCGGGGCTTCCGCTCCGTTGAGCACGTTCGTAAAGTCCACGTAGACCTCGTCGCCGACGATCTCGACGGCGAACACCGGGACGGGATCGTAGGCGGGCAGTTGGAGCGGCTCACCGCTGCGCAGGTCGAACTGGGAGCCGTGGCCCCAGCATTCGATCATGCACCCTTCCACTTCGCCCTCGGACAGTGAGATGTCCGCGTGCGAGCAGGTGTCCCCGATGGCGTGGATGTCTCCCATGGAGTCCTTCACGATGGCTACGGGGTAGTCATCGATCAGGATCCGAAGAGCCTGCTTGAGCTGGATTTCATCCGTCTTGCAGACAAATTCGCCCTTTGGCTGGTCAGTCATCTGTTTTCCGCGCCGTCTAGTTGTTCGTCACGGCGAGTTCGCGCTCAACAGCCTCGGTAAGCCGCTCTTCTAGGGCCGGTACCTTGATCTGCTGGATGATCTCGTGCAGGAAGCCACGCACCACCAGGCGGCGGGCAACATCTTCGGGGATGCCGCGGGCCATGAGGTAGAACAGGTGCTCGTCGTCCAGCCGGCCGGTGGCGCTGGCGTGGCCGGCTCCCTTGATCAGGCCGGTTTCGATCTCGAGGTTCGGCACGGAGTCGGCGCGGGCGCCGTCTGTGAGCAGCAAGTTGCGGTTGGCCTCGTAGCTGTCCGTGCCTTCGGCTTCCTTGCGGATCAGGACGTCACCTACCCACACAGCGTGGGCGTTGCGGCCCTGCAACGCGCCCTTGTAGAGCACATTGGAGGTGCAGTTCGCCACCGCGTGGTCAACAAAGAGCCGCTGCTCCAGGTGCTGGCCGGCGTCGGCAAAGTACAGGCCGAACATTTCCGCTTCGCCGCCGGGGGCGGTGAAACGGGCCGAGGGCGTGACGCGGACCAGGTCCCCGCCAAGGCTGACCACGACGTGCTTGAACTTGGCGTCGCGGCCGATCTTTGCCTGCTGGGAGGAGGCGTGAACGGCGTCGTCGTTCCATTCCTGGAGCGAGACAACAGTGAGGTTGGCGCCGTCTTCAACAACGATTTCGATGTTTTCGGACACAACGGCCGAACCCTGGTGGTTCAGGACCACAATGGCCTTGGAGAACTTCCCCGCTACTATCACCAGGTGCTGGGCGGCTGCCGCCGTCGAGGTACCCTCGATCGCGACGGTGACCTCGGTGTCGGCTTCAAACTCGGCCGGGATGGTCAGGACGGTGGCTTCGCTGAAGTTTTCCCAGGCGTTCGCGGACACGCGGTCCTCCGGGATGCCGGCGGAACCGATGCGCTTGTCGCCACGTGCCACCGTCTCAACCGTGATCTGCTCCGGGCCGCTGACCGTTACGGTCGGAGCCGCTCCCGCCAGGACCTCACTGTGCAGGCCGCGCAGGCGCTTGAGCGGGGTGAAGCGCCAGTCTTCCTCAAGCCCGGTGAGCGGCTTGAAGTCCGCCAGGTTGTACGAGGTCAGACGGCCAGCGCGTGAGCTGTCCGGAATGCCGACGCCGCCGCCGTGCGAGTGGCGCTTGACGGCTTCCCCGGCCAGCGGGGCCTTGGAAGCGTTCGAGTTGATCGGAGACAGGCTTTCGCCCTCTTCCGTGAAACCGTTGATAAACGGCTGGGCCGAGGGCGCGCCGATGCGCGCCTTTTCAGTAGTGATTTCAGTCATCGTTATCCGACGGACCCTTCCATCTGCAGTTCAATCAGGCGGTTCAGCTCAAGTGCGTACTCCATCGGGAGTTCGCGGGCGATGGGCTCGATGAAGCCACGGACGATCATCGCCATGGCCTCGTCTTCGCGCATGCCGCGGGACATCAGGTAGAAGAGCTGCTCTTCGCTGACCCGGGAAACAGTTGCTTCATGGCCCATCACCACGTCATCCTCGCGGATGTCGATGTACGGGTAGGTGTCCGAACGGCTGATGGTATCCACCAGCAGCGCGTCGCAACGGACGGTGTTCGCCGAGTGCTTGGCACCTTCACGGACCTGGACCAGGCCACGGTAGGCAGCACGCCCGCCGCCGCGGGCCACGGACTTGGAAATGATGGAGCTCTTGGTGTTCGGCGCAATGTGCACCATCTTCGAGCCGGTGTCCTGGTGCTGTCCGGCGCCGGCGAAGGCGATGGACAGGGTCTCGCCCTTGGCGTGCTCGCCTACGAGGTAAACGGCCGGGTATTTCATGGTGACCTTGGAGCCGATGTTGCCGTCAACCCATTCCATGGTGGCGCCCTCTTCGCAGATGGCACGCTTGGTCACCAGGTTGTACACGTTGGTGGACCAGTTCTGGATGGTGGTGTAACGGACGCGGGCGCCCTTCTTCACGATGATTTCCACCACGGCGGAGTGCAGCGAGTCCGAGGTGTAGATCGGCGCGGTGCAGCCTTCGATGTAGTGGACGTAGGAGTCCTCGTCGGCAATGATCAGGGTGCGCTCGAACTGGCCCATGTTTTCCGTGTTGATGCGGAAGTATGCCTGCAACGGAATGTCCACGTGGACGCCCTTGGGGACGTACACAAAGGAGCCGCCGGACCAGACGGCCGTGTTCAGCGACGCGAACTTGTTGTCGCCCACGGGAATGATGGTGCCGAAGTACTCCTGGAAGATCTCCGGGTGTTCGCGCAGCGCGGTGTCGGTGTCCAGGAAGATGACGCCCTGCTTTTCGAGGTCTTCACGCAGTTGGTGGTAGACAACCTCGGACTCGTACTGGGCAGCGACGCCGGAAACCAGGCGTTGCTTTTCGGCCTCGGGGATGCCGAGCTTGTCGTACGTGTTCTTAATGTCCTCGGGCAGGTCCTCCCAGCTGGTGGCCTGCTTCTCGGTGGAACGCACAAAGTACTTGATGTTGTCGAAGTCGATGCCCGAGAGGTCTGCCCCCCAGGTGGGCATGGGCTTGCGGTCGAAGTACTTCAGGCCCTTGAGGCGAAGATCGAGCATCCATTTCGGCTCGCTCTTCTTGGCCGAGATGTCGCGGACGACGTCTTCATTGATACCGCGGCGGGCGTTGGCACCGACATCGTTCTTGTCAGACCAGCCGTACTCGTACGTGCCGATGCCGTGGAGCTCGGGATTCTTTTCCAGAATCTCCGAGATCACAGTGTCTTCGGCTACCGCTTTCTCTGATAGTTGGTCCGTCATCACGGCCTTTCTTGCTGATGGTTGGTTACTTCATCCAGGCTGGCGGGGGCTGCCTGCGGGACCTGTGGTCCCCCGGCAGCCAGCCGGCCTGTGGGTATGTGGGTAGTGCAGACGTGTCCGCCGCGCGCCAGCGTGGACAGGCGGCGCACGTCAACGCCGACGAGACGGGAGAACACTTCGGTCTCCACATCGCAGAAGACGGGGAACTGGGCGGCGAGCTGCTGGATGGGGCAATGCCCCTGGCACAGCTGGACGCTGGACAGTGCTGCCGGCAGCGGGGCCCTGGCTTCGATCGAGGCGGCCGACGCCACGAAACCATCCCGGCTCAGCGCCGTGGACAATGCTTGGGCCCTGGCGGTAATGTCCGGTCCGGCCAGTTCGATCTCGGGTGCGTAACGGCGTTCCATGTCGGCAAAACGTTCGACGGCGAACGCGCGGACTGCCTGTTCGCCCGCCACTGCCTGGAGCTGCTTGAGCGCGAGGGCGGCGATGTCGAGGTAATCGTTGCCAAGCGTGGACTGGCCCTGCGAGCTCAGGACATAGCGGCGGGCGGGTCGCCCCGCGCCTGCACCGGCCTTGGCAGCACGCTTGACCTCAATAACCCCGCTGCGGGCCAGATGATCAAGATGCCTACGGACAGCGGCTGGCGTGAAACCGAGCATGTCACCAAGTTCCGCCGCGCTGATGGGGCCATGCTCAAGCACGGCACCAAGAACCCGGTCCCGGGTACGCTCGTCGGAGTCAGCTACCGGCACAGCGGCCACGTGGCCGCGGTCAGCGGCGGTACGCGGCGCTCTGTGCCCGGCAAACGGCACAGCAGCAGCATTGGTCATGGAATACACAACACAATCATGTCGTAATTTACTCCCCCGTACTAGTAAGGTCAGGCTGACCTGCGGCTGGGGCCCTGCGGCCCCGCCAGTACTACATCGCGTAGAATGCTGGGGTGCGATCCCCCGAATCCCCGGTTCTGTCCATCAGCGGGTTAATTAAGGATGTTGGTCCGCTGGCCAGTCTGGACGGAAAAATGCTCCGGGTAGTCAACGGCGTATCTTTTATGGCCGAACGCGGCCAGGTCACGGCCCTCCTGGGCGCCAATGGAGCTGGAAAAACCACCACCATCGAATGCGCCCAAGGCCTGCAGAAGCGCAGCGGCGGCAGCATCTCGCTGCTCGGCCAGGATCCGGGCCGAGCGGGCGCTGACCTGCGGTCCCGCGTAGGCGTGATGCTTCAGGACGGCGGCCTCCCGCCGTCGGCCCGTCCCATCCCGCTCCTGCGGCACATCGCCGGAATGTACGCGAGGCCCCGCTCCGTTGACGAACTGGTGGAACGGCTTGGTATTGACACCTTCGCCAGGACCACCGTCCGCCGGCTCTCCGGTGGGCAGAAACAACGGCTGGCACTCGCCGCAGCCCTGATCGGAAATCCGGAAGTCCTATTCCTGGACGAGCCCAGCGCCGGCCTGGATCCCCAGTCCCGGCAGCTGGTGTTCGAGCTGATCTCGGAACTGCGGGCAACCGGGATGGGCATCATCCTCACAACGCACCTGATGGACGACGCCCAACGGTTGGCCGACTACGTGTACATCATTGACGCCGGCAGGAACGTCGCCGAAGGAACAGTTCCCCAGCTGCTGCAGCGGGATCCGGCTGTGGAGGCCGGCACGGACCATGTCCGCACCCTGGTGTTCGAGGCGCCCCCCGGGCTGGATTTCACCGGCGTGCTGCCCGAAGCCATCGCCGTCTCTGAAACGCGGGCCGGAAGCTACGTTGCCATGGGTGCACTGACACCCCACGATCTCGCGTCGCTGACCGCCTGGTGGGCTGCCCACAATGTTATGCCCGGTTCAATGAGCCTGGCGGCTCGAAGCCTGGAAGATGTCTTCCTCGACATCTCGGGAAAGGACCTCCGATGACGGCTCCCGCAGCCACCGCCGCCCAGGGAGCGCCGGCCACGCTGCTGCGCCGCGTCCTGCTGCAGGGCAGGTATGAATCCCTGACCATGCTCAGGAACGGCGAGCAGCTGATCCTCGCCGTGGTCCTGCCGCTTCTTGTGCTGGTGGGGCTCACTGTCACCCCATTCCTTGACGGCTTCGGAGCCAGCCGCATCAATGTGGCAGTCCCCGGCATCCTGGCTTTGTGCGCGATGTCCACGGCATTTACCGGTCAGGGCATCGCCACCGGCTTCGATCGGCGGTACGGAGTTCTCCGGTTCCTATCCACCACACCCCTGGGCCGCGAAGGCCTCATCGCGGGTAAGGTGCTCGCGGTCCTGGCGGTTCTCTGCCTCCAAGTTGCAGTTGTGACGCTGGTGGCGCTTCCTCTGGGCTGGCAGCCGCCCGCCTCCGGCTGGCTCCCTGGCCTGTCGCTGCTGGTCCTGGGCGCCGTGGCGTTCACCGCGTTGGGACTCCTGGTGGCCGGCACCGTGCGGCCCGAGGCCACCCTTGCCATCACCAACCTGCTATGGATCCTGCTGGGCGCCCTCGGCGGGATAGTTATTCCCGCGGAACGGCTGCCCGCGCTGGCTCAGCAAGTGGTCCACTATCTGCCCTCCGGCGCACTCGGCGAGGCCATGCGCGAAGCTTTCCTGCACGGCTCGCTGAACAGCGGCGCCGCGCTTATCCTGCTGCTCTGGACAGTTCTTGCCGGGGCAGCAGCCATCCGTTGGTTCAAGTGGAATTGAGATATCCGTGAGCACGGCTTCACGCCTCCCCCAGATCGCCGGCCGCCTCATCGCGAGGCTTCCCCGTACCGTGGACGCCAGCGTCCGCCGCCTCGCGGTGGCGTCCCTGGTTGGCCAGACGCTGCTGGTGGTGACCGGCGGCGCGGTGCGGCTGACCGCGTCCGGCCTCGGCTGCCCCACGTGGCCACGCTGCACGGCCACCTCTTTGGTGAACACTGCCGAAATGGGGATTCACGGCTTCATTGAGTTCGGCAACCGGCTCCTGACGTTTGCGCTGGCAGCGGTTGCGGTGGCCATGCTTGTGTACTTGTGGAACCTTCGCAAGGAGCGCCGGGACCTCTTCCTGCTGGCGCTTGGCCTGCTGGCCAGCATCCCGGCACAGGCGGTGATCGGTGGCATCACCGTGCTGACCAACCTCAATCCGTGGGTGGTGGGCCTGCACTTCCTCGTTTCCATGGCCCTCGTGGTGGTCGCCACACTGCTCGTCAACCGGGCGTACGGAAGGACGGGCCACCACGCGGCCATCCAGCTCCCAACATTGCCGGGCGTCCTGCGTCCGGTGGCGGCCGCCGTCGCGCTTTTCTCCGCTCTTGCCGTAATGCTCGGCGTAGTAGTGACCGGCTCCGGCCCCCACGCCGGTGACGCCGACGCGCCCCGCAACGGCCTTGACTGGGACCTCTTTTCCCACATCCATGCCGTTCCGGCGTACGTGATCACGGCCGGAACACTGTTCGCAGTGGTGCTGGTGATCGTCCGCCGGATCCAAGGACCGTTCCGCACGTCCGTCCTGCTGCTCCTGGCTGTGACCCTGCTGCAGGCAGTCATCGGCTTCACCCAGTACTACAACGGCATCCCCGCGTTGCTGGTGGGCGCCCACATGCTTGGCGCGGCACTGCTGATAAGCGCGGCAACAAACACCGCCGACCTCGCCCGCTCAAGCCCGCTCTCGTAGCCGCCGCTGTTTACCCCAACGGAATACCACGGTGACCAACGGAATCGTGGCATTCCGCGTTCAAGGACCCTCTCTCACTTAATGCGCGGAGTGGGCAGGCCCTCTCCCACTGCTTGCCGTATTTCGTATCCTCCCGGACCAACTGGAGATAAAGAAGCGACCCTCCTTCACGGTGGTGAGAGAGGGTCGCTTAGAAAGCCGCATTACCTGATAGAGGGTCGGTAAAAAATCCACTTTAAGTGAGAGAGCGTCCGGTGGTGCGGGCTGTTAGCCGATAATCGCTGATCCGACAAACGGATCCACGGCCAGGGCGATGAACAGCAGTGTCAGGTAGCTGATGGAGCCGTGGAAGACCTTCATGGCCCGCTTGTCCGAGATGTCCTCGCGCTGCGCCCGGTTGTACAGGGAGTGCGACTCGTTCAGGAACCAGGCACCTGCCAGGACTGCGGTGGCCGTATAGACCCAGCCCGCGCCACCGGCGGGGACCAACAGCAGCGAGCAGGCCACCATGGCCCAGGCATAGAGGACTACCTGGACGGAAACCACCTTGGCGCCGGCGATCGCCCCCAGCATGGGCACGTTGGCGTTGCGGTAGTCCTCGCCGTAGCGCATGGAAAGCGGCCAGTAGTGCGGCGGCGTCCAGAGGAAGATGACCATAAACAGGATGACAGCCGGCCACTCGACGGTGTTGGTCACGGCGGCCCAGGCAATCAGCACCGGGAAGCAGCCAGCTGCCCCACCCCACACAATATTCTGTGCGGTGCGGCGCTTGAGGATGATGGTGTAGATGACCACATAGAAGAAAATAGCGCCCAACCCAAGCCACGCGGCCAGCGGGTTGGCCCCGAACCAGAGAATTCCAATTGCCGCCGCGCCGAGCAGCCAGGAGAAAACGAGTGCCTCGCGGGGCGTCACCTCGCCGGTGACGAGGGGACGGTTCTCGGTCCGGTGCATCAGTTTGTCGATGTCGCGGTCCAGGTAGCAGTTGAAGGCACCGGCGCTGCCGGCAGCAAACGCGCCGCCTACCAAGGTGGCCAGGATCAGCCCGATCGGCGGGAAGCCGCGCTCGGCGTAGATCATGGTGGGGAGGGTGCTGACCAGCAGCAACTCAATGACACGCGGCTTGGTGAGGGCGAAATACGCCTTGGCCTTACGGGCGAACCCGGCTCCCGCTCTGGCGCGGGAAGCATTAAGCGGCGTATCTGTTGTGCTCACGGTGGCAGTCACCCGTTCTGGTTGGCAGTTCTGTCTGGCGGTGCAGCTGTGTCTTACGGCCGTTCGCCGGGCAGCCCGCCAATGGTCATCACGAGAAGGTCCCGGCAACGCCCGGAGTCTGCCGCCGCCCTTCGAAGGGCTCGGCTACCGGCGTCGGCCTCCAAATATCATACCGCGCGCATTTGCAACAGATGCCCCGTGATTAGGCCCTGATGATTGCGCGCAGGGTGATTCGAGCAGATTAACTCAACCTCACGAAATGACGATTCACATAAGGGGAAATTGCGTCCAAAAGGTGAGATTTGCGCTGACCGGAGAGTGGAATGGAGCTAAGCTGTCACCAGATCAGCACGCGGCAGAAAAGCGTTGGAAAACGCGTTCCCATAGCCCTGCTGAATGATAGATCAACGTTTCGATGGTGAACGGCTGGTACACACCGCAGCGGGCACCGTAGCGTGCCCCGGAACGGATCCCGTGTACCGCCCACCATCAGCACAGAGAGGGGCCCGGTTTTCGTGCCACATTTGGAAGAGCAAGAACTGTCATGGACCAGCTTGGACCAGCGCGCGGTGGACACCATCCGCGTTCTGGCTGCGGATGCCGTGGAGAAGGTCGGCAACGGCCACCCCGGCACGGCCATGAGCCTGGCGCCCGCCGCATACCTTCTCTTCCAGAAGCTCATGCGCCACGACCCCCGCAACCCGGACTGGCTGGGACGCGACCGTTTCATCCTCTCACCCGGCCACACGTCGCTCACCCTTTACATCCAGCTGTTCCTGTCCGGCTACGGCCTGGAACTGAAGGACCTTGAGGCGCTTCGCACCTGGGATTCGCTGACTCCGGGCCACCCGGAGTACAAGCACACCGCCGGTGTCGAAATCACCACGGGCCCGCTGGGCCAGGGCCTGGCCTCCTCGGTGGGCTTCGCCTACTCACAGCGGCGGATGCGCGGCCTGTTCGACGCCGACGCCGCCGAGGGCACGTCCCCGTTTGACCACACCATCTGGGTCATCGCCTCCGACGGGGACCTGCAGGAAGGCGTCACGTCCGAGGCTTCCTCGCTGGCCGGGCACCAGGAACTGGGCAACCTCGTGGTGATCTACGACGAGAACCATATCTCCATCGAGGACGACACTGACATCTCCTTTACCGAGGATGTCCTCAAGCGCTACGAGGCGTACGGCTGGCACACCCAGCGCGTGGACTGGACCGAGACGGGCGAGTACGTCGAAGACGTCCAGGAGCTGTACTCTGCACTGCTGGACGCAAAGGCCGAGACGTCCAAGCCGTCCATCATCTCGCTGCGCACCATCATCGGCTACCCGGCACC